>NZ_JBFUPN010000025.1:0-127971 GCF_041355315.1 Mucilaginibacter sp. RCC_168
CCTGCTGGAGTTGCTGGCAAACAGCGTTCCTGCTTCTGCGGCAAACCTTCCTGCGTTGAATAAGCCATCAGATATTGTCTATGTGATCTATACGTCAGGTTCGACGGGTCACCCGAAAGGAGTGATGGTAGAGCACAGGGGGGTGGTCAATCGCATCAACTGGATGTGGAAAAATTACGGGTTTGATAATACAGCTGTAGTACTCCAAAGAACCCCCCTTGTATTTGACGTTTCAGTGTGGGAAATATTTTTAACGCTTTGTTATGGTGCAAAATTGGTTGTCTGTAAAAAAGAAATAATATATTCCACCCACCTCCTAGCTGACCATATAAAAGTATACCAAGTAACAGTTGTGCATTTTGTACCATCAATATTAGAGGCATTTTTAGACGATCTGGAAACAAATCAGATCAATCAACTGATTTCACTTGATATGGTCATAGCAAGCGGTGAGGCGCTTACCGTTGAGCTGGTTAAAAAATACTATAAAAAGCTAACGATACCACTACACAATTTATACGGACCCACGGAAGCTTCCGTGGATGTGAGTTATTATGCTACAAGAAGCAATGATACCGTAATTCCGATAGGGAAGCCAATCAACAACATGCAAATATATATCATGGATAAAATGATGAATCCGGTTCCTGTGGGGATACCGGGAGAAATTATTTTAAGTGGGGTAGGGCTCGCAAGGGGGTATCTTAATCTGCCCGACCTGACTAAAGAAAGATTTGTTATTAACCGTATAAAACCTGAAAACCGGATTTATAAAACCGGAGATGTTGGCTGTTGGCTCCCTGATGGGAATATTGAATATTTAGGAAGGCTGGACAATCAGATAAAGCTTCGAGGACAAAGAATAGAATTGGATGAAATCGAGACGACAATAAATTGTTTCAAGGGAATTACAAGTTCAGCAGTAATAGTCAGGGGAACAGAACAGAACAAGTTAATAATGGCCTATTTTAAAAGTAAGGATGCCGTAGAAATTCCAAAGCTAAAGGCTTTCTTAAAAGCAAAATTGCCAAATTATATGCAACCGTCGTCCTTAGTGAGCGTAACAGAATTTCCTTTAACGAGTAGTGGTAAGTTGGATAAAAAAGCGCTGCCAGATCCAACGGTAAATTTGAACCCCGAAATAACAAAACAAAAGCCAAGAAACAATACAGAACAGATCGTATATGAAATATGGGGAAAAATATTAGCGAATGGGGCAATAAGTATCTATGATGATTTTTTTGAATCCGGAGGCAACTCTCTTAAGTTACTAAGAGTTTTTTCTCAGTTAATTATATGGGGAGCTGAACTCAATATCTCAGACTTATACAAATACTCAACAATCGCAGAGATCTCAGAAATCATCAGGGCAAGAAATGGAAACGACGCACTAAATGCAGCACTGATGTCTGGAAAAGTCATCCCGACACCATATCAAAAGAAATATCTAAATAAAACATCCCAAAAGTCAACGGATAAGGTACAGTCAATACTATTTTACGCAGACGATAAAGTGAAATTAGACACGGCTACAGTTATTATAAAGAAATTGCAGGAACATCATGATTTATTACGCGCAGGCTTAACGGAGAATAAAAACAAATCAGGTTTTTTTATCCACGAAATGGATTACCCTGTTTCAATTCAGTATTATAAAGTTCGAAATGAAGAATCTGAACCTCTTTTCATTAAAAGAGTTACTGACGAAATCAATGATGAAATCGATAAAGAAAAGCAGGGACTGATGAGGACTGCAGTTTTTGAGCTAAAAACGAGATGTTGCATATATATTGCAATACATGGGGCAATTATCGATTATGAATCCTGGAACATTCTTTTACAAGACTTAAATACTCTTTACGAACAATACCGGGAAGGCAATGCTTTGGAGTTAGGCGCGAAGACAAGTTCCTTTAAAAGCTGGACAAAGTACCTGTATAGCTTTGCGGAAAATAAAAAAGGAAAGAAACAAATCAGCTATTGGCAAAATATAGATTGCAAAGAAGTATCCTCCTTCAGAGCTGCAAAGCCATTTAAAGAATTTGGCACCAATACAGTTGTTCTGGATCATAAGGTGGCCGAGTTATTATTAAAACGATCAAATGCTGGCTATGGGATGGACATCAACGATATGCTTCTTTGTGCAATCGGAATTGCTTATAGTAAATGTTTCAACAGCAATAGATTTCTAGTTGATGTGAAAGATAACAGACGGCAAAAAAATCTTGGCGGACTAAATTTCAACAGGACAATTGGGTGTTTCACAAATGAATATCCCGTTCTAATGGAGTTTTCGCTAGAAGAGGATTGCTTATCAATGTTGGATAAGGCCAGGAGTTTACTGTCAACCTTGCCTGAAAATAGGTTTGTTTACAGCCTATTTAACAATGTTTTCAGCCCGGCAACTTTGTTGTCAGATGAGTTAACACCTGAAATATCCTTTAATTATCAGGGACAATTTAGTAATGTCCTTTATCAGGGTGAATTTAAGGCAGACCAAAGGTCGCTAAATGAACAAGGTTTCGCAACAAATGACATTTTTGCACTAGATATTATCTGTAGGATTGAAGATAATCTATTGATAGAGATACGTTATGCTAAAAGCCAATATGATCAAAAAGAAATCCAAAACTTTGGCGATACCTGCTGGAAACTGCTTTACGAGATTATTGAAAAACTACTTATTTTGACAACCAGCGAAACAAGTGAAGGTAATGAAGACAAGGTTACTGCGGACGAAATTGCCATCAGTAATTATTTGAACGTTGATAATTATATTCCCGAATCCGGTATCGATCTTCCCAGAAAAACCATCAACAAGATTGAAAATATTTTAACCGGCGTTTGGAGCAAGATACTGAATAAAGATAAAATGGCTATCGATAGCAATTTTTTTGAATGCGGTGGCCGATCAAGTATTACCCTGTTTTTAACCTACGAAGTTTATCTAAAATTGAATTTTAACCTTACTTTAAATGACCTGTTTAATTATCCGACAATTGCTGAGTTGGCAAAATATCTTTATGAAGGGGAACCGGATGGTAAAAGTCAAATTGTAAAGTTAAATACTTCAGATGCACGGAACCCATCCTGTTTTATGATTCCTCCAGCGGATGGGATACCGTTGTCCTATATTCCTCTTGCAACATCCCTGGAAAATCATTTAAGCTGCTATGGGTTTCTCTTCGATGGCTATTTCCAAAATACAGGAATGGCTAAATCAAGAGATGAACTGATTGAAAAGTTCTCCGCGGATATTTTAGATATTTTACCTCATGGAGATGTGATACTGCTTGGGTATTCATGGAGTGTATCTGTAGCGTTCGACTTGGCAAAAAGACTCGAACTTTCCGGCTTAAAAGTTAAACTGATACTGCTTGAAGCTTACATTAACAATAAACCTTATAAGGATTTTCCAAATCTTGAGGTAAGGGATAACGAGCGTCTTTTTGAAGTGTTTTTTGATGGAATGCCCCAGGTTTATAAAAAACAATTAAAAAAAGTATTTCTGAACAGCAATTCAATTTCGATGGGTTACACAACAGTCGGTTCCATTAAGGGGAATATTCTCGCGATTGAAGCCAGGGACAATAACAATAAAACAGATATGCAAATCTGGCTAAATTATACATCCGGCAAAATTGTGCATGTGCTGATCGATGGAAATCACGAGACCATCATGGAACAAAAGAATAAGGAAAGCATAAAAAAACATATCCTGTCATTTATAAAAAACTAAATTCTTTCCACAACCGGCTTAAGGCCGAAGGAAAGAAAATCAATTGGATAAAGTTACTATTCATTACTTTAAGATAACCACTGAATGGAAATATTTAAAATATTACAAAATAAGTCAAAGTACTTTTATTTATTTCTTATCGCTTTGGGACTCACTAATGCGGTTTGGAACAATGCTTTATTACTTTTAATAAACAGCAAAATCACCAATGTGCCATTGCCTTATTTCAAGGATAATGCTTTATTGATTTTTATCGTGTTAATAATCATATCTTATTTTGTGAGTAGATTTTTCCAAACATTTATGTTGAAAATGACAGTCGGATTATCTTATGATAGTGGCATATTACTTTTTCAAAAAGTCCGGCTTTCTTCTTACGAGGACTTCAAAAACTATGGAAGTGAAAAGGTATATTCATATTTACAGGATACCGAAATTATCAGTCAGTTTCCCAATCATTTTATCGAAACTTTTAACTCGATCATAATTTTGATCGTTGGACTCGTTTATCTTTCTACAGTATCATTGTTCGGAGCTCTTGCCGTATATTGTTTATTGGCAATATTAGGTTTCATGTACTATTTCAGAACACAGGAGACCCAAAAAATTATAGATAAAACCAGAGCTCTTACGGATGATTATCATAAAAATATCCATGATCTGCTAAATGGGTTTAAAGAGATAAAAATGAGTACGGTCAAATCAGAGAATTTATTTGATGAACTCGATAAAAACAGAAATACGGTAAAAGAACTTACTATAATAGCTTCTGTGAAGTGGCTTAATAATGAATTGTTAGGAAGGTATTTCTGGTTCATCTTAATTGGGGTTATTTTATACGTACTACCGCAGTATTTTGCGGTAGATTCCAAGATGGTGACCGGTTTCATCATCACGCTGTTATTTTTAATGGGGCCGATTGCTTCTTTGATTGCCTTTATTCCATATTATTCCAGAATGAAGGCATCCATGAAAAAGCTTAATGAGTTTGATCTTCAGATTGATTGGGTAGAGGGAACTGCTGGCAATAACGCCGAAAATGAACAACTAAACGAAGATTTCAGCAGTCTGAATATTCGAGATCTGGTTTATTTTTATGATGGAAATAAGGATCAGTTTTCGATTAAGGTTGAGCACATGGTGATTTCCAGTGGGGAACTAATTTTCATTACAGGGGGGAACGGAAGTGGGAAGACGACATTCCTAAATATATTGGTCGGACTTTTGCGACCAACTTCCGGACAAATATTTTTCAATGGTCACCTTATAACAAAAAACAATTATGCTAATTACAGAAATCGGATAGCTGTAGTCTTCGCTGACAATTATATGCTTTCCCAAAACTATGACGATTTTGAGATTAACCATCGGAATAAAGAGCTTTTAGAATATATCACTTTAATGAAAATCAATGAAATTGTTACTATTAATGAAGAAAAAAATAAGTTGGATATAGAATTATCCAAAGGCCAGCAAAAACGGATCAGTCTCATTTATGCATTATTGGAGAATAAAGATTTGCTCGTACTTGATGAGTGGGCAGCAGATCAAGATCCTTTTTTTCGGTCATATTTTTATAATTATGTCCTTCAGGATTTGAAGATGAGAGGTAAGACGGTTATTATCGTCACACATGATGACATGTATTACCCAGTTGCGGATAGAATTATCAAATTCAATTTCGGAGAAACAGAAACTAAGTTAAACTTCAGAAGCTAATATAATATTAAAACTAATGAACGTCATTTTCTTACCCTATGCGGGCGGATCTCAGTATTCCTACTCTGGCTTTACCGGGGCGGCTAAAAGGAATGGTATTAATATAATACCAATAGAAGTGCCTGGAAGAGGGTCAAGGATAAATGAGCCCCTACTGGTCAATATTTCTGATATGGTAAATGATATTTTTGATCAGGTAAAAGATCATTTGAAAGCTCCTTATGGTATTTATGGACACAGCATGGGGACAATTCTAGGTTATCTCCTGACAAGAAAGATTGTTAATGAAAATCTAAATAAACCTTGCCACCTTTTTTTTTCCGGCAGCGGAGGGCCATCTGTAAAAGATCAGCAAGTTTTACGGCATTTACTTCCCCGGAAAGATTTTATCGATAACTTGATTAAACTGGGAGGATGTCCGGAAGAAATACTGAATGACAAATACATGATGGATATTTTTGAGCCGATAATAAGGGCCGATTTTCGGCTGATCGAAACTCACCGGCATGAAGTTGAAGTGGCTCTGGATATACCTATAACAGTTATGATAGGCACTGAAGATAAAATCTCTCGTGCCGAGGCAGAAGCTTGGCAGGCTGAGACAGAAAAGAAAATCGAGATAATTAAATTTCCCGGGGGGCACTTTTTTATTTTCGGACAAGAGGGTAAAATCATCGAAATAATTTTAAGAAAAATAAAAGGCCAGCAATACGGATGACAGCCAGGTTAATCAAGCAATCATCAGATAAGTGAAGTAAATGCACATTTGTCTTACTCGATTTATATCAATTTATATGAAAAATTTACCAAATATGTATTCAAATGGCGATGTGCGCATCCATGCGGATAAATTTCCAGTGGTTATTGAGTTTACCGCCCCGGTGAAAATTGAAGATTTTTTTCAATGGTACCAGGGCAGTATAGAAGCCGTAAATTCGAATTTATTAACGAGGGGAGCTGTTCTTTTTAGAGGTATTAAAATAAACACTGCCAGCGATTTCGAGAAATTAACCAATTTCATAAATCCGACCCCGTTTGATTATGTAGACGGGAATTCGCCAAGGACGAAACTTACGTCAAAAGTATATACATCAACGGAATACGATTCCAGCTTACCGATTACCCTTCACAATGAACTTTCATACGCAAGTAAATGGCCATCCAGGCTGATGTTTTGTTGTATTGTTGCCGCACAAGCCGGCGGAGAAACACCAATAGCTGACTCAAGGGAAATTTTTTTGAATATGGACAAGCGGTTAATTAAGGAGATCGAAGAAAAAAAAATAAAATACATAAGAAATTTACATGGCGGAAGGGGATTAGGCCCTTCTTGGCAAAGTACCTTTGAAACGAATGAGATGGCTGATGTAGAAAGACATTGCCGCGAAAATGATATCAGCTACCAGTGGACGAGAGGTGGAGGAATAAAGCTTATTCAATTAAGGGATGGAATTATCCAGCATTCCATTTCAGGCGAAAAAGTTTGGTTTAATCAAATTGACCAGTTTCATCCACTCCACCTGTCAGCAGAGATATATGAAAGCCTGCTTTCTATTTACCGGAAAGAAGAAGATTTACCGACGTATGTTTGTTTCGGCGACGATACGGAAATTACACGGGATATGATTGAGGAAATCACCTCCACGATCAGGACGTTGGCTGTTGTGAGTCCTTGGTCTGAAGGAGATCTTCTTTTTCTTGACAATGTACTGGTTTGTCATGGACGAAGGCCTTATAAAGGGAATAGAAAGATTCTTGTTTCTATGACCTGAATTAATTAGCCCAAGGTAAAATTAAACGAAACGATCATCATCCTAGTCAAATAAACAGCAATTTTATGAAAAACAATAATTTTAAAGTATATACCCCTTCAAAAGAAAATTTTATAGAAATTATACATTGGAGTGTGAAAATTGGCCTTTTAATTTGTTTTTTATCGGTCAGTTCATATTCCCTTGCACAACAGGATCACCGGACATTTCCGGAGGTAGGTTCTCAATTAGACCAGTATCTTAATTCTGCCGTTACCGCCAATGCATTTAACGGATCGGTACTGGTCGCCAAAAAAGGCCATATCATATTAAAAAAAGGATATGGATGGAAAAACTATTCTAAACATACACTGAATGATGAGAATACGATATTTCAGATAGCGTCACTAACTAAATCTTTTACAGCCACGCTTATCATGAAGCTCCAGGATGAAGGGAAATTGTCTGTTAACGACAAGGTCACTAAATATTTCCCGGCTTTTCCGCAGTGGCATAAGATTTCTATAAAGAACCTACTTGACCATACGTCAGGACTTTATGATTTTGCCCAAGATATAGGGCCTGAAGATTCCCTATTAGTTTCACATCCTGTTACACAAAATTATATTTTACACAAATTTACTAATAAGCCACCTGCATTTAAGCCTGGTGCAAAGTTCAGATACAGTAATTCAAATTACTATCTCCTTGGAATGATAATTGAAAAACTTACCGGAAAATCTTATGAAAAAGTTGTAAGAGAGACTATTTTCAAACCTTTCCATATGGATCATTCCGGCTTTGATTTTATTCATCTTAAAAGCCCTCTAAAAGCAACGGGTTATCAAAAATTAAATGGAGAAATTCAAAAGAAGGCTTTTTATGTCGATTCTACTATTTATTTCTCTGCCGGGGGGATTTATAGTACAGTTGGCGATTTGTATCAGTGGACAAAGGTATTAGCTGAAAAATCAATCCTTACGCAAAAATCCTGGAAAACAATGCTTACTAAAAATCTTGGCAATTATGGATTTGGTTGGTGGGTTGATACCTTAAGTAAAAAAGCTGTTATCAGACACAGCGGAGGATTGATCGGTTTTAAGTCGTATATCACATATTTCCCCGACCAGGATGTTACCATTATAATATTGAATAATGTCGGTGATTATCAGGAAAGCCTTGATAATTTAAATAATGATCTGGCAGCAATCGTGTTTAATAACCATTATTCCTTATGGAAAACACCGAAAGAAGTAAAACTCGACAACGACGCGGCAAAATATTTTGTTGGAACATATACTTTAAATGACCAGGATGAGATTGTTATCACCAAAAAAGATGGGCATTTGAATGTATCATCAAGAGATAACAAATTTCCAACTCTTATTCTTTATGCACAATCAAGGAATGTATTCTTTCAGAAAACTTATGGGAGTATCTTTAAATTTATAACCGGCGCTAATGGCAGGGTTGATCATCTCACCATCTTTGAACATGGGAAATACTACAGCTGGAAAAAAGTCAAGTGAACATTTTACCAGTATTTACAGATCTCCGCTTTTTGAAAGTAATTTTTCGGTCAGAGCCTCGCAAACCAATCTGATCAAACCGGAGGCTGTAAACCAATGCTGGTTTTTATGTACATTAACCATCAGATTCTCTATTATGTGTGGCTGAATATTTTCAAGGATGGCATCTATTTGGTTTAAGGTATGTTCCGGGTAAGTTAAAGTGAAGCTATCCCATGGGATAATGGAAGAAAATGGCTTTATATAAGAATCGGACAATATAACAGGGATAGAGCCGCTTAAGATAGCCTCAAACAATCTGAAAGACCATGATGTGATTCCCCGGGGACAAAGCGTAAATGTACTTCTTCTGGGTATATCAATAAACGGATTAGACTCATGTTTGGTAATGACCTGATCAGCGCTCAGTAACAAAGAATTTTGAATGTTTCTCTCTGCCAATCGCTCCCAGACAGTGCTGTTATCCGGACTCCTTATAAATCCGGCCGGCCAGCCTTCCTTGTAAAACTCTCCGACAAAAGAAAATAAAAACTCTTTTTTGGACAAATAAGGCGATATAGGTAAAATTTCAATAAGTGGAAAAATGGCAATATCACTAAAATAGAAATCGATCGTGGATTCAAAATGTATAAATATATCAGAAGGCTGAACAAATTCTATGACTAAGTCTTTTGTAGTAGGTAAACTCTTTAAAAGGGCTCTTTCAAAGGTGGTAGATCTGTTTACCGATTTCAGACAGAAATCCCCTATTGAAAACAAGATCAACTGTTTACCAGGGGCTGATTTTCTTATTTCCGCTACCAGTTCCCGAAGTTTATAAGCTGACAATTCAGAATGAAAATATAAGTTAAGTGCTAATACCACAAAATCAGCTTGGGCAATATCTGCCGTCAGGCAAAGTGTTTTTAAATTGTTAATCAAGATCTTAAACGTACCATAATCCTCTTTATACAAATCATTGTTTACCAGATAAAGATTTTCGTTTACAAATTCAATTTCTGGTGGAACTGGAAAAAAGAACAGTCTTGGTAATTTTCCTTTAAAATTAAGATTTAAATTATTTTGATGAAAAGCTATAAAAGATTCTAGTTTGAGCTTTCTGTCCGACAGATAAGATGCTTTCTGATTCATTTCACTCATTAAGGTTTGAGATTTCACCACTTAGGGCCAGGGAACAATTTCTACGTTATTTAAGGCAATATCTTCATTAAAAGTCCCTTCGTAGATCCCTTTAATATAAAACTGCAATGCAACCATTGAGTTTATCTTCTCATGTTCCTCTATTGTTTTTCCTTGGGTATCTCTTAATGAATCATCATGGGTTAAATGAGTCATCGATCCCATTATTTTAACGCCTACATCAAGCTGTAGCTGAAGCCTTATTAATAAGTCATTATCTTCAAACCCCCAGCCGATAAAATTAGAGTTCATTCCGTTAACGCTTAAAAAGTCTTTCTTTTTTAAGAAAATAATTCCATTCCCTATTTTACTGTAATAATTCACCGGCTGGCGCTCCATTCTGATTCTGGCGGTCCTGCCATTTTTTGCCTTGATATCCAAATATACCATGACTTCGTCCAACTGGGAATTGTCATATAATTTCTGTTTATCATAAGAGGATTCAAGTACTTCATCGATAATTACAATATTATTATTATCAACATGTGCCAGCGCTTCTTCAATAAAGTCTTCGGTTAATATCATATCTGCATCCAAAAAAAATAATGTTTCAGACGAACTTGACAAAGCGCCAATATTCAGTGCAAGACATTTGTTGAATTTCTTATATAATATTTGAACTATTCTGATATTATCATCGCAAAGATGTTTAATCATTCCGGGGTCTCCGCCTACATTTGATATGATTACTTCGGCCCCATACTTTTTGAAGATCGATTTGTTTGCTTGCAGGGTTTTTAGAATTTCCGGTCTGTTATACCAGGGAATAATAACAGTAAATGCTGGATTTTTCATAGATTTTTATATGCTTTATTATGGATATAAGCGTAGTTTAGGTGTTTAATTATTAGTTCTGCTTTTGTATAGCGGAGATTTATCTTGAAATTTCGCGAATACTGTATAGGTAACCCAGCCGGCTCTTCCTCTTGTAAGTTTGTCAAACTAAATATTTTCAATATTGTTTTTTTGTTAAATAATTCTGCAGGCGTTCCAACAGATATAGTTTTACCAAATATAAAATATATAGATCTATACTACTAACCTAAATATGATTTTATGCCCCTTTTGTTGAAGATATAATTAATTATTAATTATAAACTTTCAAAATTAATTTTTACCTTGAGAGATATTATTATAATAAACGAACAGCGAATTTGCCGTGTGGTTGTATGCCGAATTATAAAAGAGAAGTCTACCTTAAACCCAATGTTGTCATTGAACCCTTAATTGATAAATGGTATGCCTGGAGCCACCTAATAAGCCCTTGTACTGCTGCGATGAATATCGTGGAAAGGCATATCAAAATTATGGAGTCTTTCATTTTGGCACCTAATGTTCATGAGCAGGCAGTAAAAAACCCCAAAATGCTTGGCGGCCCTTTTATGGACTTACCGCCTGATAGAACCGGCATTGTAAATGATTTATTAAAGACGACTTTAGAAAGCCGAAAGTCTCTGATAGAACTTGCAAATGGCATCAGAGAACTGAACCGCCTATTGCTTGGAGAGGCCTCAGGATTCGGGTTGGAAAATCTTTACGAAAGGATTCCGTCACTTCTTAGAGGTTACGTGGAATTATTTTATGATCTGAATGGAAATCCCGGTTTTCGTTTTTTTGAAGCACTGCTTTATGAAAGTGC
Organism: Mucilaginibacter sp. RCC_168; assembly: GCF_041355315.1. Taxonomy (NCBI): domain Bacteria; kingdom Pseudomonadati; phylum Bacteroidota; class Sphingobacteriia; order Sphingobacteriales; family Sphingobacteriaceae; genus Mucilaginibacter; species Mucilaginibacter sp. RCC_168. The sequence continues at coordinate 11,557 of NZ_JBFUPN010000025.1, forward strand.
ATTTTATGATGAGAGCACTCAAAGTATAGCATTGTGGTTAACGAATAACGACCGGCGTCCATTTTGTTTAAGCACACCGCGACTTGCTGATTCTCAAGCAATAGACATCCCGATTCCTTTTAACAGGGACAGCATCGACAGCCTGGCCCGAATGAAACGTAAGGCAAAGGATTTTGAGACAATCAAACAGGAATTAAATATTCCCCCGGAAGCGCAGGAATTATTTGCAACATTCTTTACTGAGGAAGCACCCGGCGCATACCTGCCTTACAATGGAAACAAGATAAGAATGCGTTATTTTGGACATGCCTGTATCCTGATTGAAACTGATGGGATAAGTATTTTGATTGATCCTCTTATAAGTTATTATGGATATCATTCAACAGTTGAGCATTTTTCTGATTATCATTTGCCTGAAGAGATCGATTATGTGCTGATAACTCATAACCATCAGGATCATATTTTACTGGAGACCTTGCTTCCTCTCAGGCATCGGATAAAAAAAATGATTGTACCTGCAAGTCACACAGGTAAGCTTGAGGATCCGGATCTGAAAAGGATGTTTAAAAAAATAGGATTTCAGAATGTTACTGCCATAGAAGAAATGGATGTCATCAAGTTTGACGATCTGACTATAACGGGCATACCGTTTACTGGTGAGCACAGTGATCTCAATATTCTGTCCAAATCCTGTTATCTGGTTAGTATAAATAGCTTTAAGCTGCTTTTTTTTGCAGATTCCCGAATTGTAGAGCCGGAATTATATCATAACATTCAAAAAATTACGGGAGATGTTGATGTGATCTTTTTGGGAATGGAATGTGACGGAGCGCCATTATCATGGCTGTATGGCCCCCTAATGCCGTCCAGACTCTCCAGAGATAAGGATTCCAGCCGCCGTCTGTCGGGTTCAGACTGCAGTAGGGGGCTTGCCCTGGTCGATATTTTTCACCCAAAAGAGGCTTACGTTTATGCGATGGGTCAGGAACCGTGGGTCGAATTTATCAGTAGCATAAAATATACCGATGATTCCAATCCAATTATACAATCAGATATGTTTATTTCTAAATGTAAGGAAATGGGAATTAAAGCCGAAAGACTTTTTGGGGAAAAAGAAATTTTGTATGCAAAATCTTAAAGTTCTGGTCTGTCGCCCATGTAGCTTATGACCTGATTACTTGGCTTTTTTAATAATGGAAGTATCATCTGTGCGGTTAGGACATCCGGAAGCTTGATTTACTGCCCTGATAAGTTAAAAATATTTTAAAGGTTAATTGCAGTTTTACCTATGATGATACGTGTTGTTTTAATTGTATTTATTGGAATAATTCCAGGGGCTGTAATTGCAAAATGCGGTCTGCCAAGAATTACAAATGTTAAAATTTTCAATAATCTGCATTTACGATCGTTGATTGTAACTTACGATATCGAGGAAACGGAAAGTGATTTCGTAAAGGTGTCTCTCCATGTGTTTACCCTGAAGGGTGTTGCCGTTAACTTAGGTTCTTCAAAGGTTTTTGGAGATGCTGGAACCCTGATGGGAGGGGGTAACAAGAAGATAGTTTGGCGTTACGGGAATCTCAAACTTCATTTTATTAGGGTCCAACTTAAAATAGATAACTCTAAACCTATTGATATCCAGTGTATTGTAAATTCTGTTGACAGTATGCGAATAAAACAAATATTATCCAGTATTTATGGTATCCGTAACAGGATCTCTGGTTTGAAGCATCTTGAGCATGTCAAGTTATTTATAAAAAGTCAGTTAGATTCCTGTCATGTCCTATCAGCTATGCAGCAATTCAGATATTCGGGATATACTGGGCATAATATTATAGGACATATTCCCGGGCAAAAAGATAAGAATGGGAGATATCTGCTCACAGCCCATTTTGATACTGCAATTAGCAGCCCGGGTGCAGATGATAACGGATCTGGTGTTGCCGGATTATTAGAAGCGATGAACGTTCTTTCAAGATATAATTTTGGATCATCTGTTGATTTTGTAGCTTTTGACCAGGAAGAACCCGGTTCAGTAGGAAGTAAAAATTATGTTTCAGATATCAGCAAAAAAAAATATAAAATAAAAGGAGTTATTAATCTCGACATGATCGGAAGATCATCTATCAAAGTAAACAGCCAATATGTTCCTCCTAAACTCGCGTTGCTTTATCCGTTTATTTTTAAAGATATTGAGATGAGCGGAAACAAAGCTGACTTTGTGCTCGATATTACCAACAAAACCTCGAGACGGCTCGGTGAAATTTTCAAGTTTAATTCAAATAAATTTAACCCATCATTAAAAGTGGTAACGCTTGAAACAAATCGGGAATCTGTAAAAGCTATTAGTGGGTTGGAGGCCAGTGATCATGTTCGTTTTTGGGAAAAAGGATATCCTGCTTTGCATATAGGTGAAGGGGGAGAAACTAGAAATCCGACCCTGGATACTCCATATGATAAAATTGAACTTATAAATTACACTTTTATCAGAGATGTAGTTAAGTCAGTAGTCGCATCGTTAATAAGCTTGGCAAAAATTGAGAATTACAACACCTACACCTTTAAAGTTAATCTTCTAAAATCGCAAAACTAATATCGTTATGCTCAGAAACTACCTGAAAATATTTTATAGGGCCAACAAAAAAAGTAAGCTGTCTTTTTTTATTACAGTTTTAGGTTTTGCCATCGGGCTAGCATCAACATTGCTGATTTTTATTTATGTCTATTATGAATACAGCTATGAATCCATGTATTCGAAAAAGGACCGGATCTATAGAATATCTGCAACCAGCCAGATGCAGGACAAGTCAATCGAATTTGCCGCAAATGTACCTGCCTTAGCACCCGCATTAAATGCTGCAATACCGGAAATAGAAAAAACGGTAAGGATTAACAAGATTTTTTTTAACGGAAGTGTAAAAGCGAGGGATTCCGAAAATATCCGTGTTGACAACCTCCTATTAGCCGATTCGACGTTTTTTGATGTTTTTGATTTTCATTTCATAGAGGGGGGGGCGGAAGCGTTCAAGGAGCCGGGTATGATAGTTTTAACAGCGAGTTTAGCAGGGAAGATCTTTGGCAACAAAAAGGCTGTCGACCAAACTCTTTATCTTAATGACAAGTTACCGTTAAAGGTTGGTGCTGTAATTGAGGATCCTCCGGGCAATACACATCTGAAATTTGAAGGGCTTGTATCATGGGCCACATCTCCAGAAGAAAACGTTTGGAATGACGCTCATAGCTATACATACCTTTTGGTTAATAAAAAAGCTAGTGTCGAAGTTCTCAAGAAAAAGATTGATAATTTTATGAGAAGCAACGGCTTTATTGCATCAGTTGAGCAATCCTTGGGAACAAAATTTATTTGTGACATTCAAAAGATAAGTGATATTCATTTGCATTCCAACCGGCATAATGAACTTTCCGAAAATGGCAGCGAAGATTTATTGTTTATTTTAATTAGTATAGCTTTGTTTTTCCTACTCATATCAATCTTTAATTATATAAATATTTCCATTGCCACTTCTCTCACCAGAATAAAAGAAATCGGTGTAAGAAAGGTTTTTGGATCATCCGCGAATCGAATCAGGATCCAGTTTTTTGTTGAATCTTTTGTTATCATCATCATCTCGTTCTTTATTGCATTCATACTGGTGCTCCTTACACTTCATGTTTTTAATATCCTGATCGAACAGCATTTAAATTTCGGTATTCTTACGGATGGCAAGTTTCTACTGTTAACCTTTTCCCTAATTCTGTTTATTACCATAATAGCAGGTAGTTATACTGCTTTTTACCTTTCTTCTTTAAATGCCACAAGTGCTTTAAATAAAAAAGCACTGTCAGTGGGAAACAGCGGGATTTCTCTTCGGAAGATATTGATTGTGCTTCAGTTAACGATTTCGACAGGCGTTTTGATCTGTACAATTCTGGTCATAAATCAATTGAATTATATTATTAATGCCGATATAGGTTTTGAGAAAAAAAATATTCTTGTTGTTGAAATGCCCAACTATGACAACCTACCGTTTTTAAAACAGGCCTTGAGTGGCGAAAAGGAAATTGTAGGGCTTTCTCTTTGTGATTATGCACCATCCAAGTCATTTAATGATGAGTATAATGTGGAGTCAGGTGATGGTAGTATGAGAATCTATAATTTTCCAAGAATGACCTTTGACAACTCCTTTGTTGATTTAGCCCGGCTTAAAATAATCAAAGGTCGTAATTTTGATCCATCCTTTTCTTCCGATTCCAGCAGCTCCTTTTTAGTTAATGAAAGTACTGTACGCTTTTTTGGCTGGAAAAATGCCATAGGAAAGAAGATCGAAGCAAAAAATTATGACAAAAAAGGTGTAGTTATCGGAGTTGTCAGGGATGCCAGCTTCTATTCTTTACACCAGAAAAATGGCCCGTTGATCATCAGTTGTTTTTCCCCCGAAAATGGAAGTTCGGAGTCTCTCTTTATAAAATACAAAACCGACAATTTTTCTGGTTTTGTATTGAAAGTCAAAAGGCATTTCCGGGAGGCTTTCGGTAATATCCCGTTTCGTTATTATACCCTTGATTCTGCTTACGATAATTTATACCGTTCAGACACAAGGTATAAAAGAGTTATAACGCTGGGAGCATTCTTTATGCTGATTGTGTCAAGCTTGGGGTTATACGGTTTGTCGAGTTTCGTGGCTGCCAGAAATAGGGCTCAAATCGGAATTAGAAAGGTTCTTGGAGCCACCGTACATCAAATAGCAGTTTTACATATCAAGAACTTCTTTTTCCTTGCGCTTATAGGATGCCTAATTTCCTGGCCCATTTCGTATTACGCATCCTGGAAATGGCTGCAGACGTTTACAGCCAGGGTTAGTATATCCTGGTGGATGTTTGCATTATCGACTGTAATTTGCTTGCTTGTTGTAATAATAACTACTGCGTATCATGCGATAAAAGTTTCTAAGATAAATCCGGCAGATACCATAAGAGAATAATCAGATTAATTATTTTTCATATATAGACAAAGTGCTAAATAAACTCAAACTCCTGAAACCCCTGATTGGAAACACGCCTATGTGGAAACTGTCAGTCGAGAACATAAATCTGTATACCAAACTGGAGTACTACAATTTTACCGGGAGTATAAAGGACCGACCTGCTTTTTATATTATCTGGAATGCGATTCTGGATGGGAAAATCACGAAGGACACCGTTGTGATTGAGTCAAGTTCCGGGAACTTTGCACTTTCATTAGCAACTATCTGTGCCCAATTACAGATAAAGTTTATTGCTGTGATCGACCCGGTTATTAATAAAAGTTCCGAAAGGCTGTTAAATCTCATTTGCCATAAGGTAGTAAAAGTAACAGATGTAGATGAAACTGGGGGCTATTTACTGACGAGACTAAAGATTATTCAATCTATGTGTCAGGAAGATCCCAGCATATATTGGCCAAATCAGTACCATAACCCTCACAATTACCTAAGTTACTTTGAAGGGTTGGGCGCGGAAATCTGCGATTATTTTGATAATCTCGATTTTGCCTTTATCGGAGTTAGCACCGGAGGAACCATAACCGGACTTTCCCTAAAATTAAAGGAGGCCTTCCCGGATATAAAAGTTATTGCTGTTGACATTTCCGGATCCGTAATATTCGGCGGGGCACCTCAAAAACGGTATCTTTCAGGGATTGGTGCGAGTTTTTCATCCCCTATCTTGAAAAGCGCACTGATTGATGAGGTGGTTTATGTGTCACATATGGATATTGTGGATGGTTGTGAAGAGCTGCTCAGCAGGCATTTTCTATTGACCGGAGCCTCTTCAGGTGCCTGTTATATTGCTGCAAAAAGATATTTTAAAGATAAAATATTCGCCACTAGCCCCAATGCCGTTTTTTTATGCACAGATAAGGGTAATGGATATTTGGAGAGCGTATACGACGATAATTGGAAAGAGTGGTTAAAACAAGAATTGAACATTAATTCTGATAAGTAATGCTTTATTTACAAGAAGTCAATTTGAAACAACTGGACATATCCTGGAAGGATACAATCCCTGTAATTAGTGACGCTATACAACTTTTATGTGCCGATGATTACTGCCAACCTATCAAGCCTTATGTGAAATTTAAGAATAGCACCAGCAGGATTATAGCCATGCCTGCTTATATTGGAGGAGAAACCGCCGTTGCGGGAATTAAGTGGATTGCAAGTTTCCCTGAGAATATAATGAATGGGTTGCCAAGGGCTCACTCAGTTACCATTCTTAATGATTCAAAAACGGGTAAGCCTATTTGTATTTTAAATTCGGCATTGATAAGCGAGATACGTACTGCATCCCTGACAGGCTATGTTGTAACCAGGTATCTCGAAAACAAGCACCATCTCAGAAATTTTGTAATCGGAATCGTAGGATTTGGCCCTATAGGGCGACAACATCTTAATATGCTGGATTATCTTTTGGGTGACCGAATTGAGAAGATATATTTATATGATAAAAAAGAGGTCTGCTTGGATCTCGTACCTGAAAATCAAAGAAAAAAAATTGTTATTTGTGTTGATTGGGAAATCCCTTTCAAATCTGCAGATATATTTATCACCGCTACGATTTCCAGCAACGGATATATATATGGAGTGCCGAAATCCGGCGCTTTGCTGTTAAATATTTCTTTACGTGATTTCAAGCCGGAAATTATGGATCATGTCCACACAATTATCGTTGACGACTGGGATGAAGTTTGTCGAGAAAACACAGATATAGAAAATATGCATAAAAAGCTAGGTCTGAAGCGGGAACAGACAGTCCCAATAACGGAGTTTTCACAGCAATTTATTTTTAAAGATACAGAAAGTGTAATGTTTAACCCAATGGGAATGGGCGTATTTGATATTGCCCTAGCAGGGTATTATTATCAGCGAGCTTTGAAAATGAATGTGGGGACTCATCTTTAAGCACAGGTATCGGGATTCAAAAGATAAATTTAAAAATGGAAAAACCTACTTTAATTTCCTTCTTGCTGAACAATAAAGATTCTGATGAAAACGGAATAACTTTTATTGACCGGGCGAAAGATGCGGAAATGCTGTCGTATAAGTCATTATATGCTAAGGCACTTTTGCGACTTCGCGGTCTTCAGCAAGCTGGAATTATGAAAGGTTCGGAATTGGTAATTCAACTAGATAACAACCAGGAGTTTGTTGTCAACTTTTGGGCTTGTCTGCTGGGGGGGATTATTGCGGTACCGCTGACCAATGCAGTGAGGGAAGAATATAAGGCGAAATTTCTAAGTATTTGGCGGACGCTCAAAAATCCGTATCTGGTGATTAATGAATATGATTTGATACGGCTGATTACATATTGTGAAGAGCATAACTGTCATAGTGAAGCCCTTGAAATTCAGCACAGACACATCGACACTGCTATTAATGATACTGGTCTCTATGGCGTGAAGGAAGATATTTTGCCGGATACAATTGCGTATGTTCAATATTCTTCGGGATCTACAGGTGAACCTAAAGGTGTTATACTTACACATGAAAACCTGGTCAGCAATACCTGCGACATTATAGAAAGATCAGCCATCGACAGGACAGACAGGCTGCTTAGCTGGATGCCACTGACTCATGATATGGGGCTGATATGTTTCCATCTTACTGGAGTCGTTTCCAATGTTAATCAGTTTGTGATGTCGACATCGTTGTTTGTCCGCAGACCTATTTTATGGCTGGACCTGGTAAACTTTTTCGAAATAACGGTAATTTATTCACCCAATTTTGGTTATCAATATTTCCTGGATGCCTTTAAAAGAAGTCCCGACCTCACTTGGGATCTATCCAGGGTTAAATTAATCTATAATGGTGCGGAAAATATATCAAAAGCGCTCGTTGACAAGTTTTTTGAAACTTTGAGTGCCTATCGTCTTGATCGTGCTGCAATGTTTGCAGGATATGGCTTGGCAGAAGCATCGGTGGCTGTAAGTCTTCCTATAAGTAAAAACGAATTTCTTTCCTACAGGCTGAAGCGGGATCACCTGAATATAGGAGATAAAATTGAAATTGATTCTGATAAAGGCGTTGACTTTGTTAGCCTGGGATCTCCTTTATCCTCTTGCTTAGTGCGTATTTGTGATGATAAGGATAAATGTTTAGATGAGGAAATAGTTGGTCATATTCAAATCACGGGGCTAAATGTAACCCAGGGATATTATAACGATGAAACTAAAACAAAGGATGTTTTTACAAAAGACGGGTGGCTTAAAACTGGCGATATTGGATTTTTAATTAAGAACAAGCTCGTTGTTACCGGCAGGGCAAAGAATATTTTAATTATTAATGGTCAAAATTATTATCCCTCAGATATTGAAACAATTGGACAAAATATTTTAGGCATAGGAGTTGGACGGGTTGTGGCCTGCAGTACCAGGGATAAAAATATGGCAACTGATGGTCTCATCCTGTTTATTCAGTTTAAAGGGGAGCTGGAAGCTTTTCTTCCAGTTTACAGGAATCTTAAAAATGGAATCTTTGCTCAACTGGGTATAGTTGTCAGTGAAATTGTCCAGGTGCATAAGATTCCTAAAACAACCAGCGGGAAAGTTCAGCATTTTAAACTTGCCGAAAATTATGTTTCCGGAAAATACGATATTCAAACTTCCGAATTCAGAGAATTCGAGAAACAACATTCTTTTCATGAAGATACAGACCGAACCTCAATCACAGCGGTTTTACAATCTTTAATCAGTACCAATGTAGGAATTGAATCGTCGTCACTAAATGAAGATTTTTTCTCATTGGGAATAAACAGTATGCAGGCGGTTCAGTTATTAAGCCGGATAAACAAACAATTTAATATCGACCTTCATTTAAATGATTTTTTTGAAAATTGTACTATCAACCAGTTAGCGTCAATTATCAAAAACACTGAAAAAAAAAATATCCTTGTTCCTGAACTATTAACACGCCAGCAAACTTATGGTCTGAATCCAACTCAAATCAGATTCTTAACCATCGCAAATTTTCATAAAAAAAAATCGGCTTTAAACGTTGCTTCTGCATATTTTGTCAAAGGGAAATTCAATCCATTGATCTTCCGGAAATCATTAGAAATTCTGATTGATCGTCATGAATCTCTTCGTACCATTATTGAGGAGGTCGATGGGCTGCTACAGCAAAAAATTCTTCCGTTAGCTGAAGTTCGTCCTTATTTGAGTTTTAAAAACCTGACAATAAGCAACCGTTTTATGATCACAGATCTGTTAAATAAAACGGCTATGCATCTGTTTGATTACGACAATGGCCCACTATTTAAAGTAGAGGTAATTGAAGTGTCATCCAATAATTACGCATTGTTATTTTCTTTTGATCATATCATCTCAGATGGCTGGTCTTTATCCGTTTTTATTTCAGAATTATCTGAAGTTTACAACGCACTCTCGGATAAACGAGAGTATAAACTTCCTTCAATTGCACTTCAATTTAAAGATTGCATGTACCTGAGGAATGAATTGATCGATGAAAAAAAATATGAGGCGGGAGGATTTTACTGGCGCAAGCAGTTAGAAAATCTGCCTAATTATTTACCACTAAATGGCAGTTCTCAGCCATCAATATATGCGACAAACGATTCCGAAATCGAAATTTTAGAAATTACTGAAAAGCAGCAGGCATCACTGCAGAAGCTGGGGCGTTCGAATCAAGTTACATTTTTTACTGTTCTCCTTTCTTTATCATATTTACTGCTAAACAAACTGTCGGACCGAACTGATATTGTAATTGGGACAGATATAGCCGGCAGAGAAAGGGCTGAATTTGAAAATCAAATTGGCTGTTTCATAAAGACTTTGGTGCTTCGTACTTCGATCGACAAAGCCGCAAGCTTTATAGCTCTACTCGGTAAGGTAAAAAAAGTATTTCTGGATGCTGTGAACTTTTGTAATTATGAATTTGAAGATATTTTAAAGGATCAACTTATACAAAGGCAGACTACTTTTTCTGGTCTGTTCAATATCCTTGTGTTGTACCAGAATTTCGAAATGGATCTGCATTTAAATGGTCTTCAAATAAACAGGTACGACATTAAACCCGGTTCCAGCTTGGTTGATCTGAAGTTGGAATTCATTCAGCACAAAGATCGCCTTTTGCTGCATATGGTATATAACCCAGAGGTATTGAATGCAGAACTGATCAAAAGTATAAGGGTATTCATTCCGAGTATGATTGAAACAATAACAGCATTTCCGGAGAAAGCCCTAAAGGAAATAGATTTCATAAGCCCTAATGATCGTAAATTGCTTCTTAACAAGTATAACGATAAGAAAGTAATTTACCCATCTAACGAAAATTTTCTGACGCTTTTTGAAAAACAGGCTGACCAAACCCCGGGTAACACAGCTATAGTGTGTGGTTCTGAGACGTTAACCTATAAGGATCTCAATGGAAAGGCGAACCAGCTTGCTAAAATACTTAAGGAATATTATGGAGCACAACCTGGCGAACGAATAGGTATGCTGGTGAATCGATCCGTATTTGCCATAGAGTTGATATTAGCCATTTTAAAAATCGGAGGTACTTATGTTCCCATTGATCCGGTTTATCCTCAAAAAAGAATTAAAATGGTATTGGAAAGTACTGGTATTCGGATACTTTTTGCTGATTTAACATTGGATATACCTGATTCTTTACAGATAAAGGTTCTTACAGAAAATGACATTAGATGCTTGGACATGAAGTCATTTGAAAAAAATGAAAGTGTTGCAGTGAAAGATTCTGATATTTCCCACATTTTATTTACATCTGGTACTGAGGGGGAACCGAAAGGTGTGCCAATACATCATGGTGCGGTTTACGATTACATCAAAACTTTCATCAACTATTTTTCTCTTGGTGCATCTGACAAAGTGATTCAGCTTTCTTCACTGGCATTTGATATTTCCATTGAAGAGATCTTTCCTATTTTAAGCGTTGGAGGAGGGTTGTTTATTCATCGTGAAGGTGGCCGAGATATCGAAGGGATTTTACAGGTTATCGAAAAAAATGGAATTACATTAGTCAGTTCAACCCCAGTAGTTTTACACGAGATCAATAAATCCTCAAATCGCGTTAAAAGTCTTCGAATAGCCATTAGCGGTGGAGATCGGCTAAAGGCGGTAAATATTGATCAACTGGTAAAATTTACAACGGTTTTCAATACCTACGGACCAACCGAGGCAACGGTGTGCTGCAGTTACTATCCTGTTGATATCTTAGGTCCCGATATTTTCATCGGCAAACCCATACTTAACAGAGATATTTATATCACCAACGGTGACCTCCAATTGCAGCCTCCGGGTTTTGTTGGTGAAATATGCATTTCCGGTGCAGGACTAAGTTGCGGTTACCTTAATGATGATGAACTTACCACATTGAAATTCTGCGATAATCCGTTTCGGCATGGTACAAAATTATATAAAACGGGTGATCTTGGAAGGTGGCATCATACCGGGAACCTGGAATTTATAGGGAGAAAAGATTCTCAAGTGAAGATCAACGGTTATCGGATCGAAATTAGAGAGGTGGAAAGTGTTCTGCTCAGGCATCAAGACGTTGAGGATGTGTTAATTCTTATCAGGCAAGGCCTGGGAAATGAGCCGGAAATGATAGCTTTTTGCAAAGCAGATATCTTGATAGGTTCTGGGGAATTAAGAGATTTTATGAGAACTTATCTGCCAACTTATATGATTCCCGCTTCTTTTGTTTGTATGAAGCAATTTCCGTATACCGTTAATGGAAAAATAAACCTGCTTGCTTTAACCCCTTCAATAGAGAGACATCCAAGAACAGTCCACGATGACCAACTAACAGATCTGGAGGCTGGCGTGCTAAAAATCTGGCAAACAGTTTTTGATAATAAAAATATCAAATTGACTGATGGGTTTTATGAATTAGGAGGAAACTCGATAAAAGCATTTCGCATCGGGGCCAGGATAAACAGTATTTTCAACGTTGCCTTGGATCTTCGAATATTGTTCTCCGGGTCGACTGCCGGTGAAGTAGCCTCTTTAATTTCAACACAAGATTACACTACAGGCAGCTTAATATCGACTGCTGAACCGTTAGAGTATTACCCAGCTTCAACAGCTCAGCAACAGGTATGGATGTTGGAACATCTGGGCGATAAACTTGGAAATCTTTTATACTGGTCCTATGTCCTGGAAGGTGAGTTGAATACAATCGCATTAAAGAATGCTTTTTTCGAAATAGTAAACCGGCATGAAAGCTTTCGGACCCGTTTTCTCTTGTTGGATGGGAAAATAGTGCAGCAAATCGCTGACCCGTTTGATGCTTTCAGCTTCATGGATTTAACTGAAGCCGAAAAACCATTTGAAATAGCGGAAACTGTTGTTAAGGATGATAACCGTATCGCTTTTGATTTGGAATCTGGCATTTTGCTGAGAGTTAAACTGCTGCATATTTCTGAAAATGTCTTCATTTTTACATTAACAACCCATCATATTGCGATTGATGCATGGTCTACTGATATCTTAATGAACGAAATATTGGTGCTATACAATTCATTTAGCAAACGTGAGCCTTCCTCCCTGGCAGTATTAAAATTCACTTATAAGGATTTCTCTATCTGGGAGGCAAAAAAGCTCGAACAATTGCAATTTTTGAAAAAAAATACTCCTGGTTCGAGAAGACTGAAACCTGCTTTTAGATTACCTGCAGATTATGCAGTAGGTCGCGGAGGAGAGAGCAATCAAAATGAAGAATTTCATTTCAATATTGAAAAAGAACCAGAACAGGCTGTAAGGAATTTTTGCGTTTCGAACAAGATAAGCTTACCGATTTTATTACTGACAGCATTGAATTGTTATCTCTATAAAATGTATGGTGTCAATGCCGATGTTGGTCTGATGCTAAATGGACGAAACATTCCTGAATTGGAAGAAATCATTGGTTTTTTTGTCAATGTGAAGTCATTGATAGTGGAGTTTGACGGGACCACACGCCTTAGGGATTTAATTGAAAATATAAAGAAGGCCGAAATAAAGTTGTTTGAAATTAACATGGGAATGAATTTTGTTGAACGCGCGGAAAGTACTTCGAAACCAAGCATTGTAATTTCCAGTATAATAGATTCCGAAAACAAACTTCGGAAACTCCCAGGGATCAAACTAACCGAGTTTCAGAGGAGATCGGAATGGCGAAATGATTTTGATATAACGCTCGCACTGGGATTAGAAAAAGAGAAGATGCAAATCCAAGCGTTGTATAAGGTGGGCCTTTTTAGCAGATTGACAATTGAACATCTTTGCCAGGATATTTTCAGCATTATGCTACAGATTATTACGGATGTTTCCTCCCCGGTTAACGAATTGAAATTAGAAAGCAACGAATCCGTGAAAAGCGAATACTGGAGGAATCACTTGTCTGGCAGTCCGTCTACTTTCATGTATCCTTTAAGGTTTTCACAATCCCCTGGAAAGGCTACAATCGCCGGGAAATTCAAGTTGCCCCGGGCTGGTAATGACTACAGGAGGCTTTTGCAGTTTAAAGAAAGTAATGTGATATCATTTTATACCTTGATGACGGGGTTGTTTGCCATACTCCTGGCACGGTGTAATTTCAAGGACGAAATTCTGATTGGGTTAACTGTAACACCTAATGGGGCAAACAGTCCCGGAAGCATCATACCGTTAAAAGCCCCGTTGAAGCAGTTAACAACTTCTGCGAGTTTTTTCAGAAACCTCGAAAAAATGATCCTCGATAATTTTAGATATTTTTCTGACTCAGCATTTAACAACGCAATGCATTCTTACAAAGGTGGAAAGTTATTCGATTATCTCCTAGGGGCTGAAATTTTTGATTTGTTTGATGGCGATGGACACACGGAGAATAATATTATTGACGATCAGCAGATTTTCACTATTAATGATACGAGGCTAATGATTCGAATTGTAGAGCAAGACCGATGGTTGGAAATAATTTATATTTCTGGAGAACCTATTTCCAGTCAGGTAATTACCGATTTTCATTCGTCATTTTTAGGCATAACAAAATCAGTTTTGGAGGAAGATAACTTCGATCTATCCGAAAATGATCTTGTAAATTTATTAACCGTTATTACGAAACAATAAAATTATGGATCCAGTCAAATACTATCTGAGGCAAAGTACGGTTATTGAGCCTATCATATGGAACTGGTATGCACTTCCTTACCTGATTTCTCCGTCAACGTTTCCCTTTTTTATATATGATAAAATAAAAATGATGAGATCGTTTATCGCCGCACCGGATCTTCATGAAATGGCTACATCTGATGCTGCCACAGTTGGGCGAACATTTTTAAATAAGCCGGCGAATCAGGTTGGAAGTGTGCTTCAGCTGTTGAATAGAATACTAAGTCACACGGAGCGGCATATCGAATTCGCGGACGGCGTATTCAAATTAAATGAATATTTGTTAAAAGAAGGGAACGGATATTCCCTGGAACGCCTTTACAAAAGTGTTCCAGAAATACTTAAAGGCTATGTAGAACTGTTATATGACATCAATAATCAACCTGGCTTTCGTTTTTTTGAATCTTTACTTTATAAGAGCGATCTTTATGATGTTTCCGGGCAGAGCTTCTACCTGTATAAGATGAATCATTTGATCAGGGGGCACGTTTTGGATACCCCGCGACTCGACCATAACGATGCTTACGAACTCAAAACTCCTTTCGTGGACGCTTCTATTGACAAGCTTAGCAGACTTAAAAGTATACCTCAATCCCTTGAAGCAATTAAACTTCTACTTCCTGAAATAACAGATCAACTTTTGAATAGTCTTTTTACGCAGGTTCCTCCTGATTTCAAAGCTGACCGCAATTATGATGGAAGAGATATCAGGATAAGATTTTTTGGCCATGCCTGTGTTCTATTACAAACCAGCGAAGTAAATATACTGATAGACCCGTTCATAAGCTATCTGAATGAAAATGATAACTACACATTCTCAGATCTTCCAGATCACATAGATTATGTTTTAATTACACACAATCATGGAGACCACATTATCCTTGAATACTTGCTTCAGCTTCGCTATAAAATTAAAAATATCGTAGTTCCAAGAAATGGAAACGGTAATCTGGAGGACCCATCATTAAAGCGGTTGTTGAAAAGCATTGGTTTTGAAAATGTTATTGAACTTGATGAATTGGACTCCATAAAAATACCGGGCGGGGAAATAATCGGGTTGCCATTTTTAGGCGAACATTGTGACTTGAATATACATTCCAAAATACTACACCTTGTTAAGTTAAAAAACAAATCCATTTTACTTGCTTCTGACTCCAGCAATCTTGAAATACAGGTCTATAAAATTTTAAAGCAAATTGTTGGAGAGATAGACATCGTTTTCCTGGGAATGGAAAGCGAAGGAGCTCCTTTAAGCCTGAATTACGGGCCATTTATGCCTAAAGAATTAAACAAAAAGATGGATCATTCCAGAAGGGTTAATGGATCTGACTTTGAAAGTGGTTATGCTATTATAAAAGAGTTTAATCCTAAAGAGATATACGTGTATGCAATGGGTCTGGAGCCGTGGACAAAATATATATTGGGAATTATGTATACAGAAGAGTCAGTTCAGTTGCAAGAAGCCGAAAAACTGATTAGTGCGGCTAGTAAGGAAGGAATACATGCTGAGTTGTTGGAGTTAAAGAGAGAACTGATCTTAAATACTGATAAGGAAAATCAGTGAACTGACTTTTGCTTTAACTGAACAAATAATTGTCTACCTATTTTAATATTATTATGGAGAATCATTCATTCAAGGAAAATGTGCTTTATAACCTTGCAAAAATTACAAAAGGGAAATCGGCTAATTTGTTTCAGTTTTTTGGTTTACCGGAGGATGAATTCAACAGCTTGCTGCCATCAACAAAATTGCAAAGAAATATTTATGTTGATTCATTACTCAGTGACGACCCAAGCTCATATAATGTTGCTGAATGGGTTGAATATAACGAATCTTTTGATGTAGATCGATGGAAGAGTGCAATTCATTTTGTTACTAAAAACGAGCCGCTGTTGAGGACGGGGTTCGTTGAAAGAGATTCTCTCATATATCAGGCGGAGAAAAAGTTAGTGGATCCTGAGATAATTTATGAGGAGATGTCTGAAGATTCACCTAGCCGGGAAAGTGTGATCAGTTTTTTAACCAGGCTTGTGAGAATTCCTTTTGATATTTTAAACGCCAGTTCTTTGATCAGGCATGCTGTTGTCAAAACAGGAGAAAATAGCTATTGTCTGCTCTATATGTCACATCAGTTGTGCAGTGATGTCAGAACATCGAAGTTGTTTTTTGAACGGACTTTTAGAATATACCAAAATCTGGTGAATGACATTCCTTTAAAAGATTACGAACCGAAGGCATTTACAAATTATGTGTTTTACAATAATGATCGTTTTGATACACCTGAAATCTTAAATTTTTGGAAAGGTCAGCTATCGTCATGTCAGAACTTAATGTCGAATTCGGTAATCAATAATTCCTGTGAAGAGTTTGTTTCTCGTAAATTAATTATAGACCGAGATAGGCTGGTTGATATTCAGCAATATTGCATTGAGAAGGATATTACCATGTCCTTCTATTTTAAAATTATATCGGGTATTTTGCTAAACTATATCTTGAACCCCGGTAATAGTTTTATTTTTTTCGAAAACGTTCACGGACGATCAAAAGAAGACTTAAGCACGTTGGGTCTTTTTTTTCATTCTGTGCCTGTAAAAATAAATCTTGACGAAACAATAGGTCTGACCTCCAAAAAATATGTGGATTACTATAGGCGATATTGGAAAGATTTTGAGTCATATTCAGAAGTTTCGTTTGACGCATTAAATGCTTTATCACCTCAAAATGGATTGAATATTATATATAATTATTTAAATCAGGGAATAATAAGGACACCGAAGGGGAATTCGAATGGGAACGTAATTGAAAATCAGGGAAATAGAAATGAAGTTCAATTCGTGGTGGAGAACAAAAAGGATACTATTGAATTGAGTTTACATTATTACAAATCCTTTTTTAGTGAGTTTTTATTTTTAGAGAGATTTATGCTTGTTTCTGATATGTTCATAAACGATACAAATGAGCACGTGGAAGATTTTTCCTTTTTATTGGAAAATGAACCTGAATTGCTCGCTGGTTTCAATCCTCCCAAAACTGAAATACCACAAACCCTGACCTTTAATACTATTTTCCAAGAACAGGTCATTAAATATTCCAAATCTATTGCCGTCGGTTTTGAAGAAACTGAATGGGATTATCAGATGTTAAACAATAATGTGAATAAACTTGCGGCCTGTTTTCAGGAGGTGTATCACGTAATTCAGGGTGATTTTGTAGGTGTCGCTATGGAGCGGTCACACTATACCTTAGCAGCTATAATGGCTATATTTAAACTTGGTGCGGTCTATCTGCCAATTGATCAGGATTTGCCTGAAGAAAGAATTGACCACATCATTTACGAAGCCAATCCAAAGTTAATCATTATTGCTTCAAAAATGATTAACAAAATGGCCGGGAAATTTAGCAATCTATTTGTAATAGACTTGCAATTAAAAAAATTACCCGAACCTTCGAAACCAATTGAAGTGATTGATGATAATTCGAATACAGCTTACGTGATTTATACTTCAGGCTCCACCGGAAAACCCAAAGGCGTCTTAGTAGAACATCTAGGTATGATTAATCACCTAATGGAAAAAGTGAAAGATCTTTCCCTGACTTCCTCCAGTGTTATCGCGCAGACGGCCAATGTAGGCTTCGATATTTCGATTTGGCAGTTTTTAGCAGCCTTACTTGTTGGAGGAAAAACGCAAATATATTCAAGTGATTTGATTTTGAATATAAGTGAGTTTACACAAGAGCTTTCTGAAAACGGAGTTACGGTGCTGGAGGTTGTACCTTCATACCTTTCTTTAATGGTGGCAATGGGCACAGAGTTGCCAGTTTCGATGTTTTCCCGTCTTCAGTATCTTTTATTAACCGGCGATGTGCTTAATCCAAATCTGGTGAAATTATGGTTCCAGAAATTTCCCCAGATACCGTTATTAAATGCTTACGGGCCAACGGAAGCCTCTGATGATATTACCCATTATCTGATGCATAAGCCACCGGGTTACAAGGCTATTCCGATTGGCAAACCCTTAAATAACATTACTATTTACATTGTAGATAATAGGGGGCGACTATGCCCGGTAGGTATTAAAGGGGAAATTTATGTGTCAGGTATAAGCGTTGGAAAAGGTTATTTGAAAGATCCTATTAAAACAGGTGAATCCTTCATAAGCGACCCATTTACACGTGAAAAAGACTGTCGGCTGTATAAGACGGGGGACTTTGGCGCATGGCTGCCTGACGGCAATATTATTTTTTATGGACGAAAAGATAAACAGGTGAAAATTCGCGGCAATAGAATTGAAACAGGGGAAGTGGAAAGTGTACTGTTTGAACTGGATGGCATTAAAGAGGCTGTTGTATTGACTAAGGCGAATGATGGCGGCGAAAGAATCCTGGTGGCCTTTATGCAACTTACCGGAGATATGAGTGTAAATAGTATCAAGAAATATTTGTCCCAAAAGTTACCTTCCTACATGATCCCGTCTGAATTAATTCAAATTTCAGACTGGCCGTTAACAGCAAACGGGAAGGTGGACAGAGAGCAACTGCTACAAATTTCCGGAAATATTACGGATAGGGAATTCATACCTCCCAGTAATGCCACAGAAGAAAAACTGGTAGAGATATGGTCAGCTATTTTAGGTTTAGAGAGCATAAGTATAAAAGATAGTTTTTTTGATTTGGGCGGTCATTCTTTGAAAGCCATGCAGGTTGTTTCCAGGGTACATGAATTATTTGATGTTAAAATTGACATCAAATTAATTTTTGCCAATCCAACCATTGAAGAATTGGCTATTATACTTGATGCTAAAAGTTGGGTGAAAACAGAGAATAATGAAAGCTCGAATGAATTGTTTCTATAATTAGTGTCTAACCTATGAAAGTTGAAGAATTAATTGCTGAGCTCAAAAGATCCAACATCCATATTGAAGTGATTGGCGATCAACTTAAAATTTCTTCAAATGAATTGAATATTATTCCAATGCCGTTAATCGAAAGACTCAAAGCGCATAAGTCAGAAATAATTCAATTTATAAATTCATCAGAAAAGTTTAATAATTATCAGAGTATTCCCAAAATTCTGGAAATCAAAGAACATTATTCGATATCGCATGCCCAAAAAAGGCTATTGATCTTAGCACAACATGATAATTCCCTAATGGCCTACAACAGCTTCGCTGCAAAGGTTTTAAAAGGAGCGATCCATTTTGAATTTCTTCAACAGGCTCTGGATATTTTGGTTTACAGGCATGAAAGTTTGAGAACTATCTTCATTACAATAGAAGGGGAATTCAGACAAAAAATTCTCGATTTTAAAGAGGAGTATTCAAGAATAGAATATATCGACTTACGTTATTCGACTATGAAAGAACGGGAAATCATTAATAAATGCAATTCCCATTCCAAGATTTTGTTCAATCTGGATAAATTACCTTTATTCAGGGCCTGTTTATTACAAACTGGTGAAGCAACCTTCTTATTTCTTTTCAATATCCATCATATTATTTCTGACGGCTGGTCTCTTAAAGTGTTCTTTTCTGAGTTGATGTATGTTTATAATTCCCTATCTAATTCAAAGGCAGTCATATTACCAACGCTAAATATACAGTATAAAGATTTCACCAAATGGCAAAATGATCAGCTGAAAGATGAGCATTTTCAAAATAAACACCGGTCTTATTGGCACACTAAACTCGCAGATGTGGAGGACCATGCGGTGTTAATGACTGATTATAAAAGACCTCGTACTTTGACATACAATGGGAGATTATTAAAAAAAATGCTCCCTGACGATGCATCTCTTACCACAAAGAAATTGATGAATTGCTACAATGTAAGTTTGTTTGTAGTCCTGGTTGCATCGCTAAAGCTGCTGCTTTTTAAATATTCGAATCAGGAGGATATCATCATTGGAACGTCTATGGCAGGACGTGATCATTCTGATTTGGAAAATCAGGTTGGTTTCTATGTTAACAGTATAGCTTTAAGAACAAAGGTGTCAAAAAATGATCTGTATGCTGATTTTATCAGAAAAGTTAATAAAACAGTAATGGAAGGTCTAGAGTTTCAGGCTTATCCTTTTGATATGCTGGTTGATGAGATTCTCCAATTCCGAGAGCTGAACCGGGCACCTTTTTTTGATATAAAGATTGTTTTGCAAAATATGGAGGACATTCAAGGGATGCGAAATTTTCAAGGGAGTGAAGCATTAACTGATATAGAAATAGAAGATTTTCCCGTGGAATCAGAAGTGTGTATTAATGATTTGTCATTCAGATTTACGGCTGATGATGGGAAATTACTTTTGGATATTTCATTTAATACAGACCTTTTCACAAGTGGGAGGGTCGAACAGATATACGAGCATCTGGTTAATATTCTAAGGCAATCTACACAAGATCCGGATTTGGAGATTAAAGAGTTTGATTATATGACCAAAGAAGAAAGGCAAAAACTCATGAACAATTATTTAAATCTATAATTCATGGATCAGAAGAACATTGTAACTTTATTTGAGCATCAGGTAGAATTATATTCGAATAAAACGGCGCTCAGCGACGCTAATAGTCAGGTATCTTATCATGACTTAAATAAAAGAGCCAATAGGCTGGCCTCTTTTTTAGAAAATCAATCCCTATTAAAAGGTTCTATAATAAGTATCATGCTTCCTAATTCAATTGATGCTATAGTATCTATATTGGGAATAATAAAGGCCGGTCATGTTTTTTTGCCGATAGACCCAAACTATCCTTATGAACGAGTAAAGGGCATTTTAGATAATTCAAAATCTACTATATTAATTTCGGGAAAAGGTTATATAAATTACTTAAACAGATTACAATGGGAGTGTGAATCCATTGACTCCGTAATTTGTATCGATTCACTTAATTTTTATGAAGAAAAGGAAGTCCTGAATGAAAAAATGCGCGCTGATTTATGGAATTATATAGGAGAAATTACGGAAGATGATATATCTGGTGGTGGTTGGAGATCTGGTTACAATGGCGAGCTGTTTTCAAGAGAAGAAATGGATGAATATGCCGAAAATATTTACCTCAAATTATCGCCATATTTAAATTCGAATATAAGGATCTTGGAGATTGGCTGTTCTTCAGGAATTAGCATGTTTCGCTTGGCTCCATATGTTAAAGAGTATATTGGAATCGATTTATCATCCAAGATTATTGAAAATACCTCCCTTGAAGTCCATAGAAGAGGTCTGACTAATATCAAACTTTATACTTTGGCTGCTCACGAATTATCAGATTTATCGGAAAAAGAATTTGATATTGTAATTTTAAACAGTGTAATTCAAAATTTCAACGGCTTAAATTATTTGCGAAAGGTACTTTCATCTTCTATAAAGATAATGGCCGATACCGGGATTGTATTCTTGGGAGACCTTCTTGATCTGGACTCCAGGCCTCTATTGGAGCATAGTTTTTTAAATTATAAAAACACAAATGATCAGGGATATAAGAACACGAAAATTGACTGGAGCGAGGAATTATTTATCAAAAGAGATTTTCTTTTAGACCTGCAATCAGAGATATCTGGAATTGTTTCGGTTGAGAATACAGAAAAAATTGGGAATATTGTCAACGAATTAACTGCTTTCAGGTTTGATTCTATGCTGCAAATCAGCAAATCAAGCAAAATAAATACCAGCTCAAATCTAAAATCAAAAAATCAATATGATTTAAATGATATTTCCAGGTGTTCAATCCATAATAAACAAATTGAAATCTTGCCTGATGATCTCGCATACGTTTTATATACTTCAGGATCGACCGGACATCCGAAAGGAGTAATGGTTCCCCACAAAGCCGTTTTTAATTATGTAACATGGTTTTTGACCCGATTTGCCATAACGGAAAGTGATGTTTCCATATTATTGAGTCAGATAACTTTCGATGGAATTTACCCATGCATATGGGGCACCATCCTTGCAGGAGGGGAGTTAAGAATAGTAGATGATGATTCTCTGCTGGATACAGATACGGTATTAAATCAAATTATTTACGGCGGGATAAGTTTTATAAAAGTTACTCCAACTTTTTTTAACATGCTTATGGACCTCCCAAATGCGTCTCTGTTGAAAAAAGCAAAGGCCCTCAGACTTTTGCTTTTGGGAGGTGAGAAAGTTAAAGTAAATAACATCGAAGATTTCTTTGAATTAAGAGATGATGTGACTGTTATTAATCATTATGGCCCCACTGAAACAACTATCGGTGTTATATTTCATGAAATTAATAAAGAAAATCTACAGGATTTCATAAGGCGACCAGTCATAGGAAAACCCATAAATAACACCAGAATATATATATTGGATGAAAATCTGAATCCCGTTGCAGACAATATAGCCGGTGAGATATTTATCGAGGGATTGGGGGTATCAAAGGGATATCTGAATGATCCTATTTTAACTAGGCGACAATTTATCAGTAACCCCTATCAAAAAGATATAAGCAGCATTTTATATAAATCTGGCGACATCGGTAGGAGGTTGCCTAATGGCCTGATCGAAATCTGTGGGAGAGCAGATGACCAAGTGAAAATTAGAGGATATCGGATTGAATTAGGAGAAATTGAACAGGCCATTTTTGAATTTAGCGGAATCATAAACACAAAAATAGTATCTAAAACAGACGACGAAGACAAAGTATTTTTAATCGCGTACTTTACATGCACTACCGATATCGATCTTGAAGAAATAAAAACCTATTTAAGGAGACGGATACCCGAGTATATGATTCCTTTATATTTTGTAAGGATAGACTATTTTCCCCTGAAAAGTAGCGGTAAAATAAATATCAATGCATTACCAGATCCCCAAAATATTTTTTTAAAGGGCGACTACCAGCCAGCAGAAACGGCGATGGAGGTGAAATTGCTGCGAATATGGAAAAGTATTCTGGGCAGAAATGAAATAGGCGTAAATAACAATTTTTTTGAATTAGGCGGGCACTCGTTGAAAGCAACTCGACTGGTTACCGCTATTTATCGAGATTTGTCCGTCGAGATCAAGCTGAAGGAAGTCTTCAATGCGCCCACTATAAGAGATCTCGCTGCCATAATTGATGGATATGACAAAAAACAGATGGAAAAAATCTTGCACGTGCAGGATATGGAGTTTTACGCTTGTAGCAGGGGTCAAAAGGGAATTTGGGTACAGAGCCAGCTTTCCGACAATATTAAAGCTTACACAGAGGTTGGAGTGAAAATTATAAAGGGAAATCTTGATATTGATGTACTACAACAAGCGCTGAACATGGTTACATACCGGCATGAAAGCCTAAGGACAACATTTAAAGTCATAGACGGCGAGTTGAAACAAATAATAACTCCGGCGGAAATGTTCTCATGTAGCATTTCTTTGATAGAGAAAGTTATACCGGAAAATGAAGAAAATCATATAACAAAAATTATCAGTGCTGAAACTAACACCGAATTTGATTTAGAAAGGGGGCCGCTGATCAGAGCCAGTTTATGTCAGCTCGGAGATAACGAGTACATGTTCATTTTAACCTTACATCACATTATTTCTGACGGAAGGTCAATTGATATTTTAACAGAAGAAGTGGCTTTCCATTATAATGCGTGTTTACTGAAGACCGGAGAAGAACTTCCGCCGTTAGCGATACAATATCGGGATTTTTCAACCTGGCAGAATCGCTTTTTGGATAGCACAGCTTCAGATAAGTATAAAAGGTTCTGGAGAAATCACCTGGCAGGAGAAATTTCAACGCTTCAAATGCCTGTCGATTTTTCAAGACCACCTCTAAAAAGTTTTAAAGGAGCGAGGCACTCCATAATATTTCCCAATCGAATAAAAAAGTCTCTGGATACAACCTGTCAGCATCGTGATGGTAGTTTGTTTATGTATTTATTAACAGGGATATATATATTATTAAATCGATACACAGGGGCGGATGAGATAGCTCTTGGAATACCCGTTTCGGGACGCAACCACGTTGATTTAGAAAATCAAATTGGCTTGTTTGTAAATGTAGTGCCTTTTAAAATGCGCATACCTGAAAATGCTACTGCCGGGATTTTGTTTGTTAAACTCAGAGAGGAGCTTTTGGAATTGTTTGAATATCAATCATATCCTTTTTATGAAATAGTTAATGATTTAGAAATTGAGAAAGATCTAAGTAGAATGCCTGTCTTTGATGTAACCGCTTCTTTTACTGATACTTCATCGAGGGACTTCAACCAAAGAAAGTTTTCAGATATAACAGTTCTTGATTTTATCAATGATATAGTATTTAGTAAGACAGACATAGCTTTTGATTTTAGATTAAACGGCAATGAATTATCACTTTCTATCGATTATTGCACTGAATTATTCAAGAGCGAACGTATAGAGAGGTTAGCAGATCATTATATAAACTTGCTGGATTCAATGTTAATTCAGGCTGATTCTCCGATAGGAGAACTAAATTATATAGGAGTGTTGGAAAAAGAACAGCTTTTATACGGGTTTAATGATACTAAGATAGAGATGATAGATAAGGCTGTCTTTCAAGAGAAGCTTGAAGAGCAGTTAGAAAAGAATGCGAAGAATATTGCCATTTTAGGTAATGCGGAGGGGATAACCTATTCACAAGCTCACGAAATAGCTAACATTATAGCGAATAACTTGCGTGAAAACCATAGGATTTCTCGTGGTGATGTCGTAGGGCTGATGTTTAACAGATCGCCAGCCATGTTATTAACGCTTTTAGGGGTGATCAAATCTGGTGCCGCCTATGTTCCTATTTCTCCCGATTACCCAAGTGATAGAGCTGCATTTATACTCCAGGATAGTAATTGCAAAATGTTGATTTTGGCATCGGAGTTTATCGATAGAGTTTATGAGAATATACCAACAATAGGCTATGAGCAATTAATTGTAAAATTGCATGACCATGATTCCTTTACTCCCCGGATCATAAACACACCGGAAGACCTGGTTTATATAATGTATACTTCAGGAACTACAGGAAGACCAAAGGGGGTGAAAGTAAGTAATAGATCTCTAACTAATCTTCTTTTGAGCCTAAGCAAAAAATTCCAATTGGGTAATCGGGATACACTTCTTTCATTGTCGAGCTTTACATTTGATATTTCAATTATGGAATTGTTCTTACCACTTGTTAACGGGGCAACAGTATTTATAGCCACAGAAGAGCATTTGGGTAATATGAACGGATTAAAAAACTTGTTAAAGGAGTATCGGCCTACAGTTGTCCAAGCCACACCAAGTATTTGGAATATGCTAGTTAAAAATAACTGGGAGGGGGCAAATGATCTTGTAATTATAAGTGGCGGTGAGTATTTAAATAAAGAGTTAGCTAATAAGCTGTTAGCGTTAGGTGGGGAACTTTGGAATATGTATGGTCCAACAGAAACCACAATATGGTCAACTGCTAAGCATATAAAAAATGAAGAAGATTGGGGGACGGTTGGCAAACCAATCGATAATACTGAAATTTATATTTTGGATAAGAACCTTCAGCTGACACCGATTGGAGTAACAGGCAGTATCTACATAAGCGGGAGAGGCCTGTCAGCAGGATATATTAATCTACCGGAACTAACAGAAAAATCATTTCTAAAAATTCCATATACAGACCAACTCGCCTATCATACTGGTGATCTTGGTTATTGGACAAGCGAAGGAGAAATTTACATACGAGGCAGGGGAGACAGTCAAATTAAATTAAGAGGTGTAAGGATTGAACTTCAGGAGATAGAGAATGTTTTATTAGAAACCGGAGTACAGGCTGCGAAGTGTATGCTTACACGTGATTCTTTTGGCGAGGACGTTATTACAATTTATTATGAGGATAAGAATAAGACCGACATTAGTAAATTGAAAATGTTCCTGCAAAAAAAATTACCAATAGTCATGGTTCCGTCTTATTTTATCCAAATGGATGAATTGCCTCTGAATGTCAATGGCAAGTTAGATCAATCCAGGCTCCCTGATCCTCAAATATTTGTGACAGAGATTGCTGGCGATGATAAACTGACTTTGTTAGATAAACAAGTGTTAGATATTATCAGCGAGGTATTAGGTCGTAAGACATTTAGCCTATCTAATGATTTTTTTAAGGTAGGAGGGAATTCGATGAGCGCGATCCAACTGATAACCTGGATTGAGTCTAGACTGAAAGTTAAACTGAGTATAAAGGAAATCTTTGAAAATAGTTTAATTAAAGACTTGGTAAAAGTTATAAGGGAAAATACGAATAAGCACTTAAAGCCTTTTATTACATCAAATCAAAGCCTCGGACCATATCCACTTTCACATATTCAGCAACGTTTCTGGACGATATCTCAATCTGATGATGCTTCATCAGCCTATAACATTTCCAGTTGTATTAATATTTCCGGGAATTTAAATATCCCGGCATTAGAGAAGGCATTTGAACTTTTAATTAATAAGCACGAAATTTTGCATACCGAATTTTTGTGGGATAAAGAAAAAGAGGATCTGGTGCAAAATGTTTTTGATGTAAATGAGTGTGATTTTTTGATTGAACATGATAATATAAAGGGGGATATCCTGCTCCAAGACGAAGTTTTACGTCATGTAGATTCCGAAAGATCTATTCCTTTTGCGCTTGATAAGAAAAAATATTTATTAAAAGCGAAGCTACTTCATTTATCAAAAGATGAATTTATACTTATATTCACTATTCATCATATTATTTGTGACGCCGCTTCTTTAAATAGAATCTTTATTGAATTGAGTGATTTATATCAAATGGCCATAAATAATGATTATTCAAATATTAAGCCTTTAGCATTTCAATTCAAAGAATACGCTATTTGGGAAAAATCAAGGACTGAGTTGGATGAGAGTAAAAAATATTGGCTTAACCAGTTTGCCGATCAGATACCAATATTGAACATCCTAAAGGATTTTCCACAAGTTCAAGAACAAACCTATAATGGGAATACCATTTTTTTTGATTTACCACCTGATATCGTTTCCCGAATTGAGGGACTAATAATCAACAGAAACTGTACTTTCTTTATGTTCTTTATAAGCGCTGTAACTCTTGTATTTTCAAAGTATACCGGCCAGGAGGAGATTATACTGGGAGTCCCCGTGACAACAAGAATCCACCCTGATCTGCAAGAACAAATAGGACCATATATAAACACACTTGCTATAAAATCTAAATTTAGAATGGAAGATAGTTTTCTGGATCTCCTTCTAACTGTGCGAAGAAACCTATTAGATGCATTTTCGCATCAAGAGTATCCATTTGATTGTTTGGTTGATGAATTGTCATCAAAAACGACTGTCGAGCACGCACCTATTTTTGATGTTATGGTGTCTTTGCAGGATGTTTATAAAAATGATGTTTCCATAAATGGAGGAGAGGTGACTTTTAAATCGGTTCCGATAAATAGCAATAAAAGCCAGTTAATGATAGCAATTGATCTTTACAACAAGAATGGGGAGTTCAGCGTCGGCATAAATTATAATACAGACCTTTTTAAGGAAATAAGTATGATTTTGATGAAAAATAGATTATTAGAAATAATAGATCAAATTCTACAGTCACCGAGTAAAAGGTTAAATGATTTTTATCTCGATAATTCGAGTTATAAAAAAGAATTAAAAACGGCTAGTTTTGATTATTAATAAAAAATTAGTTTATGATAATTAATATAGCCCCGGGTTTTTACATAGCGAAAACGTTTTGATTGAATAGCTGCAATAATAAAATCGATGCACTGGCATCGCTATCGGGCAAAAGCTTGCTAGGCTTGCGGTTACCAAGAAATGGATTTAATTTTAAAAGATAAGTTTTTGAATTTTGAATCGAGGGGTTTCAATTTGCGTTGTAACATGGCATTTATAGTTATTCTCAATGAAAACAGGATGTGTGAACCATTGATCACCACTTAATGTTGTCTGATTTCCATTTATGATCTTAAAATTCGTTAATTTAGAAACTCCTCCTCCGTCAGCCTTTACTATAGATTCTTTCATTGTCCAATAATGATAAAATTCTACTAATGGATTTTCAGAAGTTATAATGTAGTCCCATTCCTCCGAGTTGAATTGATTTTTGAAATCATAAAGATCAATTGGTAGGACTTCCTCCAAATCAATCCCCAATCTATATTGGAATGTTAATGCACAAATCACCACATTACCGGAATGGCTTATATTAAAATCTATAGGTAATGCTTTAAGATAGGGGCGCCCGTTATCTTCGTAATATAATTCACTTAGCGAATTGGCTAAGTTATTTTGTGCTAACGCATGCCGTAACAGTAATTTTCCCAATAAAGAGGTATGTCTGTCTTGCCAACGGCGATATTTTAATACGCTATCTCTAAGATTTATAGGTAAAAGATTAAGTAAAAACTCAAATTTAGCAGGTGGTATCTCCGTTTCAAACTGGGTATAGAATATACAGACCTCTTCATTAACCATAAATTATAAATAGCTTGAAAGTGAATTTGAGCCATATTTTAATTAGCAAACCGTGTTTAACTAATAGTATTCATTGAAAGCGAATTCTTATAAACTAGCCTGATGTATTGATTGGATTAATATCAATTTTCTGGTATTTGAAATATATTAGAAATCAAATAAACAGCATATAAATTAAGTTTTAAGATTATGGCGTTATTATTCGATATTTTAAATATGTCGTTTTGTTGGAATTCAATTCATCCTCATTTGCGTATTCCAAGTAAAATTCGTTCATAAACCCTATTTTCAATACCATCCAGCGTTATGTTTTTAATATCCTTACCTGTATTTTCTTTCTCTTGGAAACTGTCAAAAAAATCAATCAAAATTATTTCTTCTTCTAGCGTAGCTTTACCTGATAAGTATTTATCAATCATAACAAGAAAGTCTTCTTTTTTCATGTTTAAGCCTTGTAATATTGAAAGCCTTTGAGTAAATATGATAATTATTTGAAATAAGCTAAGTGCCATTTCTATTTTATATAAACAGGTGTTATGATAAATTAAATGAATATATAACGTTAGTATAAATATAAAGCAATTTTGCTTAGACAAAGGCTCAAAATTGGATCATTTTATTGAGTTATGCGATTTGCATTAAAGTGCATTGATTTTATTAAAGGTATGGATGATTCTTTATTTTAATAAGGAGGTAACCTTGAAAGGGATACTGGAATTGGTTTTTATTTTTATATTTAACATATGATTTACATATTAATATAATTAGACTGAAATTTGTTTAAATAATACTATATGATTCTTTCAGAAGTACAGATTCGAGACTACAATGAACACGGGTATCTATATATCGAAAACGTTTTCAATGAAATTGAAGTCAATCATATGTTATCCGAAATGCATAAAGTCATTTCTGAAAACTGTCCCAGACGTATATTGGAAAAAAACGGTTTTGTCCGGTCTTTTTTTTCGCCCGAATGGAATAGTGAATTATTTTCGGATGTTATCAAATTGGAACGATTAGTATTACCTTCAAAGCAATTGATCGGCAGCGAAATTTATAAACATCAAACCAAACTTAACACAAAACATGCTTTATTGGGGGATTGGTGGGAGTGGCATCAGGACTATATTTTTTGGAAAAAAGAGGATGGAATGCGTGAACCCCAGGTAATCACAGTAATGATCTACCTAAATGATGTTAATGAGTTTAATGGGCCATTATTGTTAATCCCAGGGTCTCATAAACAAGGAATCATAGATTTGTTACCCAATACGCCCGATGAAAATGATAATAAGGAATGGTTTTCCGAATACCACCAAAGCACTGATTATATGTCTTCATTAACCGCTGACCTTAAGTATACTTTGAAGGATCACACGCTGGTAAACATGATTGAAAAAAATGGAATACATTCGATAAAAGGTCCGGCGGGTTCAGTCATATTTTTTCACGGAAATCTTTTTCATGCTTCTTCAAATAATTTGTCTCCATGGCATCGGCACACATTTTTAATAACATACAACAGCATTAAAAATAAGTTGCCTGATGATATGCCAAATCCGCGCCCTGATTTCATTTCAAGTCGTGACTTTTCTGCTATAGAATCAATCAGAGAGTTGAATTTATAAACCGGTTTAAGTTATTGTAGTGACTTCCTGTCCATCCTTCAAGTTGCGTTTGGTGTTTTCTAATTGGATACTTTTTCATACCCGTGTCCGCCAATAATATACTACCATAAAACCATAATCAATTCCACTTACATCAGCGGGATAAAAACAATATATGACCCAGATTTAAACCTTTCTATAGCCAGCGTCGCTATCAATATGGGTGCTTGCAAGCGATACTGTTAATGCCGTTAGCGTCTTTTACGGTAATGTGCTATACCATTTCCTTTGGTCAGGGCTTTTCGTTTCGATCTTTTCAAAGGATTTCTCCTGCTATCCCTAACGGAGATTTCGTTGGATATTTTATGTTTGAACGTCTTTGATCGCTTAATTAACGACCTGGTATCCCCGGTCCATCGTAGGGATGTTTAAGCGCATCAACGATCCTGGTTAACCGATGTTTGGCATGACCACCTTTATCACCGTTTCGCAGCATTTCCAGGTTTCTTTCAACGGCATCTTTAACTTCTAACTGTGTAGTTGCCCTGTCAATCCTAAGGGTTTCCGGTAAAACTGCGGTTTCAAAGTAAGCAATTAACTCCTGGTCTGTCATGGCGTAAAAATAGGAAACAGAGCTAAGTATCAATTGACAATTTTATATTATAAATCGAAAACACAATTTAGGGGAGAGGGTGGCTATTAAATCTTATTTCGATAAATTAGCGCTATGCTTACGTTGGATGACTTTAATACACTCAATGAGTTTGAACAAGCAGAAGCGATATGGCAGGGTACCTTTCTGGCTGATAGGGAGGAAAACGGCCTGATCGTCAGACTATACAGTCTGAACAATTTTTATGCGGAAGTATTTTATGATGCTCATGTAAATAAGATACTGCGCTTAACGGCTTTTGATAAAATTACTCAATTAGGGCCTTATTTCGCACATATCAAGTTTAATAAAGGCTAAACGACAGGGTTTGCTATCTAAAGGAATACGCCTTTTACGGATTTTGCATTACCTTTATTCGGAGTAAATAGCAAGTCAGATGAGTAAGATAAGTTATAAAACATAGCTGAACTAGTGTTTGAAGCTTATCTGCTCAACTATTTTCCCTTTCCACATCCCTTTGTACCGAAACAACAATAAATTCAATAATGCCGTTGCCTCCGGCCCGCGCTTTCCGCTGTATCTGCTACGCAGGATGCCGCTGTAATCGCCTAACGGGGCCATCCGCACCGGTAAAAATTGAACCAGGCCCTTCGGGTGCCCCGCCCGGCAACGGTAGCCGGGTTGGCAGTTCAATTTTTACCGTTTCCCGAGAAGAAAACGCCAAATCCTGCGCTCTTTTTTCAGTGGCCTTTTTTTGTTAATTATATTTCATTTGACCTTTGCTTGAGGCAAATTTACCCCTCTTCGGCAGTCAAGACCATGCGAGTGCCGCCTAAAAAAATCTCCACACCTGCGCTGTGCTTCGGGTAGTATTTTTTTGCGTCAGTCTTGCCCTGCCCGCCCCACGCGCAAGTTTTTTGCCTCTATCAAAGGCCAATTGAGGCATGTGCCGAAATGGACCCGAGAGCGAAAAACTCATTTTTTAAATTAAAAATTATGCTATTTACAGGAAGATTAACCGCAAATGCTAAAGTAAATGCGGTTAAAGGGGACAAACAGGTAATCAATTTTACCGTAGCCATTAACCAAAAATGGAAAAACAAAGCAGGTGAAAAACAGGAAAAAACCGCATTCGTTGATTGCGCCTACTGGCGTAACTCCGGCGTAGCCGAATACCTCAGCAAAGGCGCAGTAGTGGAAATTTCGGGATGGATGGAGGCGGAAGCCTACCAAAGCAAAAAGGATGGCTTGCAGTCAAGGCTGATTTGTACCTGCGACACCATCAAGCTGTGTTCTGTAACAGCCAAGAGTGAACCAAAAGCCGAGGTTGCACCCTATACCACAGGTGCTGGCGTTGACGATTTACCATTCTAATCTGTATGAGAATGAAAGGAACAATCAAATTCACTATTCAAACCCTGCTATCCCGTACAGACGGCAAGGTTTCAGGCCCCATGTCACCTATGCTTTTTGCCAAAGAAATGGCACAATCTGTAGGTTTTAAGTTCAATCGCCTCGCCCGTGTATGGTTTGCCGATGAACGTATCAATCAGCGTAAAGAAGATGGCGGGCTAACGGGACACGACACCCTGATTATCGGGGCGGTTTATACCAACGACCTATGGCTGAGCCTGTGGGTGGATTCCGGCGTAGGGGGGATACCCATCGCCATGACCAACCAGTTGGACAGGATAATAGACAATACCTCGGTGTATGATGGCGAAAGGTTTGCCCGAAAACTCACCGAACAGGAAATACAGGAAATTTTTAACGCCGTTTTCCTTGACCCCGGCCAAATCAACATTAAAGAAGAACCCTCAAAAATTTAACGTCATGGGAGAGTACGTAAAATATAAAGGTACAGGCATTAAGTTAGGCACTTGTGAAGATTTATACTATGCCAACTACCCCAAATATATCAAAGCCTTAAAAGCGGGTTTATTACAACAGGAAACGGCCAACGACAAGCCCGAAAACTACGCCAAACCTGATAATGGCTATCGTTTCAGGTTTCCTTTTCCCGACGAGGACGGATTACCATTGGGCAATATCGGGGACGGCAACTTTCATAGGGGATTACTGATTACCATAGAAAGAGGGGAACTGTTCCCAAAAGAGGAGTTTCCGGTGCTGTCAGCTTATTATGAAGTCGATTCCCGCACCCAACCGGGTTTGGTGCGCAAGTTATTACAGGCCAACCCAAACAACATCATGCGTACGGTGGATTTGGAAATCGTACAGCAAAAACTCATTCAAAAAGGTGGTTTTCTGCGCCTTGCTTTGGTTTACCGTTGCCCTTATTCGGGTGAGCAATGGCGCATGGAAGACAGGGCGGACGCTGAATTTATCACCGCCCAGATTACCCAACGATATGTGAATGCTACTACCGATGAACAGGCTGCTGACTTTTGGCGCAAGGCTAACGAACGCATTTTGCACGGTTATGACCACCATTTAATCGAAAGATATTGAAAATCAACACAGGGCTATTGCTCTGTTTAATCCCAACAAATATGAAAACTAATTTTTTTGAAAATATAACCGCTTTAAACATTCCCGGTAATTGGAATTTAACCATCCATACGGATGAACAGGGGCAGTTTACCGTATCTGCATTATTCAGAGCCCTGCACAATGCAGACAATGCCACCAAAGGCATACCACCCCTGCTCTTAATAGGGACAGCACCCGAATTGGACGAGGGCTTTTTTGAAGCCATCACACAGCCCGTACAGCAAACCGCAGGGCTGTACAACAACCTCAACGCCTATCACAAAGAACTGGAAAGGGCACGGTTGGCTTCTAAAATGGAACAGGACAAGAAGAATAAGAACAATGCAAAACCGAAATCCGCAATAGCCGAAGCGAGGGACAGTGACATCGAGATAGGCGAAACGCAGCCCAATAAGGAGGAAAAGCGCAAGGCTTATGTACAAACTATGATAAAAATCAATGAACTAAATGCTGCCTGTAAATACGAAGAAGCATTAGCGATTCTACCCGCAGCTACCGACTATCCCGAAAAGGAAGCCGAATTGAAAGTCAAATTAGCCGACCTGACCCGCAAAAGGGATCAGATGGCCCAGGCATTATCATTATTTAATTCTTAAAAAAAGAAACTCATGTTAGCGACAACCACATTACAGCGTGTGTTTTTACACAAAGAAAATAACATCGAAATCATATTGGCTGACCCCGGAGAGAGTTTTGCGCCCGAAGCGGTCATGACCTTTTATTCGGCGACCTATCCCATTTTAACCAACGCCAAAATTGTTGGCCCCGAAATCAAAAACGACCAGATACAGTACCGCTTTGAAAGTACGATGGGGACGAAAGGATAAAGACCATGAAACAACAGCAAATCAAAAGGAGGATACCCATCATTAAAGAAAACGACCAATGGCAACTGCATCAGCTATTCAGAAATTTTACCCAACAACTCGACAAACTGCCGGATGCCGGAGAGGTACTACGCAACCCGCCAAGGAGCGCACCGCAGGGCATCGTACCAATGGTTTTCTGAAATTCCGTTTTCTGCCCTTTTGGGCGATACAGGCGAGGAACTACAGGCAGGTGGAAGCGGAGTTTTTCCGCTCCCTTGCTAACCTGTGCGCGGTCTATGAAATGCCTGTACCCGATGTGTCGGCAACAGTTTTTCCGCAGAATGTGACAACCGCCTATATGCAGGTAAAGGAAGCCCTAAAGCTGAAAGATAACAATGCGGAGTGTATCATTATCAAAGACAGCAACCACAGCGCAACACTGGCGGTACTCAAAGGCTTTGATACGGGGCATTGCCTGTATTATATCCCGGTCAGGCCGTTATGGAACTTGGTGCAGACTGCACAACAGCAGCCTTTAACGGAAATGCTCCTGTCCGTTTATGCCTACCTGTACCAAATCGCCAAAACACCCTACTATACCGAAAGTGACAGCTATTTGTCCGGTGAGTATGATATGTTACAACAATGGATATACGAAGCGGATGACGAGGGCGAAGAAGAGCAGCAATATAGGGAGGAACAAACGGAAGCGATGGACTTGCTCAACCATGCGGGTGACCGCCTCGTAACCCTTATTCGGGACAATAACTACCTGCTTAAATGGGAAGCTAATATCAAAGCCTACAGGCAAACGGAAGATTGGGACTTGGAAACGGAATGTTTGGCTGACCAGTTCCTAACCTTGTATGCAGCATATCCCCATCGTTCCCTTTTTGACAATATCCATGACGAGTTGATAGCACCCGAAGAAACCGAAAGGGTCAGGATGGAGCAGTATGTTAGTTTTTACTGGAGCAGCAATGACAGCTTTTATGATATGCTTTTCGATACGATCAATAACGAGTTTCAGGAATGCGGGGTAACAGACGAGCCGACATCTATACAGCTATTTGACACCCCGCAATCCAAAGTCCTGAATGATTTGGATTTTGAAAAAAGGCTTTTTGACCTGATAGATAAATTATGTGGAATACTAAATAAATACGACCATGAATAATGTAACCAGCGACTTTAACGATATGTATATACCCTATAAAGCCCTGTTGATTTACAATTGCGAGCGGGAAAAGGACTATACTAGCAATACCGATGAAGCTAATTCCATCTATGTGGAAAGCTACGATATTGGTTTGCAGGGTAACCCCATCAATGCGCATCCCTTATCCTTAAAGGAAAGTCTCGCTTTAGCGGAATTGCTGCAAAGCAGCGCCGAAATGCAGAACGGGTATCTGAAATCAAAGGGTCTGCTTCCGAATAACCTGCTTTACTTAAAATCAGATAGTTCGGGCTATGCCGTTTGGTACACCCCGCCACAGCAAAGGGACTTGTTTTTTGCGGGAAGTTTGGGCATCCCCTGCGGTAGGGCTTATGTTCCGGCAATGGTATGGAAAGCCACAAGGGACAGTCTTTCGGTTTTTGCCGTCAAAGGCAAGTCCAAACCCACCGCCAAAACAGCTTTGCATTATGCGCCCTATTTTAATATCTATTCCGATGGACGGGTTTGCATGGGCAATGTGAACATCAACATTGACCGAAGTACTTATCTCGAAAATTTTATGATGCAGTGGGAGGCTTACTTTTTCGGCAGTTATTTCAGCCACACCATTAGCGGGGGAAGCCGGATAAACGGGAATATCGTGCAATTATGGCAGCAGCAGGTAAATACCGAAAACAGGTTTAACGAATTGCTATTGGTCAAAAATGGTTTAACCCTTAACCAACTTATCCGATGAAGAAGCTCAAAATAAAACAGCCTTTGACAGCCGTTCATATCGTGGAAAAGGAATGGCTCAACCCCTATAATCCGATTGTGGTTAACCTGATCGGGGCAGGGGGGACAGGAAGCCAGGTACTCACGGCTTTGGCGAGGATGAACCATGCGCTTATGGAACTGAACCATCCCGGCTTAATTGTCCGCCTGTTTGATGATGATAAAGTGGAACGTGCGAACCTCGGCAGACAGCTATTCGCAACGGCCGAACTCAAACAATATAAGGCCGTAGCCCTCATCAACCGGGTAAATCTGTTCTTCGGAACGAACTGGAAAGCGGTAACCGCACGGTACGATAAAGCAGGTTTAAAACAACAGCCCGATCTGGCACAGGCGGGGCTGACCATATCCTGCGTGGATACCGTACAGGCAAGGCTGGAAATTGCCGACATTTTGAAAAATCTTTACAAACGCTGTAATGGGTATGGGAGGAACAGACCAGTTTATTACATGGACTTTGGCAACAGCCGTTTTTCCGGGCAGGTGTTGCTATCAACCATTGGTAAAGTACCACAGCCGGAAATGAAAAAGTACCAAACAGTGGAAACCCTGCCAATGATTACGGATGAATTTAGGGAATTGCTTTTGGCCTCGGAAAGCACCGACAGAACACCAAGCTGTTCTTTAGCGGAAGCCCTCACTAAACAGGATTTATTTATCAATTCGGCTTTGGCAAATATCGGCGCATCCCTCTTATGGCAACTGCTCCGGGAGGGGGTGCTAATCAATCGGGGCTTTTTCCTCAACCTCAAGGAGTTCAGGATGCAGCCCATTAAAGTCACTCCACCAGTTGCCCTAATCGTTCCGCTGAAACCTAAAAGGCGTACCAAGAAAGCAGCTTAATTAAACGAACAAGATGAGCAAGTTAAAAATCATTGATTTGGAAGGAAAGGAAATAGCCGTGACAGATTTGTCACTGGCTATTTTACAGGCGGATGATTACCGCCATTACCGGCACGTCGACCCTGAATATGCGGACTTTGATGAAAAAAAACGCAGGTATTGGGAGGATGTTTATCAAAAGTTGATCAGGCTGAAAAACGAATAAATCGCGCGCCGGAAGCCACTTGCTACTTTCATACGCAACAGGCTTCCAGCGTATTGGGTCGCCTGACTTTCAAAAAAAACAATGCCTGACTCCGGCCACGTTTGCTTTTCTGAAACACAGGCATATTTCAAATTCAAGGATATGGTCAAGATTAAAGATGGTGATGTGATGTCTGCTGCCGAAAAGGCGGAGTAGGATCGGGTAAATGCTTTGACTCGCAAGTTATAGGGACATCTGGATTATTATAAACCGCAAACCAGTTAGTCCACTATAAGATTCTTATTTAGCAAAGCTCTTCTCGATAACTATATATTCATTTGATGTAGGATCATTTGATAACCAATGTATAATTTTTCAAAATTATCTAGTATAGTTTGTACGATGTGTTCTTTAGATAGATGTTTGTCGCCGGGGCTAAAGTTTTTACCAATGAAAAAGTAATAGCGTCGGTCGTCGGGTATGATATAATCCGCTAGTTCTTGCGCATTAGCAAATTCGTCGACATATTTGAGCGGCTGATTATTGATAATAATAAAATAACCTTCTGGTAGGCTGTGGATATGTGAAAAGAGTTTTTGCAGGAATTGTTCATCATTTTCTAACATTTGTTGCAAATGGTCGCGGTCAATCTTACTCCCATTTTTATCGCGTCCGATCCTGTTCCAAATACCGACCGAATCCTTATGGATGATAACCTGCATTCGCATGAAATTGATGGGCGTTTCATTTTTTCCGTAGGCCTTTATTTGCGCCTTGTTCCTGCCATAATGCAGCCAAATGCCGTCAAGGTCTTCGCTGGTATAATTGTTATGGACAGCGGAAGATACGGTATGCTCAAATTCATAATGGTCATGGAGGTCCCACTTTTTATCTTTTTTGATCTTCGTATATAATAGATGGTGTAATTGAAATAGCTTTGCTCTGACGGCTTCGCGCTCCCTATCTACCGCTGGTTCGTAACTATATGGCTTAATGCCGTTGAAGGCTTCGTAATGTGCTTTTTCGAAGAATTGATCACTGAAATCGATATTATCAAGGTTGATGACGTTTGGAGATACCAATTGCTCCATTTCCTTTCGATCTTGTTTTAATCTGGCCTTACGTCGCTCAAATACAGGCTCATAGGACCTGATAAATTCTTCAGAAATGGCTTTGCCTTGTTTCATCTGACTGTTGAACCATTTTAATAGTTCGTTACAGGTTGGCAGGTCATCCGTTTTTAAAGTGACTTCTACGTTCTTTTCAAAGCCGCCCAGAGTACAGTTGCCTGAACCGGCAAACGCAATAAGGCCTTGGTGGTTTCGCACAATATAAACTTTAGGGTGGTAGAATTTATTTTCTTTCAGGTATAAGCTGGCATTAAATGTTTCGCCGCTCTTTTCCATCAGTGTTCGGAGTACAGAAGGGGAGGTAGGTAGGTCAATGCCGACAAGGTAATGCTGTGTAGCTTCTTCATTAATATTGTTTTGTAGGAAGTCCAATCCATCTTCAGAAATAAGAGCTGCCGCCACCCACAATTCGTCACAGTTTTTTAGTGTGTTTTTAAAATCGTTGGCTAGATTATAACGGTGAGTGATCATTGTAATGGTTGGATAGTTATGAGTGATGATTAGCGATAATTTTGAATATCACTGATCTCCACTTTGAGTTTGCTGATATTATATTCATCCACGGGCAGTTTCGTCACCGGATCCTCAATCTTTCTCGCTCTTAATTCTCTGATCAATTGCTCGAGTTGTTTTTTGTTGATTTCCTTTTCCTGACATTTTGGCCCCAGCACGATATTGGTTAATTGCACTGGGCTGTCTGGATCATTTAGCTTAAACTCTACATATGGGTTTAATATGCTGTGACTGCTAGTCAACAACCAGCCCTTTTGGCGCTTCCTGTCGTTCAGGATATATAGGATACGCACTTCTTCTTCTACCGCATAATCATGGGGTTTAAAAAAATGCCGCCAAACGCTTAATGTTTTAAGATCAAAATCTACATTCAGGTCGGTTTTTAGTTTGCTGACTAAGTTTTTAACAAAATCCAGTTCCGGATGGGTTTTATCTTTCAGACCGTAGGAGATCTTTTTGACCAGGAACTCTGGACTCGTGATGTCTGTGTTTATCCGGTATTCCAGGCAAACTCCTTTTGAATCATCGGCATACAGACGCCATTGCGTTAGGTCGTCTTCTTTCAGGGAGCAGGAGGAAATAAAACGCCGGTTGTGGGCATCCACGGTCTGCCAGGCCGCATTGGCGAAATCATGCGCTACACCGGTGATATGGGTTTCCGCATAGTTCACCTCAGTGGTGTCATTCATACCGACTAGGCAATTCATCCGGTATTTGTTATAGCTCAGTATCAAGAACAATGTATTTAGGGTAGTATAGCGGAACACCTTGGTGATCGGCTTATCATCCCTCAGGAGCCGGCGGAACAGTCGGTTTTCGGCGTTATTAATGTCGACTGGATTAATAAAAGAGAATTTTTCGCTGATTTCATCATACTCCAATTGCTCAAGGGGATTCTGATAAAAGTCTACCAAGGTTTCATTTAACCCAGGAAATGCGCTGTTCGTTATAACATCGCGGATTTTGGCTGCGATCCTTCTTTTCAAGTCAACGCTATCGATCTCTTGTTTTTTGGTGATCGTGTTGATAAAATCATAGAAGCTTCCTTCCAAGTTGAAAGACTTGTTATGATGATCCCGGATGATAAATCGTTCATTATCTGTGATAATATAATAACGAATGTTATTCTCCGCCGCATACTTTTCAATTTTTGAATGGTCAAATCGATCGATTAAAACACTTGCTTTGACTTCCACAATGGCAATGACTCGGTGACCGATCTCAATAGCAAAATCAAAAGGTATATTTCTCTTTTGTGGCCTAATGGCTTTGATATCGTAATCCCGTTTTGAAGCATGGAAAATTAGCTTAAGGTTATTAAAACGCCGGTAAAAGGCTTCTTCTAGGTTACTGTCGAAAGGCATATTAAATTGGATAATAATAAAGGTTAGCCAAATATAATAAATAATATGCTCGTCGCCTTTTGCGAATCTGCGATTGGAATTTATCGTTTAGTGTATTTTTTGATAAATCAAGTGCCGTTTGAGTTTACAGTAATAAGTAACAACTCTACAGCGATGATAAGTGGACTTATTCTGGGAGGTTAGCTGTTTTCTTCATTGTGATTCGGAAATTCTATCACTTATATTTCCTCGAAATGATACAGCCACTGTTTGCGGTCTTCTAAAGTACTTATATAAAGAAGATCAACAGCTGGTCGAAGTACTTTTTGAATCGCATGAGGATCAACTACATCAATATTATCAATTTTATTCAAGATTGTCTGTAAATCAGTTTTGGAACCAACAAAGTCTTCCTTGATAATGTGTATTGACCTGTTTTTTACAAATGGTAATAATACAAACTTATTGATGCTTCCGGTTGCACCATAAAGCTTTTGCAAGTATGGTATCATATTCAGGAGGATGCCAGCTATTTCGGTATTCTCTCTGGTAAGAAAAGCTACACCGATCATACAAAGTATTTGCAATTCCTTCCGGTCTTGATCACCAAATGTGTTTGCCCGATGCATCAATTGAGCAACGTTGATCCGATTATCCAGGATTTTCGAAGAGATTTCGAGCACAAGGTCCCAAAGTAATTTGTCCGAAGCATCAGGGATATAATCCTCTATTACATATAAGTAACTATCTTTCCAATCATCCTTGTAATCAGTATTATCGAGATAAGCTTCAAGTACTTTTATGAACAAAGGTAAAATAGCCATTGTAACTGTTGTCTTTTCAGCTGTAGCCCATTTATCGCTTGGCCTTATTCTAAGAAGTTCTTTTAGATCGACAGTTGATAAACCATTATATTTTGTTTGATTATCGCCTGCAAGATGAGCGGAAACAGCCGCAAATAGCAAATAGGACTCTAAGGCTTCTTCCGGTTTAAATTTGATTACAGCATATTGACTGCAGGTACTTGCGATCATCAATATAGAAGCTTGATTTTTTGCTTTCCTTGCCATATCGAACGCTTTTAATGACCATTCGTACGACTTCTCTGGATTATTAAGACCATCTGCAAAGAAGGCCATCTGGGCGGCAACGAGAGCATCGTTGTTTGGCTTGTAGAATTCGGAAAGATCACGGTTGTCAAGCGTAAACATTCCAAGATATGGCGTAAAATAATCGCTACCGTCCTTCTGAGGTGGAACCCCAGTTTTGATCATACTTGACATATAGCCAGTAGTATGCCCGGTTAATGAAAAAATCCTTATCCATTCTTTATTAAAAGAAGTGACTTTGGTATCAAAAAGCTCATTGACCAAGACTTCATAAGTGTTAAAAGTTTGTCGAAAATTATCGCTTAACCAATATGCAAGGCCTAATTCGGCCAACGCTTGCATATATTCTACCGGAACAAAGGGTTCGCGCGATTTTGAAATTTGTACTGCCTCCAGACAAAAATCGATACTTTTTTGGGGATCAGTTTTTATATAAGAGCTAGCAGCATTTGATAGAGCTTCAACGTACTCAATTTGTTTTTTACAATCAAACAATAGTGCTTTGTCCAACCAAGACCGCGCTTCTTCGAGTTTGCCGTTTCTTAACAATGTTCGCCCCAAGTAAGCAGTTAGTAAAAATTTGGGAACCTGACCTTGAAACTCATCTAGTTTCCTTAAAATCTCATGCTTCGTTTGTTCAATATCATCTGAACTTACCAGTCGGATATTTATCATTTCCCTTGTTGCAAGTACTTCAAGGGTATCCTGATTCAATCTATGAAAATGATCTGATAATATTTGTAGGCGTCCGAGTCTTGACTTCACCAATGTAGTTATTTCGAGCTCGTCAGGGTTCAGCGTAGCTATGTTTCTACAAATAATTCCCATCGCCGCACTCGCTACTTCGTTGGCAAAAAGATCTTCTTTGAAATTTGAAGTGAACAAATCAACCAATTCCAACCAGTGCCTGATATCATTTTCTGAAAAGATAGTCGTCAAAGGTATCCAGAGTAATCCCGAAAATAATGGCATATCAATACCCAAATCTTCTTTATAGCAGAATTCTGGCCATCGCTCTAACACAAATCGCAGATATTCCCAATAAAGATTGAGCGGTAGTTCAGGATATTGTGACAGCAATAGGATCCTGACAACAATACCTTCATTTTCTGGAAAGTCAGGTAGTTTAAGAAAATTGTGAATCGTGGAAAAAAATACTTCCGTATCACGGTCAAGGAGTTTATTTAAGCGCAATTGCTCTACTTTAATAAAAACCCGCAATGAAAGTTCCATTTCTTCAGGTAGAGGAACATCGGTCCAGTAACGCAAATATCCCCATTGGTCGAGCAGTTGAACTTCTTCCTTTTTGACGGCAGATCTATAAAAATTGAAAAGTAAATTGCCGGCACTGTCAAATTGTGCTCCCTGGACGTAGGATAATATAGCCCTAATTGCTGTTTTTTGATTAATCTTCTTACCGGATATCAGTTCATCGGCGAAAGCAGCATGCACTTGTTGTACAACTGTTTTTGATAGATTGTTAGCGCCAATATTACTTATGATCGGCGAAACCTGGTATTGTAGCTTATTAAGCTGCTGAATCCAAACATTGCTAAGGGTCGATAAGTGTTCATTTGGAAATGTTATCCTTTCAGGTACCTCACTGATTGCTTGCACTTCTTTAATGCCAAAATCCCAGGAAATGAGGCTCAGGCGATATAGCAGCTCCCGCGTTTTCTCGTCCCTGATATACCTGCTGATGGAACGCTGTGCATCGGCAATAACGTCGGCAGAAAAATCAGAACCAAAAGCAATGGTTGACAA
The DNA here is from genome assembly GCF_041355315.1 of Mucilaginibacter sp. RCC_168. NCBI lineage: Bacteria > Pseudomonadati > Bacteroidota > Sphingobacteriia > Sphingobacteriales > Sphingobacteriaceae > Mucilaginibacter > Mucilaginibacter sp. RCC_168. The sequence continues at coordinate 54,527 of NZ_JBFUPN010000025.1, forward strand.
ACTGCTTTGTCCTTCACCCCAGTTCAGCGATTTTAAGTGATAAATTATGGCAAGTACAAGCCGTGGATTTCTATGTGATCGCGCAGCGATCAAGCTAGTATATTTTAGGACTGATTGATCAGCGCCGTTGTTAGTCAAACACTCATTTATCTCATCGTCAGAAAAATTAAAATCATAATATTCTTCAATTGATTTGATACTAGCAGCACTCCGGAGGGTAACCGGAAGTTTGTGGTTTGAAGTTGTAAGTATTTTTACGTTGCTGTCTTTCAGAAACAGGCCAATCGATACCATTAAATGGAGGAGGCCTGGTGTATCATTACTAATCTCTGGAAGATCATTTAAGATGATTACTGAGTTTTCCGGAAAACTATTGACTACTTTTCTTAGCCAAAGGGTTCGATCTGGTAAAAGTGGCTGATTAGTTAGATTTGCTAAAAAGGTTTCAATGACTAATGGTGCGCGAAACGCATCGGATGCCATTTCACGCAAATCCAACCAAAAAACACGCGCGAATTCTCGGCATACCAATGAAGCTAATTGCGTCTTGCCGGTTCCATTGATTCCTTGAAAAGCGACCCAGTCAAATAGCTGAAAAAGATCAAGGATTTCCTGTGCTTTTTCCTTTCTTGATGTGCCGTTATTAATAAGATTAGGTGGGTCAATGGACAAGTCATTGAGTCTGAACTCAAAAGTGGTATCTGATTTTAAGAGATCTACTGCCTGGTAGAGCTGATCGATCTGTGTCGAATTATTGACAAGCCCATTTTCAAGAGTTGTAAGTTTAGCCTGTAAATCGCCTAAAACAGTATTCAGAATGTCAAACAGATGTTTATCTGTTGCCCCCAATTCCGGTAAGCCAGTTTGTACAATAAGTTCATTGGTGTTCAGTCTTTTTATTCCTGGCGAACACAATAACTTAAATACAAATAGAAAAAGCCGCTCGTATATTAGCTTCCCTGGTTTACCAGGATATAGCTCATCCAGTTTGCTAATAATGTCTTTTGTTATTTGTCGGTGATCGGCATTTTGAACGGACCATTCAAATTCTTGGACGAAACTGATAAGTTGATCGTCGTTTTCAAGATAGTTGCCAAATTCCTCCCACAGTAGTGAATCTGCCTTTATTACTGCTTCAGCCTGTTCGTCGGTGGTTATGTTTTCTACGATCTTTTTTGAAAGATACTTTTTGATAATCTGTAAATCTTCATTTGTGGGATCTATACTGTCTAATTTAGCCAGCTCCATCCACACATCAATGCCTTTTCTGGCATCTATAAATATTGCGGGTCTTTCTAAAGTGTAACCAGCATTTGTGATGAATCGGAATTTCAGATTTAATGCTGGATTATTATTCCTGTGAAGATAGAAGTTCCTCATTATATCCAGCGTAAGCTGTTGGTTTAGGCTTACTTTCGATCCCCGGTATTTTAGCTGTTCTAGAGTGCGTGTATCTAAATTCTGAATATCAGTTCCAATCTGATCAATGTCTTCGCCTCTCTCAAGCTCCAGAGCTTCGCTTGCTTGAAGGTTAATCCATCTCAGTATGGTATGGTCTACCTGATATACAAAACCTCTGATTGTGCTCCAGGCATCTCTGTTAGCAATCTCTTTAAAATCAGGAGCAGGCATACAAATTGTTATTAAGGATAGTTTTAGGTAAACAAACTTAATATTTTTACTGGTAATTCATGAAACGGTGGCCAGTCATTTATTCCCCTATACGAAATCGGGTCATTGTTATGCTGAGGTGAGTAGGCCACACTATACATTGGCGAGGGGGATCACAATGTAAAAAAGAAGTTCAAAAATCCAACAAATCCTTTAGCGAAATTCCCAGACCTTTGGCGTATTCCACCATTGTTAAGAAGGTCATATTTTGTTCGCCCTTTTCGTATTTCCTGATATCAGCGTGGTCTATATCACAATTCTGGGCTAATTTTCTGTAGGATAGGTTTTTGTTTTTGCGCAGGGAGGCCAGGTGCTTTCCGAATTGGATTAAATGATCTTTTTGATTTTCGCTTGCCATTCCCTGATTGTCAAGGCGAAATTTGTTTTTTTTGGTTTTAAAAATGTGGGTGTATATACCTACATTTTTGATAAATTTGTGTCGGAATTGCTAAGTATACCTGTAGAAGATATACTTCTTTCGGTATACAAACCCCTTATAAATATGGTGTTATAATATGAAAGATAAGCCGGATGATCGCCTGTTAAAGGATAGTCAAAAATCAAGAAAAACCAACCAGCGGCTGTTTGCAGTAGCATTGATTATACTATGGTTACTGGTTTATCTGGTCATACATTTTAATATCCTTAAATAAAAATTATAACCTATAGTTGTAATTTTCTTCGAAATCTACAGGATACCCTTACTTTGTATTATTATCCGTTTAAATACCTATGAAAGCTTATAAACTATTCCTGTTGACTTTAACATTGATCATATTCATGATCTTCCAACTTTCAGCACAACCGTCAGTGACTGTTGTCGTTGGCAAATTGAGATTAAACGATGGCAGTTTATTTAGACCTGATCAAAAAAAATATGCCGCCTATGAAGATAGCCTGAATTTGAATTTGAAGGTAAACCCATCAGACACCACAAGTTTATTCTACAGGGCTTTCTTGTATTCAACTTTCAATAGCATTTTCGTTCAACCCGCTCCAGGTCAGCCTGCAGTAATGGTGGACTTGATAAAAGCTAAAAACATGGTTGAGAAAGCGGTTGGACTTAAAATGCAGGATTATAGATTAAAAGTCTTGCGTGCACAAATTTATGGCGAATTATGTTATCAATATGGTGATGACCAAAGTTGGAAGTATAACGCTAAACAAATAGCGGAAAGGAGAGATCAGTTTAACTCATATAAAACTTTAGTCAATAAATATTATGACGAGTTGGCTATTTTAGACAGTAGCAATGCTTATGACTATCAGAAGTTAAAGGTTAAGGAAGACTATCCTATAAAATAGAGTGCGCTTTAATCATTCTTAAGCTGTTGGACATCCAATGATTAATACCCCCTGTTTGTAGGAATGTAATCAGTAGGAGATTATAGATGCGATGAGGGGAATGGAAAAAGTCATTTCACACACGCCTAAACTAGTAATAGAATTTTTTCGATTCTATGGAAAGCTGTGCGGATTAAATTTTATCCAATAATGTTATCTCCGAAATCAAAATGACCTCGATTCTGCCAGTAATACGCGAAGATTCTGAGGGATTTAACAACCCACATTCCGGCCTAAACATGAGAAATGCATTAACTATTCTTTTTATATATTATTGGAACAAAAACCGTCTCAAAACCTATTTTAAAATCAAAAATACTAATATTTTTAGTATTTTTACCTGGTGATATTTTGTGGGTGATAAAAATGTTAATAGGAAGACTTTTCAACACCGCCCCAAACTGCTATACCTTTTACTAAATTTACCAGATATGGGAAAACCCTTTGCTAAAGAACTTGATCAGTTAAATGCGACACTGGAATGGAGCCTTGAACAATCAACTGCTGACCTGAGATCAGCCATATTACATCAGAAAAAGCCGTTGCTTATCGTGGGTTCTGGAGGTTCTTTAAGTGCTTGTCATTATGCGGTTTTGTTGTACCAGCAATATGGGATGATGGCCAAAACCATCACCCCGCTTGAGTTGCACTATGCGCAGAACACGCTTCGAGAATCACATGTTTTATTTATCAGCGCCAGTGGGCGTAATAACGATATTCTTTTCGCCTATAAAACGGCGATTTCCTGCGAACCCAACCGTTTGTTCAGTTTATGCATGAAGAACGATAGCCCCTTGGGTGAGCTCGCGGCGTCCGTTTCAACCAGCAAACACTTTGCCTACCCTTTACCAACCGGAGGCGATGGTTTCCTCGCGACCAATAGCTTGGTTGCATTTTTTGGCTTATTATATAAGGCACTCCGCCCAGACGTGGCGCTAAATATCAGTGATACTCTTGACCACAGTTCTTATTTTGAGCAACTTCAGTCATTTTTCGGACAAGTTCGACCGGATTTTACTTTTACCCTTCTTTATGCTGGATGGGGACACCCGGTCGCGGCGGATATGGAATCCAAACTTGCAGAGGCAGCGCTGGGGGATGTGCTGGTTTCAGACTATCGGAATTTTGGTCATGGCAGGCACCATTGGTTTGACAAGCGCAGATCCAATTCCTGTATTATCGCGATCATAACGCCTGCCGAAAAGGAGATTGCTGCAAAAACATTTGCTTTGTTACCGAGTGACATTCCGGCACTTTTTATAGAAACTACATTAACGGGGCCCGCAGCCAGTATTGACCTGTTGATCAAATCTTTTTATTTCATCCGGGATTTAGGTAAATTGCAGGGAATAGATCCCGGCCGACCGGGGGTTCCAGATTTTGGCAGCCAGCTTTATCACTTGAATTATCAGCAGTTATACCGGACAAAACTGAAAAAGGCCGAGCATAAAAAACAAATGGCGATCATTCGCAAAGCCGGTGTTTCCTTATACCAAGAACTCGGTGAGCAGGAACAGGTGTATTGGGATAATGCCCATGATCATTTTGTTGCGGGTTTACGCAAGGCATCTTTTGGCAGTGTTATTTTTGATTATGATGGAACAATCTGTTCCTCCGAAAATCGCTGGCTCGGGGTTAATCAAGAGGTTGTTCCTTATCTCTTAACACTTTTAGAAAAAGGCTTTGTGATCGGGATCGCTACGGGCAGGGGAAAATCGGCCCGGGAAGCGCTTTGCCAGGTCATTCCGCAAACATTACAGGAAAAAGTGATCATCGGGTATTACAATTGCAGTGAAATTGCGCCGCTTGGTGATGCAACCGTGCCTAACAAAGGCTTGGCTATCAATGAAAATTTAAAATTATTGCACGAGCGGTTAACCGGCTATGATTTTCCCGTGAAGGTTGAAATAAAAGTCAAACCCTGCCAACTCACTATACAGATCGACGATTCTGAAAACTGGAATAAAGTGCGATCCAGTATTATTCAACTGATCATGCTGGAAAATTTGTCTCATATCCAGATATTAGAGTCCAGCCATTCGATGGATATCATCGATCAAAGCCAAACCAATAAACTCAATATCAAAAGTTATTGTCAGCAAATGGCTAGTGCAAGCGGCCTTGCAGCAGACTGTTTATTTATCGGTGATAAAGGCCAGTGGCCCGGTAATGATTACCAATTGTTATCGGAACCATACACGTTGAGTGTGGATGAGGTTTCTCCGCTCTATCAAAGCTGTTGGAACCTGGCATCGCCTAGCATTAAAAATGTGGAAGCGACAATATATTATCTATCTTGCCTTGAAATCGGCGAGACCGCCTTAAACCTTAAACTTAAATGAGAACTGCGCTTGCCGAACGACTCTTGGTAAAAATCATGGAGTGGAACTCTGATGAAATTTCCAAACAACGCCCCATGTTGCAAGCGCTAGCTAATTTTAAATATGATGAATATCAGCAATTCTCACCAGGTATCCGTTTTATGGAAAGCCTCGTTAAATGGCTCGGACAGTTTAAAGAACTGGAAGAAAAAAGAGTGGCCTATCATTTTATCATGTCGCAGCTCATTTTTATTTCGGGCAATCAGTTATTGCATTTGGTGAATATTACTTTTGCCGATAAGATCAACCCAATCATTATTGAAAAAGCGGCACTCTCCAGTAATTTCAGCCCATATAAATTAAAAAAAATTGTGCGCAGCAGTACCTATGGTTTTTTTCTGCGGCGATCACTCTTTATCGGCCTCAGTGACGGTTCTAAGATAGACTTGCTGCGTCGGAGTTATCCCAAGATCAGTAATGAGCAGGTGCTGGCCACCTATTCAGTATCCAAGGAAAAAGTGGACGATATGATAAAGGAACTAAAAAAATCAGGGATATCTTCTAAGAAGTTCAACACCGCCTTTTTAGTTGACGATTTTACAGCCAGCGGCACTAGTTATTTTCGCAAAGAGAACGGTAAATGGGGTGGTAAAATATTTAAGTTTATCAACTCTGTTTTTAACGAAGAAGCTAAAAAGCATTCGGCTGTACATGAGCTGATCCAGGAAGATGAATTATTGGATGTCCATATTATTTTCTATATCGCTACCGAGGAGGCTATTAAGAGATTGACAGCTAATATCAACGATTTTAAAACGGAATTTCCAGCTTACTCATTTCAGTTCCAGATCCACGCCATACAGGTGCTGGGCAGTGAAATCAAAAATAAAGTAATGGCTGATAGCCCATTTATGACGCTGATCAAAAAATATTTCGATTCGACAATTGTTGACTCTCATTATGAAATGGGCAAACATGACGATCCATATCTTGGATTCAACGAATGTGCGCTTCCGGTTGTTTTAAATCACAACACACCTAATAATTCATTGCCCATTCTCTGGTTTCCGGAAGATAAGGGAATACTTGGACTCTTTCCACGCGTAACAAGACATAAAGATGAGTAAGCTTAGAAACCCCTTCCGATTACGCGCATCTGAGAAAATTGAGTCAGACAGCAATTTTTTGAAGCTTTATAGTCCCAGCGTACTGGAGGCTTTACAGGAATTAGAGAAAAACGGAAAGCTATGGAGCAATGTGGTTTATATCCATAGTTCACCCGGTGCGGGCAAAACCTCACTCTTACGAGTTTTTGAACCGAACACCTTATCCACCTTGCTTAATAACAAAACAGCTGCCGAGTATAAGACCATTTTCACGATTTTAAAAAAACTTGGCGTGATCAGTGATGATGCCATCCGAGTTTTTGGTGCTTCGCTGGTATGTACCCGTAATTATGAGATATTGGAGGAACTGGAGGTTTCTCCCGCCCAAAAAATACGCTACTTTTTCTCACTACTCAATGCCAGGATCGTTTTGGCAACTCTTAAAACATTGGTCAGTGTTTCCCAGTATAACCGCTCTTTTGCGGATACACTGGAGACCATTATTTACAATTATGATGACCGGGATAATTACTTCAAGGATATTGACTTCCCCTGTACAGGAAAGGCACTTTATCAATGGGCTTCCGGCATTGAAAAAAAGGTATACGAAGCGATAGATAGCTTTTTACCGGTCGCCGATGTGAAGCCGGTGGGGCATGACGAGCTCTTTTCCATGGAAGCATTAAAACCGGCTTATTTTACCGTGAATGGTAAAAACCTGGAGGGACAGTTTTTATTTATGCTGGATGATGCACACAAACTGTCTTTCAACCAGCGTCAGTCGCTCAAAAAATACGTGATCGAAAAACGAGGTAATTTCAGCGTATGGATTGCCGAGCGCTTGGAGGCGCTGGAGCCGGTTGATAACCTGCGGTCTTTTGAAGAGCGTGACTATGACGAATTGAATATCGAAAAGTTTTGGAGTGAAAAGCCGGAAAAATTTGAAAAGATATTAAGTAACATTGCCGAAAAACGCGCAGCAACGTCTACCGAGGATGTGACTGCGTTCAGCGATTACCTCGACGAGGTATTGGAAGAACAGATATACAAAGACGATTTACTGGCTGCTATCCAGAAATCCAAAGACAACTTGAAAAAGATTACTGATTATACACCAAAGTTCGATCATTGGATCGATTATGTGGAGCGTCAGGATAAATTGCCGCTGGAGAAAGCGGTGCTGTATAAAAAGCTGGAGATCGTGATCAACCGGACACTTAACCGGCAGCAGCTTGCTTTGGAATTCCCTCTGGCCGAACAGGAATTATTCGAAAAGTTCAAAGCGGAAATGGACGGGATATCCAAACTCTTTATTGCCAATGAAAATTCCATTCCATATTATTTTGGTTTCAATGACCTTGCCAGGCTGGCTTCCAACAATATTGAACAGTTTTTGTCTTTTTCTGCTAACTTATTCGAGGAGATGCTTTCCAATAAGCTCTCCGGTTACCAGATTAATCTGGAATCCGGCGATCAACAGCGGATATTAAAAGAAGTGGCTGAAAATAAATGGAGCGAATTGGCGAAAATACTTCCTTATTCCAACCAGGTGATCCAATTTTTAACAAAACTAGGGGAGTTTTGCTACCGGGAAACCTACAGGCCGAGTGCACCTTATAAGGAAGGCGTAACGGGTTTTGCCATCCGGGATGAACAATCTTTATTTCGGAAGACTGGCGAATGGTTTGAAGATCATGCGAAACAACCCCTTATCGATGTCATATCTACCTGTGTTTCCTTTAATTTACTCGAAGTCAAACAGGTTAAACAAGGTGCGCCTGGGAAACTGAACGATGTCTATTACCTGAACCGTTGGCTCTGCCTTAAATTTAATTTATCCTTCGCTTACGGCGGATGGCGTCATAAATCAACGGATGAATTGCTTAAATGGACTAAAGTATGATGAAATTACGCTGGGATCCATCCATGCTGATACAAGGACAGCAAACTTCCGTATTCTGGAAAGAACACTTTTCTCAGACCGGGCGCAAGTTGCTTTTTATACTTGGTAAAGGCTTTGATGTTCGCATGAATATTGCGTTAACAAATTTATTGTATAACAGTCCCTCGGTTGATATGACCTGCTGGATGATCGATTTTGAAGAAGGAGAAGAGTCAAGTTCCAATAAATACGCGGCACAGGTCGCCGCTAATTATACGGAATTACAAAAACTTTTGGGTACCAGACCGCTGGTAGAAAAACAAATTTCGCTTTGGAGTAAAAAGAACCAGGGAAAAAAACAGCGGATCGGCGACCGGCAGGCAGCCGGTTTATTGACCGATTTTAACCAAATTGCCGGTTTTACCGACATTATTATCGATATCAGTTCGCTGCCACGCGGGGTATATTTTTCGTTGGTTGGTAAATTTTTATCTTTTATAGATCGCTTCGCGGCAGATACCCCGCCGAATTTCTTTATTGTCGTGTCCGAAAATGCGGACATTGATATCAAAATCAAAGAGAAAGGTATTGATGAAGATATTGGGTACTTGCATGGGTTTGGCGGGACGCTTGAACTGGCTTCAGAGCGTGAAGAGCCGGTGGTATGGTTTCCTATCTTAGGTGAAGATAAACTTGAACATTTAGAAAAAGCGCATGTGCAGATCCGGCCGAACGAGATTTGCCCGGTACTGCCTTTTCCTTCGAAAGACCCGCGAAGGTCGGATCAATTGATCCAGACCTATCACCAGCTGTTGTTTGACCGGCTGGGTATAGAGCCACAAAACCTGATGTACGTGCCGGAACGAAACCCTTTTGAAGCCTATATTCGTTTAACTAAAGCCATCTATAATTATCATAAGTCTTTGACGATACTTGGGGGGTGTAAAGCAGTCATCTCGACGTTTTCGAGTAAGCTTTTATCTATTGGCACGCTTTTATCTGCTTATGAACTGATTAATCATATTGGCGTCGGTGTCCTCAATGTCGATTCACAGGGTTATGAGATAGATGATTATGAAGAAATGAAAAAATTGAAGGATAATAGTGAACTTTTTGTAATTTGGCTAACCGGAGAACCCTATACTGAAAATTAATTTTTATGAATTCATCAACCCCCATTTGTGTAGGAACAGGCCTCGTTGCGCTGGACGTTGTGATCAGCGGCAACATTGTAAATGATACGCAATTTCTGGCTGGTGGATCTTGTGGGAACGTACTGACTATTCTATCTTATTTAGGATGGACCTCGTTTCCTGCAGCTCGTTTATCCAATAATATAGCGACTGAACTATTGCTGGAGGACTTGCAACGGTGGGGCGTTCAGGATGATCTGTTGTCCGTTAGTGAAACAGGAAGTACGCCGGTAATTATTCACCGGATTATGAAAGATAAATCTGGTTTACCAAAACACCGGTTTGAATTCAAAAACCCAGAGGACGGTAAGCATTTGCCGGCTTATAAACCTTGCCTGGCCAAGGATGTACAGGCAATTTTTGAGCAAAAGAGCAATTCAAATGTCTTTTATTTTGACCGGATCAACCGCGGAGCTATTGAGCTGGCGAAGGTTTATAAAGCTAGCGGAACGATTATTTTCTTTGAGCCTTCGAGCGTAAAAGATATCAAGGGCTTTAATGAGTCTTTGGAAATAGCGGATGTCGTGAAGTTTTCTGATGATCGTATTGCTGATTATGACCAGCTTTATCCTATTGCCAAAGCCGGTTTAGAAATCCAAACTTTGGGCTGCTCTGGGTTAAAATTCAGAACGAAAGGCCAGCAAAATTGGATAAAGCTATCTGGGTACCAGATCGATAATGTTGTTGATGCAGCGGGGGCGGGTGATTGGTGTACTGCGGCCGTGATCTACCATCTTTTTAAACAAAATAAAATGGCGGATTTGACAGAAGCCGATATCGTTTTTGCATTGCAATTCGGTCAGGCCTTAAGTGCTTTGAACTGCACTTTTGAAGGGGCACGTGGCTTAATGTATTATATTAAACGTACCGATCTCTTACTTTATATCCAACATATAGTAGAAAGTAATATATCCAAAATTGCTCAAAAGAGGACGATGCAAATCGATCAACCGCATAAGCAGAGCTTAAAAATATCTTCTTTATTTACCCGTGTATAGAAGAGTCGCTAAATTATATTTCCATACCGCCAATAACTTTAAACTATTCATGAATAGTTTAAAGTTCTAATAATAAGACAAATGCCTTATTATTAGATGGTATATTGGTGCCACGGATTTCAAAGCGTTCAAATAGGTCAACGCATAAAAAAACAAAAATCGCTATATTTTAAAGTCCAATAATTCTTTAGGTTCAACCTCAAGTCCCTTCGCAATTTCAAGTAGAGTTGTAAAGTTAAAGTCCTTATTGCCGTTTTCGATCATACTCAAATTTCCTTTAGTCACATCGCATTTCTCTACAACGTTGTCTTGACTTAATTGCAATTTGTGCCTTAGAGCTCGCAAATGTGCACCAAATTGTTTTAGTCTTTCTTTATCTCTTTCTTCATTCATGATTAATTCATGAAAAGAGCAGAATTTTTATCAAATAATTGTTACAAGAACTTGTAACAAACGCGATAAATGTTTATTTTTGATAGTTGTATCGCTTTTTGCGATTAACGTTATTATATATTTGCGAATCTTCTTGACAATTCAAGCATTCGCACTTAAATCTTGCTTTAGAAACCTAGGAAATTTCAAAGGAAACAAGAGGATAAGTGACAGTGCTCACGCCATAAGCGTGGGCCTGCTTATTCGTTTCCGGGCTTCCTAGGGCCTCTAAAGCGGTAAGTAGGTCCCACGTTTTATTTTTTTGGAGCCCGCTTGCCATAACTCATGTGCATGGAAGCGATAATTGTAAAAGACAACTTTACGTCCGGTTTATCCTTAAAAGACGAATTGGCTATCTTCTTTAGAGATAATACGCCTGAATCAGCGAAGGTTCTTTTCTGGAAGTTATTTCAATGCTGGGTAACAAAAGATTGTAACATTAAAGCGGATATCCGCGATGAAGAAGTAGCCCTGTTCTTTGATCAGTTAATGGACCTGGTGGCCGCGGCTTACATATTACACCAGGCGAACGGGGCTTTGCCAAATCCGCAGGAAGGGGAGTGGCATGAATAGCTATCCTGTCCATACCTGGCTGCTGCTTATTTCCCCACCGGAATAAGTAGAGCCTCCCAGGGCCGACTCCGGCAATCTAAATTTCTTTTTTAATTATTTAACTCAAGCAAAATGAAGCAAAAAATATGTTTACTGGGATTGCTATGCCTTTTTCTTAGGGCTCAGTCTCAAACTTCAAATTTCGCAAACGCCCTCAAAATCGGCGACCATGTACCTGATATTACCATTAATAATTTCATCAACTATCCAAATAAAAGTGCTAAAATATCTGATTTCAAAGGGAAACTGCTGATACTCGATTTTTGGGCGACTAACTGCGGGAGCTGCATAAGGGCAATGCCTAAAATGGACAGCCTTGCAAAGAAATTCAATAGGAATATACAAATAATAGCAGTGTCCTATGAAAAACAAGCGATTGTAACCGCCTTTTTAAAACGTAATCCTGTAGGCAGGTCAATGCAATTGCCGATTGTCACAGACGACATTAAACTTAGAAGTTTATTTCCGCACCGCATCCTTTCTCACGAGGTATGGATCGATGAAAATGGAATGGTTGTAGGAATCACCGAGCCTGAATATGTTAATGAAAGAAATGTGCAAGCTATGCTGGCTCATAAGATGCCGGATATGCCTGTCAAGACCGATATGATGGCTTATGATTACCAACAGCCACTACTCGTCAATAGTTCAAAAGCTATGATCTATAGCGCAATAGATAGCTATAAACAGGGAGTTGCACCAAAATTTGGCGCAGTAACTGATTCGCTAAACAACAGGCTCCGATTCTACATCATCAATTTTCCTATTCTGCAAATGTATATGCTTGCCCTGGATCACTTGCTTTACTTCCCTAAAACCTTTATGCAAATACAGATTAGGGATACCGCACGATTGCAAATGCCATCGGGTATCTACAGAAATCCCTGGAAGCAAAAGAATAATTTTTGTTATGAAACAGTCCAATCATCCAGCACATCAACCGCCCGGCTAAAGGAGATCATCAGGTCAGATTTAAACAGGTTTTTCAATCTGGATGGCCGCATGGAAAAGAGAAAGGCGAAATGCCTGGTACTGCAGCGTTTTAAAGAGGAAAATCATTTACTGGCAACAACAAGTAGCATACCACTAAATACCCTTCATAGTAAAGATTCAGTCAAAGTGATATCCGGCGGATCAATTTCCAATATCATATGGGAACTCAATGAGATTAAAAACGGAATGCCCGCAATCGACGAAACAGGTATCAAAGAAAACGTAGAAATGCATCTGCCTATACAATCATTCGCCAATATTCCACAAGTCAATCAGGCGCTCTACAAATATGGATTGGTCTTAAAAGAGGAAATGCGGGAACTGGAGTTCTTTGTTCTTTCTGATGCACAAGCGTCCACTCAATCATCACTCAATTAATTATTGCCCTCAAACCCGCATTTCAAAATGAAAAGATATTTACCTCTTATTTTTACTTTCATCTCATTAAATGCTGTGGCACAGGTTGAAGCGCCAATTACCGGTAAAATACTGAGTGCAAAAGACAGTCTTCCGCTGAATGGTGCAACCATCTTGGTCAAAGAAACAGGGCATAGCTACACAACCGATAATTCAGGTGTCTTTACTATCCGAGGACTAAAGGATCAGCTTAATTTAACCATTTCATTTATTGGGTATAAAAAAACAGCTTTATCGGTCAGCGTACCGCTCAAAAGTTCGCTCATCGTGTATCTGCAACAGGAGCATACCGAATTGAAAGAGGTTACCGTTTCTACGGGTTATCAAACCCTGCCAAGAGAAAGGGCGACCGGCTCATTTGAAAAGGTCAATGCCGAATTGTTTAATCGGGCTACGGGAACGGATGTGCTGACCAGGCTTGACGGAATAACCACCTCCACACTTTTTGATAAACGCACGGGGGCAGATCCCATAAGTTCATTAACGATCAGAGGGATTAGCTCCCTTTATGCAACAACATCCCCTCTGGTAATAATAGACAACTTTCCCTATGACGGCGATATCAATAACATTAACCCTAATGATGTAGCGAGTGTCACGTTACTGAAGGATGCGGCAGCTGCATCTATTTGGGGTGTAAGAGCAGGTAACGGTGTTATTGTGATTACTACCAAGAAAGGATCATTTAACCAATCTTTACAGGTCAGCCTGAACAGCAATATCACCTTTACAGCAAAACCCGATCTGTATTACCTACCGCAAATAAGTAGCTCAGACTTTATTGATGTAGAAAAAATGCTGTTTGCTAAAGGATTTTATGATAATGATCTCGGCAATACATTTTCCAGACCACCGGTTTCACCAGTCGTAGAAATTTTAAGCCAGCAAAGAAATGGTCAGATCAGTGATAATGAAGCCGATGCTCAGATCGATGCTTTAAGGAATTATGATGTACGTAAAGACTTTAATAAATACATCTACCGAACAGAAATTAACCAACAACATGCTCTTTCACTTTCTGGAGGCAATCAATCCTCCAATTATTTCTTTTCTGTGGGATATGATAAAAACCTCTATAACCTGATGAATAGTGGCTATGACCGGGTGACCATTAAAAGCAACAATACTTTTAAACCTTTTAAGCATACCGAATTACAAGCTGGCATACAATATACATCAAGTAACACATCTAATCAAAACTCGCTTTCTCCCTATGGTTATGGGCAGATCGTTCCAACAGGCAAATCGGCTCTTTATCCATATGCTCAATTAGCTGATGCTGATGGCAATCCTTTACCCATTGCCAAAGATTACCGTTTAGGTTTTATTGACACTACAGGGGCTGGGAAATTACTGAACTGGCAATATAAGCCGCTACAGGAAGTACAACAAGCCGATAACCACACCAAGGCGCAAGACGTTTTGTTAAACTTCGGTATCAGATATTATTTCAGTAATCATCTAAATGCTGAAGTCAAGTACCAGTACGAAAAAGCAATAAATGCCAATAACCAATACTATAGCGCGGATAATTATTATACAAGGAATCTGATCAACAGTTTTACACAGCTTAACGGAACAAGTGTTGCCAGGCCGGTACCGTTGGGCGGAATATTGGATATGACGAATAACAACCTAGAGGCCCATGATGTACGAACGCAGCTTAATTATAACAATTCATGGAATACAAAAAATCAGGTTTCTGCCATTGCAGGTGCAGAAATAAGACAGAATACCACGTCCTATAGTGTCAGCAGAATTTATGGTTACAATCCTAATGTGCTTACTTATACCAATGTGGATGAAGTAACTACTTTTCCCTTCTACCAGGGATTAAATAGTGATGGTACTATTCCCAACCCAGCCCAATTCGGCAATATTTTAAATCGTTATGTTTCACTGTATGCAAACGGCTCCTATAGCTACGATAACAGGTACATGCTTTCATTAAGTGCCCGTAAAGATGAATCGAATCTTTTTGGGGTGAACAGTAATCAGAAAGGGGTTCCGTTATGGTCAGCTGGACTGGCCTGGAATCTCTCCAATGAGCGATTTTATCACGTCTCCGTGCTTCCTTATTTAAAGCTGAGGTTGACCTATGGATATAGCGGGAACGTCGATAACAGCCGTTCTGCTTATACCACCATTGGCTATGTAGCTACCAATAATTACACGCACATTCCTTATGCTAATGTGATCAATCCGCCCAATCCAGAATTAAGATGGGAAAGGGTTGGCATGACTAACATAGGCATTGATTTTGGTTCTGTAAATGAACGTATAACCGGTAGTTTGGATTACTACTTAAAAAAATCAAAAGACTTGATCAGTCCGACCCAGATTGATTTCACAACCGGGTTCAGTTATCTGTTTATCAATAGTGCAAAAACAAAAGGACAGGGTGTTGACTTGCAACTAAATTCCCGCAACCTGACAGGGGCATTTGCCTGGAATACCACTTTGTTGTTTTCTTACAACCGTAATCAGCTCACAGCTTACTACAATGATTTATCGACTGCAAGTGCTTATGTAAGTACCGGGCTTACACTTAATCCCGGTGTCGGCAGGGATGTTTATGCTCTATATAGTTATAAATGGGCCGGACTTGATCCGCAGACTGGTGACCCACAGGGTTATGTCAATGGATCGATAAGTAAGGATTATTCCGCTATCATGAATGGAAGTTTAAATGACTTGGTTTACAATGGCTCAGCCATACCAATCTATTACGGGGGATTCAGAAACACTTTTACCTGGCGCGGTATATCTTTATCGGCTAATATTACATATCGCCTCGGCTACTTCTTCAGAAAAACAAGTATCA
This sequence comes from Mucilaginibacter sp. RCC_168, assembly GCF_041355315.1. Classification (NCBI taxonomy): domain Bacteria; kingdom Pseudomonadati; phylum Bacteroidota; class Sphingobacteriia; order Sphingobacteriales; family Sphingobacteriaceae; genus Mucilaginibacter; species Mucilaginibacter sp. RCC_168. The sequence goes on from NZ_JBFUPN010000025.1 coordinate 70,320, forward strand.
ACTACAATAACCTTTATTCGGGCTGGGTAGGGAACAGTGATTACACTTTGCGCTGGCAAAAGCCGGGAGATGAAAAAACGACCAGTGTCCCTTCCATGATCTATCCTAACGATCCGAACAGGGATGAGTTTTATGCTTACTCAGATGCCACAGTAGCTAAAGCAGATAACATACGATTACAGGACATCCGGATTGGTTATCAACTGGAAAAGAACCAGCAAGCCTGGCTGCCTTTTAATAGCCTGCAGTTCTATGTATATGCCAGTAACCTCGGTATTATATGGCGTGTCAATAAGTGGCATATCGACCCGGATTATGGTTCAAGCTTTCCAGCACCCCGTACGATTTCACTCGGCCTTAAAGCAGATTTTTAATCTCAAATCAGACAAACATGAAAAATATAATATTCAAAAAACATACAGGTTCTAGGTTGATCTTGCTTTTCTTAGTGTTGGTAAGTACTTCTGTCGTTTCGTGTAAAAAATATTTGGATGCAAAGCCTAATCAACAACAGGTGGTTCCATCTAATTTACAGGACTTACAAGTCTTGCTGGATAACGTTTTGGTGATGAACCGCTCTTTTCCATCTATCGGTGAAGCAGCAGCAGATAATTATTACGTCACAATTACTGACTATAATGCCTTGGTTACGGTCGAAGACAAATCACTGTATTTATGGCAGCCGAATGGTATCATTCCAAACGGGCAATGGCTTGCTCCTTATCAGGTAGTCTATTACGCCAATCAGATTTTGGAAAGCCTGGAACAGATTTCCCCAACACCAACCGTTCAATCTCAACAAATCAAGGGAGCGGCTTTATTCTTCCGTGCCTATGCGTTCTTGCAATTGGCCAGTATCTTTTCAAAACCTTATAATGTACAGACCGCAGATAATGATTTAGGGATACCCATTCGGCTCACCGCTGATTTTAACCCAATTTCTGTACGTTCAACTAATCAGCAGACATATGATCGTATTGTTTCTGACTTTAAGGAAGCCGTGCCTTTGTTACCACAAAGCAGCGTTTATCCATCTCAGCCAACAAGAATAGCGGCTTATGCTGTATTGGCCAGGACCTATCTCGCAATGGGACAATATTCTATGGCTGGAGCTTATGCAGATTCATGCTTAAACCTTCAACCCGAGTTAATAAATTTCAATATCCTGAGTACAACATCTGCTAATCCGATTGCCCGGTTCAATAAGGAAACCTTGTTTTATGCCATGTCGGGAGGTTCAACCTTACTGGTTCCTTCAAGGTGTAAGATGGATTCCACGCTGTATTCTTCTTACGGTACAAATGATCTGAGAAAAACAATTTACTTTAAGAATAACAACAATGGTTCATATGCTTTTAAAGGGAACTATGATGGCAGCCAAAGCGCAACAATTTTTTCTGGGTTGGCAACAGATGAAATTTATTTGATCCGGGCGGAATGCTATGCAAGAGCAGGTCAAACCGCTAATGCATTAACAGATCTAAATACCTTACTGCAAACACGATGGAAAGCCGGAACTTTTGTACCCTTACAGGCAACGGATTCAAACACTGCATTAACTTTGATATTAAGTGAACGACGAAAAGAGTTAATATTCAGGGCGCTAAGGTGGACGGATTTAAGAAGGCTAAACCAGGAAGCTGATTTCAAAATCACAGTAAAGAGAAATTTGGGATCAACCCTTTACCAATTGCCGCCGAAGGATTTGAGGTATGAGTTTTTAATCCCGCAGGAGGTAATTACGACAAGTGGTATCCCACAGAATCCGAGATAAAAGAAAGAGAGCCAGGCTCTCTTTCTTTTATTAAAACTATTGATCCTGCAACAGCACATTGGTAGACGGTGAATGATTATTTACCGCGTTGTTGATTTCGGTCTGCAAGGCAGGAGTGATCACAGGTTTGGAATTACTGCCAACTGTCGCCTGAATGGAACACACACTTGTCGTTCCAGGGCAATCAGGAGTGCCGCTTGCTTCAACATAATTTAGCGGGTCGGTAATACTACCCGATCCATCATAGGTAAACCATGATATTGCAAAATTTGCTTTGCTGTTTTTTGCAGCTTTATGTGTGCTGGCCATAGCGATGCCAACACCTAACACAATTGTAAACATGGCTACTATAGCCATGACTTTGTTTTTGAACAGTTTAGTGTTCATAATGATTGATCTTTTTATAATAGCAAAAAAGGGCTCCAAAAACTTTATATTCGTATAATCATGTGACGGTTTGCCTTTAGGCAGGCCTCACCGGAAACTTTTGCGCCCTGGGTGCTACTGTTTCCATTTGCCCGAATAGCCCGGCACGGCTATTCGGGTTTTTCGTGAATACAGCATCTTTACGGTCGTGAGCATTGATGTGGATAACTCTGCTTGGGCAGCAAGCATAATTAAAGGCAAAACGTACATCTATAGTAAAGTAACATTTATATACGGGTATGTAATGTAGATTGAAACGGAAGGTCAGCACTACCGGAGGAGCAAGCCTGCAATAGTGAATCAAATGACTGATCAAAAAGTGAAACCAATTTTTACGTTCAATTGCCATAGCCCGTTTGTTTGATATAAAGGTAAGCTGGCTATAATGACAGAAAATGTCACTCTAATTTTTTGATGATATATTTTTTTTGTAGCCTGTCATACTGAATGTCATGCCCTCGTTCACGGAGATGGTTCAACATTCGTTTTACTGTGCGGGTGCTGCAACTGAAACGGGTGGCGATGGCTTCAATGGAGCGGAACCTATTTTTGGTAATTAGTTCCACAATGTAGTCCAGCCGCTTTTCGTACGATCTGTAGTCCATGACATCTGTTTTTTGTCCTCATTTTGATGAGTGAAAATCAGATAAATAGCTTAGATAAATTACAACCAGAAATTGTAAATTAATTCAAAAAAGTGTTTTGAATGTCACTGTAATGAAGTATGTGACTCGTTATCCTGGTTAAGGGAACTTTTTTTTCTTCGATTAGCTTGCCAGAATTTCCTTAGTTTATTCAGTGTTTTATAAACGTATTCCTGAGCCAACGCTGTACCATATTTGGGCTTTGGCATGAATATATAGGGTGAAACTTCGAGGATCTCTGCAATTTCAAAAATTCGGTTTATGGTAAGTTCCGTCTGTCCCAGTTCGATCTTGGAATATGCAGCCTGGGAGATATCAAGCTCGAAAGCCATATTCTCTTGGCTGAGCCTTTTTTCAAGCCTTTTTAATCGTATTTTCTCTCCTGTTGAATTCATTTAATAACAATGATATTCGTATTATCCTATAAGCAAATATAATAATTTACAACTAATAGTTATAGTGTCTGACTTTCATCCCGCGGAACTTTATATCAATTTCTAATAGTGGAAAGAAACATAAAATATAATCGAAATGAAAGATCTTTCAGACAATGAAGCAGATGAATTAAAAGCTGGTGCCAGTGCGTGTGCTACCAGTATTGTCTTATCTACATCAATAGGCGGACTGTTTGGTGGTGTAGGAGCGGCAATTGGTTTTATAGGTGCAGCAGCAGGTCCTGCTTGTCTTGGCATCTTCTAAATTAAATACCGGGGTGCAAATCCCCGGTATTTAGAACAAAGTAGGAGGGGAAACTACAAAGGCTGCTAAAATCCCTCCGAGTGCACCATAGAAATGAATTTCATGATTAATCATCTCATTTCCCTTCCTCCATTTGTAATAAATCAGCAGCAAAATATAAATCAACCCTGTATAAATATTTTCAACACCTCCGATAAAAGCAAAATTTACGGCTGTTCCATGTGGGTCAATGATCATAAAAGCAAACAGGCATCCCATAACACTTGGCGACGAACCGGCACTGGAATTATCAAAGTTGTTCCGGTATCTCAAAGTATAAAGTATATTGCTTGTAGCCAGACAAATAAAAAAGATTTCTAAAAACTGCCAGCTTCCGTATTCAGACTTTCTTCTCAAAACTTCTTCGAGATCAGAACAAAAAACATACAAAGTTACTTCATTTAAGATCAGGTGCATTAGATCATTGTGGACAAAGTCTGCTGTAAAAAGACGGTAGTATTCTCGTTGGTGAATAATGCTATACGGATGAAGTAACAGGCGCGCGAATATATTTCTTCGGTATATGCCGATTAGACTTACAATTAAAATTGTTGTAGCCAATCCGTAAGTCGCAGGACTCATTGAACGAGATATGGTGATAAGTAGCGTCATGCGTAATTATCTGATTCAGTGCAAACACCCCTGGCTGTAATTTACAACTATTAGTTATTGTTTATTGCACGTTGCAACATGAAATTTACTAAAAAATCTATGAATATGAAATTATTGTTAAAAAATTGTTACTTAAACCTTATTGTTTTACTGACGCTGACTTTCATTCTGATCTACTTTACTAACCGATATATACTTACCGTGGGTTTCTACGAAAATAGCTCAGACCCGCTTTCGGGGATACCCGGTGAAAGCCAGAGGATTTATGAAAGTTTGCAGTCTTGGATTTATATTTCTTCGGCGATATACCTGATCGCTAAATTATTCATCATTTCAGTTATTCTCAGCATAGCGCTTTATCTGAATGATCAGCAGATAAAGTTCAATCGGATTTTCAAGGTTACAATACTTGCAGAGTTTATATTTCTAATCCCCGCTTGTATAAAAATTGTTTCCTTTCGCACAGTATTTCCGGACGGAACAGTATCTGATTGGCATCAGTATTATATTCTGTCTGCTTTATCCTTATTTAAGGGGGTTCCTGCGGACTGGGCCTATGCACTTCAAACCTTGAATGTATTTGAAGTAGGCTATTGGTTTCTGTTGGCGTTCGGAATAAGTAGAATTTCAGGATTGGATTATGATCTGTCGCTAAGGACGGTAGTTGTATCCTACCTGCCAGCCCTTATAATATGGGTGGCCGTAGTTACTTTTTGTACACTTATCTTGTTTCCTGGCTTTGGTTGAAAAGCACGCCCAATACATCTATATTATCTATAATTCTTTATAACTATGAAAGATTTTAATTTACTCAGAAGTAAGTTTGTAAGGCAGTCTGGTCAAAATGACTGCGGCACGGCTTGTATGGCTATGATTCTTAATTACATCGGTAGGACAAAGGATTCTGCAATAATGCTTGCTGAGACCCTCGTGCCGGAAACAGGCTTATCACTGCTTGATTTGCGAAAACTGGCAGGTACACTTGGTATTAATGCCCGATGTGTTGCTATGGATTTAGCGACATTGCGTAGTATCGAAAAGCCAGTGATTCTTCATACGGTTACAGATGGAAGGGGAAATCATTTTGTCGTTTGCTATGGAAGTATACAGCAGCAGCACACTTGGTATTACATCATTGGAGATCCGGCACAGCAGATGACTGTGATTCCCGAAAACGAGTTTGAAATTATTTGGCAAAGTAACGCAGCATTATACTTTGAAGATATTGTATTTAGAAGTACTGACTTACGGGATCAGGCATGGATTTCACTATTTTCCATCAAAGTATTTCCAACTGCCTTATGGGTGGCCATTCCCTTTTTAAATATATGTGCAACATTCCTCGGTATTGCACTATCATGGGTACTACAACAGGGAATTAATGATTCTCTCGCAGAAAAAAAGAAAAGCCTGATCATTGCTGTACTATTGCTGTTGTTGGTCATCATACTTTTTAAAAGTGTGGTATCGTATATAAAACAACATGTACTCATTAAACTCAGTAACGAGGTCAATGAGCAGTTCATAAACTCTTTTATACAAAAGATCTTTAGTAGGAGGGGTAATGCTAACTTAATAATAAATGAACGAACTTTGAAAAGCAGTATGCTGGAGGTTCAGAAGATTCAAAGTGCTGTTTCAAATTTTGCCGCAGTTATGCTTTCGGAAGGCTCGTTGATAATCTTTATACTTACTGGTTTATTTTATGCTCAGCCTTTAATAGGCCTGATTAATGCCCTATATATTATCATATTGATTGTAATTGCGCTTAAAAACGCTTCATTTCTGTCTTGTAACACCGCATATTTAAATATACTTTCCGAGACAACGGAACGAAATTTACTAAAGGACCTACAGGATAAATCAGGTTTTGAGAGAAACGAAAAACACTTGAAACTGCATCTTCAAAATCACAGTCGGTATTTATCGCAGGCCCGGACAATAGCCACAAGGATAAGCCGGACTAATTTACTTTATGAATGTATAGGCGCCGTCTCTGTATTAATTGTTTTTGCATCATGTTTGGAGAAATTGAAGCAGATGGAAATGTCTTATACCGTTTTAATGGCTCTTGTAATAGCGAGTTATTTTATAACCACATTAACGCCCAGGATCTGTAATGTATTTGTGGTAATTATCGAAGGAGCTGAAGCTTCGAGATTGTCCATTGCAAGTACTACACTGGACTAATTGTAACATTATTTCTTTTAATACAGGTGACGAAGCTTTGAAATAAGGCTTCGAATGGAATTCTATTATTAATTTTTAATTATTTTTTACCATGAACCAACAAATTGAAAAGCTGAGATCAAAGTTAACCGATGATCTTTTTGAAATAAATGAAATTGAAAGCCCGCTTGAAAAATTATCTAAAGCTTCAAAGACATTAGAAGTGGCTATTAAGGATTTGAACCAATTTATCGAAAAACACCAGTTTTCTGATGAGGAAGAAGAAATTACTTTTTTTAAAATTATTAAACCTGAATTTATTGCACTTCGGATTGAAGAGGTAATGCGTTATAACTTAATCGTGAATAAGCCGATAGGCACCGCAGAGATACAGCTCAAATACTATGAAGATGAACTGAAGGCCTTGCAAAGCTTTTTTCGGATGAATTCATTCCATTATCAGTATTATAGGACCGGAGTAAACGACCTTGATAGATTATATTTCCTGAGGGGGGCCCAGCCGCTGTCGGTTCCTTTAGCAGAAATGCCGGACGGCGATTACGCATACTTAACACCGATGAGTTTTCTGTTTGCGAAGTTTATTTCCTATGAACATATACAATATTTTATACTGGAACAGATTACTCCTCTTAAATACCCAGAGTTAAACTTGTCATCCAGGAACGGAAACCAGGTCGTTGAAATGAAATGGACAGGGGATTCCATCAATATTGTTGAGCTGGCATACGGAATTTGGCTAACAGGTCAGTTGAATAACGGTAATGCCAGCCTGAATCAAATAGTGCGCTGGCTGGAAGCGAACCTTCATGTAACCATTGGGATAGTACAAAGGCGCTTTATTGAAATAGAAAGACGTAAACGACTAAGTCCTACCAAGTATGTTGATCAGATGCGGAACGCCATAATTCAAAAAATTGAATCTGGCAATGCCCTTTAATCTGGAAACTTGTAGCTATATAATAAAGCGGTAGGATTCACATGATCAGTTTAAAATAATTTTGGTTGATTGGTATAAAACTCACTAATCTGGATTAATTCAGTATTTGCAGGGCTAATACCAATTTCGGAGATGGCGGTTTGGTAATTGGCCATATCCCTGTCACTATAATAGCTAATCTTCCATTTAACTTTGTTAGAATCAGTTTTTTCCAAAACTCGGATAAAGTAACTGTAATCAACAATAGAAATGGAGTGGCCTAAAACATGTATTTCCTCAATGTCTTTTAAGTCCTCAAAAAATGCTTCATTTTCAGCTATGATCTGGGCTGTTGGTTTATAGGTTTCAATGAAATAATCATCCAGGATCTGGTTGCCTTCATAGATACGTGGATCTATACTTTCCAGGTCCTCGTTGTCATTAAAAGATTTTCCCTGTGGTTTTCTGCTATGGCCCAGGATAAGGACTGACGTCGTATCAATAGCTTTGTTATGGATGTATTTTATGTCGGAAGGATCAACGTGATAGATCCTTTCAAGGCTGTTTGTGTAATTAAAATTTAAAAACAGTTCATGAGTTTTTATCCCAAGCCGGTTGTCAAAGGCTGTTTGTGGTATTTCAAGTTGCAATATCCAGCATGTAAATTCCGTTTTCAAGTCTTTGGTAACGATATCGATCCGGTTCTGAAGTTCATATTGATAATCATGATGGCCGGAATCGCTCCAGTCATCTGCGCCATAACTCGGAAGGTAAATCATGGCTTCGTCAACCATAGTCTCAGTGTCCAAATCTGCGAGAGTTGCCTCAAAATCTGACCATAGAGAGTCGGAGTCAAAATATTTTTCGAGGTTCTCAAATAACGGCTTATTGTTTCTTTCAACAAACTCTTTAAAATTCCAGTATGCTGATCTGATGCCGTGAAATAGATCGAAGCCATTGCCAATAATATGTAATACTCTTTTACTCATGTTGCCGCAAATATCCGATTTCGTTTTCTGCAAAACTAAATTATAGCATATCAATACTCGGGTTTCCGTAAAAATAAATACACGTTTTTTTTCGGTACTACCGAAAAGCTTGTCAATTACCCTGCTCGGATAGCTTCACCTTTGATCCCAATGAAGCTAAAAGAAGTTTGATTCTTCTGAATAAGCAACAGCGTTTTACGCAGACCTAATATGTCCTTAAAATGCGCTTATCATTAGGATTAGCTCTCAAAATCACCTTTCGAACTGAGGTCAAAATTCGCCACAGTAATGCTTAGGGGAAGCCTCATTACCAAAAGCAAAAATAACACTGGAGCACAACCAAAGCATGATATGCTTTGGTTGCCGGAAAGATGGATCTGTCACAGATCCTGGGCTCTTTGACATACGGGGACAAAGCATTATTCCGCAGGAACGGAAAATATTGCGAAGCTGAGATAGTATCAAGATTGCGAAAACGCATAGGCAGGCGAGAGCCCGGCATGTAGATGCCGACGTGAGTAGTCCCGAATATATAAACCGGTAGAAGCGAATTATCCGGGTTCGATACCCGCTGCCGGTTCACTGGTCGCTGACCATCCATAATCAGGTCCATTCAAAATAAAATAATCCCTTTCATGAAACTTTAAAAACAACTATGGCATGGCTAATTTATTAACTGAAAAAGAACTCAAGGAGCAGGGTTCTATTGTTGATCTCTTGAGCGGTTTGGGGTATCAACCGATTCCGAAACGAGGTCGTGAAAGAATGTATTACAGTATGTTACGGGGAGGTAATACCGAACCCTCCTTTAGCGTGAATGATGACCTCGGCGTATGGTTCGATCATGGGGCCTGCAGAGGCGGCAACATTATTGATTTCGGCTTGGCGTATTGGAAGCACTTAGGATTGAATGAGGTCGTTAAAAAGATTCAGGATGTTTGTTCGTTAGAAACCGGTGAAGCAAGGGTGTCGCGCCCGAAAAAAATAATAAAATGTCCGAACCATATAGTTCAACTGGTCAAGCCACTGGGCACACATCCTGCTATCACCGAATATTTAAAAGATCGCGGAGTTTTTGAAATCGCTAAAAATTACCTATCTGAGGTGTATTACTTTGTGGAAGATGAAAATAATGTACGCAAACGTTATTTCGCGGCCGGCTGGCAAAATGAAAGTAAATCATGGGAAGTTCGCAACCGGTATTTTAAAGGATGTATGGGACACAAAGCTATAACCTTCATTCCTGGTCACAATAAAAGGGCCGTCATTTTTGAAGGTTTTCTCAATTTTTTGAGCTGGCGGTTAGAGAACCCTAACGACGACCATAGCGCAATTGTTTTAAATACCCTAACCTTATTACAACAGGCCATTAATAGAGCAAAAGCATTTTCTTCATTGGATGTGTATTTTGACCGCAATAGGACAGGAGCATTGGCCACCAGGGTTTTTCTAAAAGCGTTGCCATATGCCACAGATCGTTCACGGATATATGAAGGATTTAACGATTATAACGATAAGATCAAGGTACAGTTAAAGAAAGCAGTGTCAGAGAGTAAAAAAAAGAGCGTTTTTTTTTCCGGAGTTAAGGTGCCATTTGAAAGATAGTACTTCTAATTATATGATAGAGTCGATAGAATTTATTCAAATATACTTGGCAGGAATAGTTGCTGTGCACTTCTCCAATCTTTAAATTATCACCTGAAAGCTCATTTTTCTAACTCCAGAACTTCTAATTCATAAGCTAAAATTCCGTTGTTTTTGCAACGGCAAGATGTCTTTTTGTTACACAAAAAGTCTCTTGCCCTTCCAGGGGGGATATAAAAAATTTCGCGACTCAATTTTTCTATGGTTGACTTTAAGAAGCTGAACGGACGGCCAAAATTAAAAGAGGGTAGGCGCACTAATTTCATTAATGTCAGATTCACTGATGTTGAATATAAGGAGATAGCTGATTTAGAGCAACAGTTGGGTGTTTCAAAGACCGAATTGATCAGAATGCGGATATTAACTGATGCTAAAAAGGTAGTTATCAATTCTAAGGAACTGATCAAGAATCTTGATGGGGTTGGTGCGGAGCTTGGAAGGATAGGTAATAATATTAACCAACTCGCTAAACACGCGAATATCCTTAAGCTTCAGGGTCAGCTATCACCACTCGTTATCAAAAAGTTTAATGAACTGTTTGAAGAATATATAATGGTTCAACAAACATTAGAAGCCGCACTTCGCAGTATTATCAGGGCTATGGGACTTTAGTATTTTTAGCATTTGTTATCGCGTTACGCTGTTGTAAAGGAATTCGTGATCGTTAGTTATTGAGATTGAAAGTTATTCGGTTACAAAGTTACGAGGGTAGCCTGAAAATTGTTCTAAAGATCAGGCGTTACCAAGTTATCCGGTTATAGCGTTATGAGGGTATCCAGTTACCATGTTCTAACGATCTTGCGATATCGAGTTATAAAGTTCTAATGGAACAGGGTTAGTCAGATCGCATGTTACAGCGTTATTTTGATTTCGAGATTGACTGGTACAGTGTTACGAACAAACATCCTGTCCATAATGATCGCTCATATTTTAGAAAAACCTTCCAGGGTATTTGCCGGTGTAAAATATAATACCAATAAGGTGGACCGGAACAAAGGGGAATTGATGCTCATTGCCAACTTTGGTATATTACAAGCATTAAGCTCCCCCCGGCCGCAGGACCTGGTCAATTACCTCCTGATGGTATCTGCTCAAAATAAGGGTATCCAAAAAAACACGCAGTTTCACGCGGTTATTTCAGCCCGTGGGCGGACCTATAGCAAGCAGGAATTAACAAAAGCCGCTGTTATGTGGCTGAAGGAAATGAAATATGGAGGCCAACCTTACATGGTTGTTTTTCATAAAGACACAGAAAACCATCATGTTCATATTGTTAGCTCCAGGGTGGGGAAGGACGGTATACAGATAGATCGGGATTATGAACAGATCAGGGCTGTCAGGAACATAGATAAGGTACTGGGTTACACCTTCGCTATGCAATACCACTTCAGTTCCAAGGCTCAGTTTTATTTGATTTTAGAAAATCAGGGTTTCCTTGGTCGTGACTATATCAACGAGAAAAAGTTACTGCAAAAAATAAGTTCCTACGTGCCTGATAAGGCAAGGATAGCAGAACTAAAAGAATTATTTATTGCCCAAAAGACTTCACCGGATTTTGTGCACCATATGAAAACACAATTCCAAATTGACCTGGTATTTCATTCAGCTGAAGGGAAGAGGCCTTATGGTTATACCGTTATTGACCACGCCACTAAGCGGGTTTTTAAGGGCAGTGAAATTCTGAACCTGAAATATCTGCTGGGAGGGGATATCAATCATGAACCTGTATATAAACAACCCAGCAATACTCTCCATGATTATCTGGCTGAAGATGCCATTACATATTATTCTGAATATATGCCTGAAGGTGTGTACATCAGGTCTGTTATGATTTCAGATGACGTGGATGACCAACAGATCTACGGTATGAAGCGCAGAAGACAAAAAAAAGCAAGAACAAATACCCGCTAAGGGCTAAACCCATGAAAAACTATGATCTGTTTATTTGGCAACCAAAAAGGTGGCGTAGGAAAAAGTACGCTTACCGTTCTATCAGGGAACTACCTGAGCCTGGCTAAAGAATGGCCTGTTACCATCATTGATATGGATTACCAGCAGTCTATATTCCAGAAATTTGAAAAAGCCAAAGTGCTGGAGAATGCAGAACCCTATGATGTTCTCCCGGCGACGCTGGAAACATTTCCCTTGCTGAGCAATAAGCTCACTGCAAGCAAAAAGGACGCGATACTGATCGATCTTCCTGGAAAGCTGGATGACGACGGGCTGATCCCCGTTTTTAGATCTGCCGACCTGGTCATCTGTCCCTTTACCTACGATGAATTCACCTTTGAATCTACTGTTCTGTTTACCGTAGTCCTTAAAAAGGTAAACCCAAAAGTGGATATAGTTTTCATTCCCAACCGGATTAAAGCCAATGTCAAGTTTGAGATCATGAGTGAAGTCAACGAACAGCTTGCCAAATTCGGCAAAATCAGCGCTAAGCTCCCAGACCGTATAGACTTTCAACGCATTACAACTTTCGAAACACCCTTATCTCTTGATGAACTCATCACGCCTGTTTTTGAAGTAATATTCGCCGACCGCTTATGGAAAAAATGAAAACCCTGGCTGACCAACTACGTGAACAAATGGGAAAGCCAGCTGACAAGCTGTTGAATGGGGCTCATGTTCTGGAAGAAAAACTGCCTAAAACGAGCAGGGAAAAATCGGAAAAAATCACAGAAGCTGATATTCTCAAAGCACTGATCGAATATGATAACAGCGCCAATAAAAGCATGGTTCATGCGAGATTCGATAAACAAACTGTCGATATCATGAACAAATTTAAAATGGCAACAGGTATTGATGTGACAAAATTCGTCACTTTCGCGGTTAAACATTTTCTGGAAACATACCCTGAACTTAAAACGATCATCAAACAATTCATTCAAAACACTGACTTATGACCGGTACAAAATTCACTGCTTTACTTCTCGGAAGCTACATTTCCTTTTATGTAGCCAAAATCATTTATGGTTACCCGCGCAAGAAACGCGATTTAGATAATGACCAAAAGGCACCAGCCGATGCCCCTGCAACATTAGACCACATCCCATTAAATACCGCGATTGAGCCATCCATTATTCCTGCGCGCTCCACATTAAAATCGCTTTTTGCTTACGATACCAGTGATCATCATACCTTGATGCATGTACGGTTCGACCAACAAACAGTCGATACCTTAAACAAGTTTAAACTCGCCACAGGAGTGGACATGTCGAAGTTTGTGGCTTTTGCCGTCAGACATCTGTTAAATACCAATCCCGAATTTAAATCTATCATTAATAAATACCTTCAAAGAACTCAACTATGACCTGGATAAAATTTACGCTATGGCTGCTTGGTATATATACCAGTTATTATGTAGCCCTGATCGTTTGGGATTACCTGCGCACCAAAGGCGGGGATACCGGAAATGATAAACATGAACTCACTTTTGCTGAAGATATTGAACCATTTAAATCATACGTAGATGAATCCATTCCAAACGGGAATGAATCATCTGTTGTTTTTTCAGGAGGTGTCAGCCTAAAGCAGATGTTCAACCTCGCCCGCGAAGAATCCGTTGAGTACATCAAAGCCGTTAGCTATTAGTATATGAAATTTTTCTTGACAGCCTGGTGTAGCCTGCTTACGATGATTGCGGTCGCACAGCCCGGCATAACTGATGGTTCACTGGCGCAAGCCAAACAGGACCTTACTTCGTCGTTTTTTTCTGCCTTTGATTTCGCGCTCGTATTGGCCCTGTTATTGGGCAGCATGGGGGCGCTGAAAATATATCAAAATTGGCAAATGGGCGAGAAACGTATAGATGCGGTAGTTGCTGCCTGGTTTTTCGCAGCCATTTTTATGATCCTTTCGGGTCCATTTTTGCGGGCATTGTTCGGAATCTGAATGCCTGTTGTTTTTTATGATGCTTCTTCCCAGGAGGCAATAAAAGATTTCCGTCTACATTATCTTCAATAAAACCTGCTATAGGTTTAACTGTGCAGTTCAATCCTGCCATCCCCTTTGGGTGAATTTTTAGGGGCGCTGTTCGTGATCTGAACGCTCTTTTACCATATATGACCATCTCCCAGATGGCCTTAAAAGATCTCCGCCTTTATTTTTTCTCCCTTTTAATGTTTACAAAAACAAAAAAGTTATGGGCTTCAGCCGTATTGCTGGCCCTGTCTATTCCTGTGTTTGCACAAAGCGGTGTTAACGGTCTGAACACAGCAACTTCTACCTTAAAAACCTATGTAGCCCCGGTTACCAACATCACGCTGGTGATCGGTGGTATTGTCGGTATCGTTGGTGCCATCCGTGTCTACTCAAAGTGGAACTCAGGGGACCAAGACATCAACAAAGAGCTTATGGGCTGGGGCGGCAGTTGCGTCTTCCTTGTGGTGTCCGCATTGGTGATCAAAGCTTTCTTCGGCTTATAATGGCCAGGAAGTATCCCGTATATAAGGGGCTGCAACGGCCCCTTATATTCAAAGGTTTCAAAGGCAAATTCATTTACTGGGGCATTGCCTCCCTGCTTGCAGGTCTTGTATTCGGCGCTCTAACCATGTCTCTGGTCAATATGTGGCTTGGTGCCATGGTACTCATCGGCTTTATCGTAGGCGGTTTATTATTTACTGCCGGTAAGCAAAAAGGCGGCCTTCATTCCAAAAGCCGCAATCTAAATATTTACATCCTTAATCATTATGGCCGTAAAAACCTTGTTTAACATTCCCTATGCGGGAGTGGATCAAGATGGCGAATACGATTTACTCATCGGCCTAAATGGCGAATGCTCAGTGGTTATCCAACTGGTAAACCCTGTCATCCGTTATTCCGCTTATCCGGCAGGATATGAAGAATTTCACCATCTGCTCATTAATGTTGTTAAAATATTAGGCGATGGTTACCTCTTGCAAAAGCAGGACATCATCAGCCGATCTCCTTATAAAGGCCCGCCAGCCACTGAATACCTGCAAAAACAGTATAATGCCCATTTCGATGGACGTGAATGTATGCATGTTAAAACCTATTTAACCATAACGCGCCAGGTAAAGAAAGGCGCGTTTTATGTTTACGATGGCCGGGTACTAAGGGATTTTCGCCAGGCAATCGGAAAAGTATTGGATGTGCTGCCTTCAGCAAGTGCGTTGAATGAGGGCCAGTTAAACCAACTGGTTCTACAACTGCTCAGCATGGACTTTGGCAGGTCCAACATCGTTCTTGATAACCTTGCTCCATCAGAGATAGAGATCAGGATGGGCGAAAAATCAGTACGCAGCATTAGCCTGGTCAATATTGATAACATCGATCTGCCGCCAGACGTTTCCACGTACATTGAATTGAATGACAAGGAAAGCATGCGCGGGTTTCCCGTAGACTTCCTGTCGTTCCTGTTCAAGGTCCCCGGTGTGGATGTGATCGTTTATAACCAGGTCATTGAAATACCTAACCAGGTCGTAACCCTCCGGAAGCTGGAACAAAAGAAGAAAAGGCATGCTGGTATCCCTGATCCTGCCAATCAATTATGCGTGGAGGATATCGACCTCTTGCTGAATGACGTCGCCCGCGAAAACCAGTTGCTGGTCAATTGCCATTTTAATATCCTGGTCGCGGCACCGGTTATCGCCATCCAAAGAGCGGTGAATTTTGTCGAAAGTTCGCTTTTTCAATTGGGGATCATTCCCAGCAAAAACGCGTATAATCAACTGGAACTATTTAGGACAGCCTTACCGGGAAATGGAGTAGAGCTGAAAGAGTATGATTGGTTCCTGACCACATGTGACGCGGCAATTTGCTTTTTCTTTAAAGAATCTTTGCCGAAAGACGAGCCTTCAGACTTTTTAGTCAGGTTCACCGACCGGCAGGGAATACCCGTTGGAATAGACCCCTCAGATTTGGTAATGCGCTCCGGACGGATTAATAACAGGAACCGGTTTTGTCTTGGCCCAAGTGGATCCGGTAAGTCTTTTTTCATGAATTCGCTGATAGAACAGTACATGTTGTACAACATGGATATGGTTATTGTTGATACCGGCCATTCCTACTCTGGCCTGTGTTCTTACTACCAGGGAAAGTATATCACTTATACGGATAAAACACCCATCACCATGAACCCGTTCCGAATTACAGAGGCGGAATACAATATCGAAAAAAAAGATTTTCTATGTACACTTATAAGTGTGGCGTGGAAAGGCGCTGAAGGAACATTCAGCCCGGTTGAAAGGGATGTGGTCGCTAATGTGATATCTGCCTATTATTTAAAATTCTTTGCTGATGACGGCGAACTGAGTTTCAATACTTTCTATGAATTCGCGATCGATAAAATACCGGAGATCAAAGCCGAAGAAAAGATCATTTTCGATTTTGACGAGTTTCGGTATGTACTTAAAAAGTTCTATAAGGGTGGTGAATTTGCGCCCATTCTCAACAAGGAGGCTGACAGGTCATTATTTACCGAACGGTTTATCGTGTTCGAAATTGATTCGATAAAGGAGCACAAAATTCTGTTCCCGATAGTAACGCTCATCATCATGGATGTGTTTATTCAAAAGATGCGCTACCGGTCCGACAGACGGAAAACTTTGGTGGTCGAAGAAGCATGGAAAGCCATCGCCAGCCCACTTATGGCGGGGTATTTACTCTACTTGTATAAGACCGTCCGCAAATTTTGGGGAGAAGCAATAGTCGTTACGCAGGAACTGGGCGACATCATCGGAAATGCAGTAGTAAAGGACAGCATTATCAATAATTCCGATACCATCTGCCTGTTGGATCAAACCAAATTCAAGGACAATTACAACGATATCGCAGCCTTGCTTTCTATTAATGAAACGGAGCGCCGGAAAATATTTACCATCAATCAGCTTGATAACACGGAAGGTCGTGGCCGGTTTAAAGAAGTCTATATCCGTCGCGGCGCAGTAGGGGAGGTTTATGGCGTAGAAGTGTCGCTGCACCAATACCTTACCTACACTACAGAAAAACCGGAGAAATCCGCAGTAGAAAGCTACACCAATCGCTTCGGTTCTTACCCGGACGGCCTTGATGCCTTTATCCGGGACTTTAAAGGCAGCGGTAAATTCTTACCTGCCTTCATTTCACAGGTTAATAAAAATCAAGCATCATGAAAACTTACATTTTTAAATGCCCTCTTTTAATGATCATCCTATTAATAGCTTTTTGTAATTCACACGCGCAGACATTGACCGTTGACCCTGCCGTTTCAGCGGCTATTGCCGTAAATGCAGGTGTTATTAACAGTCAATTGAATACTACTAATGACAAGTTAAACCTGATCCAGAAAGGTCAGCTGGCGGTTAGTGGTCAACTGGTTATTGTCAATAACCTGCAAAACAAGATCTACCAGGGTTTGAGCCAGGTGGCATCAGTGATCAATAACTTATCAACCATAAAAGAAATAGCTGAATGTGGTTCAGATATTATCCGTGACGTGGAGTCATCGGTAAAACTGGCCAAATCTGATCCAGTATTGTTGCTATTTGCAGAACAGGGGGCCCGGGACTTTGAAACAAGGGCGACTATACTCGCCGCTGACGTCAGCGCTTTTGTGCTGAAAGGCGGAAAAGGGAATCTCATGGACTCCGGCGAACGCGGCAAACTGCTCAATCACATTGCTGATGAAATGCGCATTCTGCGGGGTATCGCTTATGGTATGGACCGGGCGATGTACTGGGCGAAGATCAACGGCATTTTTCGCTCGCTTAACCCCTGGGCTGAATGGCAAAACCAGGATGTCAGGATCGCAAATGACGTATTAACGAACGCTAAATACCTGAAGCAATGAAACACGAGGTTATTATGGTCTGTCCGCCATGGAAGCAGTATCGCATTTACAAAAGATCGCATAGGATACTGACTGATAACATACCTCCCAAAATGTTGAAAGCCATGCTGGCGTTTCAGTTCCTGGGGGAGTGTCTCGAGCATCTGGTGTCACCAAACCACATCGTTTTCATCTGGGTTACCGAAAAATTTTCGGATGAATGCAAGGATTACATGAAACGCCTGGGTTATCAATACCAACAGTATTTGATATGGCACAGGCCAAAGTGGAAAAGGGGCACCTCAGAGGAGGTCTTCGAATATCTTATGGTTTATTATAAGGACGCTTTGTTTTCATCAGCGATAACTTTCCCCGATCCATTAAAGTCACCATTTACAGCGAGGGTTAAAAATCGGAAACGCAAACCCGCGGATGCTTATACTTTAATAGAAAGTTTATTCCCAAATAGATCGAAACTTCAAGTTTTTGGCTATACACGCCGGCCCGGTTGGAATGTATTCCACCATAATAACAAATAAAATTATTTATGAAAGCCATACTAATTATTCTGGCTATGACGATAGCCCTCTGCGCAAAAGTTTTTGCGCAACAAAAAATACTCGACATTCCCGCCCTTCACCAATTAGTAGACGAATCTGAATCAGAAAATAAACTGCAGGTAAAGGCTAAAAACCAACAGGCCCTAACAACTGCTAATGAGCAAGCCAACCTGACTTTGCTCGATAAAACGAAAGCCATGTACCGGACCTTACAGCAACGGTATAATACGCTTAGTGCCGCGATCAATATGGCCGATATCGGTATTTACGCGACACCAATGGTCAGCCGCATCATCAGTAACCAGGCACAAATCGTTCAGTTAGTACAAAAAAATCCGGCTTTGATCGCTATCGGGTACCAATCTGCCCTGCAATTTGCAACTCAAGCAAAAAGCCTCGTTGCCTACGTTACAGGCCTTTCCTTATCGCTGGGCGATGTCAATCAAATGAAGGCAGCCGACCGGAAGATGCTTTTTGATTACGTGATCTCTGAATTGAGCAATATCCAGGACCTTTCCGGCAATATGCTAAATATGATGCAATATTCCGATCTGGCATCATTGTTACGGGCAGCAAATCCATTTCAGAATTTTATTGATGCGGATAAATCTATAGGGCAGGACATCATTCAAAACGCCAAATATCTGAAACGATGAAAAAAAGAACCTTTGGGCTCCTGTTGCCTTTCTCCCTTTACTTTTCTCCATCGTTAATGGCGCAACAATATGTCATCGACTACCAACACCTTATTGCAGTTTCGCAAAATGCAGCTGTCAGGAGTGGTGCGGAGGTTACTCATGAGCAATATCTCGGTAAGATCAATAATAATATCAATGACCTCAATACGAATGTAGGTTCTGTTGTATTGGCCCAAACCATGATCTACGAAGGGCTTTCTAATGTTAACTCTGCGTTGAAAGACGGACTCGCGGTTAAAAATATCGCCGTCATCATTGCAGATATGACGGGTTATATCAACCAGGCCCTGGCGATAGCCAAAAGCGAGCCCTATCTTTTGGCATTTGCCGGCAATATTGCCGCCGAAATGCGAACAAGATCACTCACGCTGGTTAGCGATGTTTCCGGTTATATCCTTAAAGAAGGGAATAATGTTCTTGCTGATTATAATTCCCGTGACCAGTTGCTACGCAAAGTAATTACACAACTTCAAATACTAGACGGCTTAGCCTATGGTGCCTGGAAGTCTATGTACTGGGCGAAGCAACGAGGCATCATCGCCTCAGCAACCCCTTTCGCCGGCTGGGTTAACCAGGACAAAGCCTATGTCAGTCAGATCATTCAAAACGCTAAATACTTACACCAATGAAAATTTTAATTCCTATAACATTTATGCTGCTCGCATTCATTCGCAGCTGTTTCGGCCAGTCGGCGGCAAATGACCAAAGCGTCCGCTACCAGGAACAACGCATGGTTTACCTGCAATGGGACCAAAATAAGTTTACGCCAAAGGCGGGCTTTCTCAGCCTCAACCCCTATTACTGGCTGACCTGGGGCTTATTCCATCCGAACTATCACAAGAAAGATCTGCGCCCATTAAGCGCCACCGGCCCACAGACCCAGCGCCTTGCCCTGGTGGGTGCCATGAACAACACCGACAATAAATACAAACTGCAATCAGATACCGTGCGTAACACGGCACTTTCTGAAATAGCCAACCAATCAGGTTTGATTTCGAATGTAGATCCTTTATGGCAATTGTATTATAACAATGAGCTCAAACCGGTACTTAATAATTCGACGGCTTCCATATTAGGCGGCCTTTCGCCGCAGGTAAGCGCTAAACTGCTTTCCGAAGGCTTATACGATTGGTATAAAAATGAGCTGGATATGCTCAAGGAAAGAATCCAGGCCGCGCATTCCACCACAATGGATAGAGGTGCACGCATCCTGGCCTATCACCGGTACCTGATGGAATACCGCAGGCTTGCAGGCGTATGGGCCATCCGGACTTCATCGGCGCAAGCCACTATCAATATGACCGCCCAACAGCAGAAATTAAAAGCTAACCAGGTGACGGTCAGCGAATGGACACCACAGTCAGATATCCAGATCGCCAAACAGGTTTTACAACATCTACAATGAAGAAGAAACTATTTTTATTAATACTCCTGTGCTTTTGTGCCACTGTGGTATTCGCGCAAACAGCGAGCACACCCGATAATGGAAAGACTTTGCAGTTTCTACAGGGTGACGGTGTTTATGAAGCCGGTGTGATGGTGTTTTTGAAAGGGCTCAAAGACTCGGTATGGACACATTTCGACCTTTTTATTACTGATGCCAAGGCGCTTTCCGCCATTTTTATGATCATCTTTTTCGCTATCAAATCATATGAGATGATGGCGGGCGATAAGCAGTTAGAGATTATGCCGCTTTTAAGGCCCTTTGGTTTGGCCATGGTGATATTGTGGTGGGGGCCATTCACCAGGATAATCGCTTTTCCGACAGACATCGTTGCCAATCAAACTGAACAAATGTTTAGCAGCGAACAAACCATCGTCAACAACCTGCGCCTTAACCGCTCCAGCCTGATGCTGGCAGTAGCCAATTCCCTGTATACCTACCAGGCACAAACCGAAGTTGCTGAGAAAGAAAGCGACACCTGGTATGGCCAGGCCTGGGATTCCGTTACCAGTACGGTTAAAGAGGGGATCAGCAGTGTGGTTTCGCCATTGCTGGAATTGAAAAACAGGCTCACTGTGGGGATGCAGCTACTCTTTACACAGTTATTGGAACTGTTAGGAATATGGATATTGCGTTTAGCGGTGTACATCATTTTTATGATACAGATCATTTACTCCTCCATTTTGATCATGCTCGGCCCATTTGCTGTAGCCGTCAGTATCCTGCCGGCTTTCCGCGATAGTTTCAGCACCTGGATCGCCCGTTTTATTTCTGTAAACCTTTATAGTGGTATTGCTTACCTGATCATGTACATCTGTGGGCTGATGCAGGAATATGCGCTGAAATCTGAGATCAGTAAATACACGGAACTGGTCGGTGCAAATGGCACGAACGCCAACCTCGAAAAAATGGCCTGGTTTGCCGGTAACGGTATCCTGTCCTTCGGCACCGTGATCATTGTATTTTTAATCGGCGCGATCTGCATGTTCACCGTACCCAGCATCTCTACCTGGATTATCTCTACTTCAGGTATCAGCTCGGCCACTTCCACCTTTGCCCGCAGTGCGGGAACGGTAGCCAGTATGGCTCGAAAAGCCGCTGGCAGCTTCTTTTAATCCGAATTTTTTTTCTTTGTTCCTTTCTCCTTTTAATTGGGGCCGTTCCATTGTCATGGGCGGCCTTTTTTATTTAACAACCAGATTTTATGATCATCAAAAATATCGAAGCCAAGGTAAAGCTGGCGACTTTCATCGCGGCCGGCAGCCTGCTTACCGCCCTGGTTATTGTCGGCATGAATTGCTTTTATGCCTTTAAACTCGTATCCAATGCACAAAAAAGCATTTATATACTGGATAACAATGTCCCTATACTGGCCCGGCAGACAGATGTACAGATGAACAGGCCAGCCGAATACCGGGCTGATGTGGACTTATTTCATTCGCTGTTCTTTTCCTTGACCCCGGATGATAACTACATGGAGTACCAGATGAAAAAGGCCATGTACCTCGTGGACGAATCGGGAATGCAGCAGTACAATAATTTGAAAGAGAACGGTTTTTTCAACTCTATCCTTTCCTCCAGTTCCGTCCTGACCCTGCAAACAGATTCCATTGCTGTAGACATGCCCCGGCGCTATTTCCGCTATTACGGAAAACTGAAAATTGACCGGCGCAGCTCTACGGTTGTGCGCTCGCTGATTACGGAAGGCAACCTGAAGGATATACCCCGAAGTGACAATAATCCCCATGGCGTACTCATTACGAACTGGAAAACCCTGGAAAATAAAGACCTTCAAGATGTGGAAAAAAATACATTCTAACAGAGATCCCAGGGATACACTGTGTAGCGAGTTGCAAAAAGAATTTGGCACTTATTTCATTATGATCAGGAACATGGTTAAACGGTTGTCAGAAACTTTTCCGAAGTTCCTGTTTGGGTGCATGATCTTTCTGATGGCGTTATCGCTTGTGTTATCGTTTACAGTTTTTCACCACCCGGATAAGGTAAAAATAACTACAGTTAAAAAAGCCAACCCGGTAGAGGAGGGCTTTGATCAGATCATGCAGGCGACCGGAAATATCAGGGAAACGCTGCACCTCAAAAAAATGGTAGATAGCATTTCGGCCAAAAAACAATTGACAGGTGCAGACAGCGCCTTACTGGATAGCGCTCTTGACCGCCTTTCCAAAATTCATCAAACCTTCCAATAAAATGTTATGAAAATCGATTTTAAACAGCCCAAGTATGTGCTGCCGGTCATCTTATTGCCTTTTTTGTGCCTGTTTTTTTATGCCTGGCATAGTGGTTTTTCCAAACCAAAGCAGGCGGTGAAAGAAACCATCGGCCTGAATGGCTCAGTCGGCGCGGTGTCATCCGATGTACGTAAGAAACAACTGGCGGATAAGCTCGATGCCTATAGGAACACCTACAAGGAAGCCGATGGCCTGACCGCGGTAAACGTGATCCCCAAAGAAAATTCCAGTAACCCAACCTATAATAATGACTATTCAGACCAGCAGAAAAGAAAGCTGGATTCCATTCAATTAGCCATGAAACTGAAGTTTGGCTCGGGTAATAAATCCAATCCCGGGCAGGCAACGGAAACAGGTGTTGCACACGACCGGCAGGTTGCCAAAGCGGTGGAGGAAATGAGTCGCCGCCAGGCAAACCAGGCTCATGAAAAGGAAAGTACCTCAAAGGAAAAAGACCCCATGGACGTCTTTAGGCAACAAATGGCCATAATGGATAGTATCAACAAGCAGAATGACCCTGCCTACAAAGACGAGTTAAAGAAAAAGGAGGCTGCTGATAAAGCTGCGAAACAAAAGGAAACCCAAATAAAGTTGAACGTTGAAAAGGCTGATGCAGTATCTGGTGACTTTAATACCGTACTTCCCGAAAAGGAACCGGCATTTATCAGCGCTATGATTGATGAAAATGTGACCGGTTATGCTGGATCGCGTTTGCGGATCAAACTACTGGAAGATATTAAAGCCGGTAATAACCTGATCAAAAAAGGCACTTTTCTGTATGCGCTGATCAATGGATTTTCAGAGCAGCGGGTTACGCTTTCCATTACATCCATCCTGTATGATGGTAAGATCCTCCCGGTGAAACTGGACGTTTACGATATGGATGGACTGCCGGGCCTCTATGTGCCCTCGTCCGCTTTCCGCGATTTTACCAAAGACCTGGGCAGTAACTCCGTACAGGGTGTCACGGTGGATGGCGGTTCCGGAAACAGCCAGTTCGTCATGAGCTCGCTCAGTAAAATGTTTCAGTCCACTTCCTCGGCTATTGCTGACCTGATCCGCAAGAACAAGGCAAAGCTTAAATACAACTCTTACCTCTATATCATCGACCCGGATGCGCTACAAAGTGCACAGAAACGCGAAAGTGTATTAGGTGCCGGTGACCAACAATAACCCTCACAAATAACTAACATGAAAAAGTTACTATTATTCATTGTATGGCTGCATATCGCACCATGTCTTTATGCGCAGGATAAACTGCCGGTAATTTACCTGCCCGAAAACCTGACCATTCATTTTATCTCACCGGAACCCATCCAGTACGTAGATATTTCTACTAAAGACCTAATCGGTGACCTGCCGCTCAAAAATGTATTACGTTTAAAACTGCGTGACACTCTCAAATTTGTCGGTTCGGTCATCACTATAGCCGGTGAAAAATTCATTGCGCAATACAGATTAATGCCAGGGTATCCCGGCGTTCCAACCGAAATAGAAATAACACCTGCCGCCATGCGGCCATTGGATATTTCCGGTATCGGGCTTTCACAAAATCAGTTAAGGAGTTTAGCGCTTAGCCTGGTGGCCAAAAAACCGGATAAACGGATCGAAAAGGTAAATGCGTTCAGTATTAAGGCGCAATTGAACCATGTCTGCACCATTGGCGATTATATTTTCCTGGATATTTCCTATCGTAATAAAACCAACTTAAAATATGATATCGCAGATTTCAGGTTTAAGATAGACGACAAAAAAGTAACGAAGGCCGCCAATAACCAGTCCGTGGAGATCAAACCGGAGTTTGTACTGTTCAACCCACCCGCCTTTTCCAAAAATTACCGGAACGTATTTGTCTTTAAGAAAATGTCATTCCCCGGAAATAAAGTCCTGCGTGCAGAACTCAGCGAAAAGCAGCTTTCCGGCCGTATCGTCACGCTAAGCATATCCTACCAGGATATCCTGGATGCGGATACACTACCCAATTAACCTTATACTCTTTATTTATGACTGATTCCATAGCCTACGATTATGTAAAGCTTGTATTGGAAGAAGAATTTCTGGCGACCTACCTGCGCTTCTCCAACCAGGGGATACTCCATTACGAACTTACCAATATCCTCGAAATATGCGCGCCCCTGATCAGGGGCCTCGACCAGGACGACCGCTTTTTAAAATATGAAGTGATCGGAATCATAGCAGATTATTTACAGGAGGTGTAATATGGCATTTAATCCGGTAAGGAAGATGGCGGACAATATCGCAGCCATCCGGATCGCGCTGGACTTCACTGGCCAGCAGCTCTCTGAAATAGAACTGGAAACCTTAAAAAATTATGCTGGATTTGGCGGCCTTAAAGCGATATTGTTTCCACCTGGCGAATTAGCCGAATGGCCCCGGTTCGGCGCTTCAAAGGCCGACTTAAAACTCTATCCCCAGGTCATGGAATTACACGGCCTGCTTCAGGAGAAATTAACGGACAAGGAGTATAAGGCGGCCATTGATGCCTTAAAAAGTAGCTCCTCAACGGCTTATTATACACCGGATTATATCCCGGAGGCCATTTATGCCGCGATGACTGAATGCAATATTTTACCGAAACGTTTATACGAGCCGAGCGCCGGGGCCGGTGTTTTTATCGGAGAAGCAATAAAAGCTTTTGATGGTATGGAGCAAATAACAGCCATTGAGAAAGATATTCTGACAGGCAAGGTGCTCAAAGCGATTTGTTCGGTCCATACCGTTCCGGTAGACGTACAGATCAAAAAGCTGGAAGAAACGGCAGCGACCGAAAAAGCCCAATTCGATATCGTCATCAGCAATATTCCTTTTGGCAAGATCGCGGTACATGACCCCGCCTATAACAAAAGCGGGATTTCTGCCAAAGTACATACCTATTTCTTTGCTAAAGGGCTGGATAAGATTAAGGACGGCGGCATTTTAGCTTATATCGTTACGGATGCTTTCCTCAATAATCCTTCCAATGCCACCGCCAGGAAATACCTGTTTACTTCAGCTGATCTTTTAACAGTTGCCGTATTACCGGCCAACCTCATGAAGGAAAATGCCAACGTAGAGGTTGGTATGCACCTGATCCTGGTGCAAAAAAATGATACTAAGGAAACACTCACGGAGGCGGAAAGCCAGCTGATCGATACGGTGGAGCGTGAAAATACTTTTGGTAAATACTACCTGAATGCCTGGTTAGCCGACAAAAATGAACTGGTATATGCCGATGAGATCATCGAAGGCACCAATGCAAGGGGCAAAGCATCGCGGGTGGCCTGGCAAAATGGAGAGATGCAGGATATTTTGCCCCTGCTCAAAAAACAGCTGATCGCCGGCTTTAATAATTTTGACCGTGCCAAATGGGAAGCGATTTCTTTTGATAAAAAGCAGGGCCAGCTCAGCCAATTTACCTTTTTACCCGTTCCCGAGCAGGAAAAAAAAGACGATGAGCCGAAATTGAGTTTTGGCCAGTTGGGTTTGTTTGATGCGCCTGCAAAAACTGATCAGGACAACAAAGCGCTGGCTTACCTTGACGATCTTGATCGTCAATTTATTGACGCGGGCACGGCACGGCTGATCAGTACCATTCGCACAACAGCAAAGCCATTGCATGACAGTATTGTATTGCTGACCGCCTGTGCCAAAACCAATAACCGCTATACCTATAAGCTGTACAGTAACCTTTCGGAAATCTCCTTTCCCGGGAAGTGGATGTCCGGCAACAATCTCGGTCACGAACTGGACGCGCTTTCAGCGAAGCTGAAACATTTCGGTTATGATTACCGGTATGAAGGAGATACCTCATTAGAACCCGCTTTTAAATTATTACCCGATAAACCAAAGGCTTTTACCGACTTGAAGCCTTTTTATACAAAGGATACGCTGGTCATCTTTAATGGCAAACTCGGCCTGATCGGGGAGCCCCACAATTTTGAGGCGAAATTTGAGCCACTTGACCCGCAACCGGAACTAGCCTTTTATGAGGATTACCTGGTGTTGCGGGACATTTACCTGGAACTTTCCAGTTTTGAAAATGAGCACAGCATCCAGTTCCCCGAATTGCGCAAGTCATTAAACTTTTATTATGAGGCCTTTGTAGCCAAATACGGGGAGCTCAATAAAAATGTCAACCGTAACCGCATTTTTAACGATGCCGCTTTAGGTTTTAAGATCATATCCTCTCTTGAAATTAAGGATCAGGATAGATTTGTCCGTTCAGATATATTTTACGGGCCGCTTTTTGAGCAAAAGGAGATGCTGAAAACGGATGACCCTGCCGAAGCGCTGGCACGCTGCCTGAATGATACCGGGCGGGTCGACCTTTTGGTTATTTCCCAGATCACTGGCCTAACTCAAGACGAGGTTATCGTTCAGCTGGATAAGCAGATCTTATTAAATCCTCAAACCCTTAAATGGGAGACCACTGATAATTATTTGTCGGGTAATGTAGTAGAAAAGTTAAAGGTCGCCGAGAAACTGGCGGAAGCAGAACCAGAGGACCTGCAATTTGCACGGAGCCTTGCCGCCATCCGGCGTGTACAGCCCGAGAGGATCCCCTTTGAACTACTTGATTTTAATCTTGGAGAGCGGTGGGTGCCGGTTGAGTATTACCAGCGTTTTGCCACGGATTTATTTAAGCTGGATACCAGGGTTGATTTTTATAATTCCATAGATACCTATAAGGTAAGTTATGCGAAAAAGGGCAATACCATTACCAACGAAGAATTCTCGGTAACGCCCAAAGAAAGCAACAAGGTCACCGGCCGCACCTTATTGGAATATGCGCTGCTGAATACCAACCCGCATTTTACTTATCCGGTAGAGCAATACGGCAAGGTCGTCCGGGTGCCCGATACCGAAGCGATCCAGAATGCGCACCGGAAAATCGACAACATTAGGTCACGCTACCTGCTTTGGCTGTTGGAACTGCCGAATGAGGATAAGCAGCGCTTAGAAAAGCTGTACAACGATACTTACAACTGCTATACTCTTCGGGAATTTGATGGCAGCCACCTGACTTTTCCGGGCCTTGATCTTAAAGCACTAGGTATTCCTGGTATTTATTCCTCGCAAAGTAACGCGGCATGGCGGGTCATCCAAAATAACGGTGGATTAATTGATCATGAGGTGGGTTTAGGTAAAACCCTGACCATGATCCTGGCTGCGATGGAAATGAAACGGCTTGGTATTGTTCATAAGCCGATAATTCTGGCTTTGAAAGCCAATGTGCAGCAGATCACGGATACTTTCCGGCTGGCCTATCCTAAAGCAAAACTCCTGGCGCCGGGTGAAAATGATTTTGAGCCGGCTAAGCGTATGCGGATTTTTCATGAGATCAAAAACAACAACTGGGACTGCATCATCCTAACGCATGACCAGTTCGGTAAAATCCCACAGTCGCCGGAGATTCAACGGCAGATCATTGAAATAGAACTGGATAACACAGAACAGGACCTATTGAGTTTTCAGGATTCCGGTGAAGAGATCACCCGTGAGATGCTAAAAGGTTTGGAGATCCGTAAGGAAAATCTTGAAGCCAAGCTGAAAGGTATCATGGACGCCATTGAACAGCGAAAGGATACCGGTATTAATTTCAGCGAGCTGAATATAGACCATTTGTTTATTGATGAATCCCATAAGTTCAAGAACCTGACTTTCACCACCAGGCATACAAAGGTTGCGGGCCTGGGTAACATGCTGGGTAGCCAGAAAGCGCTAAATATGCTTTTCGCCATCCGGACCTTGCAGGAAAGGAGTGATACGGACCTTTGCGCCACATTTCTTTCAGGAACACCGATTTCCAATAGCCTGACCGAGATGTATCTGATCTTCAAATACCTCCGGCCGCGTGAACTGGAAAGGCAAAGAATCTCCAATTTCGATGCCTGGGCAGCAGTATATGCACGGAAAACGGTCGATTTTGAATTTACCGTTACTAACGAGATCAGGGCAAAAGAACGTTTTCGTCACTTTATCAAAGTACCTGAACTGGCTCTGTTTTATAACCAGATCACCGATTACAAAACTGCTAAACATATCAATCTCGATAAGCCGGAAATTGATGAAACCCTCGTCAATATAAAACCGACCCCAGATCAGCAGGATTTTATCAAACGGCTCATGCAGTTTGCTAAAACAGGTGATGCTACGCTAATCGGAAGGCGGCCGCTGACCAAAGATGAGGATAAAGGCCGGATGCTGATCGCAACCAACTATGCCAAGAAAATGGCAGTGGATATGCGGCTGGTCGATCCTGAAAAATATGGCGATCACCCCGGCAACAAGGTCAATGTCTGTGCCCGGAACATAGCGGAGATCTATCATGAAAGTACACCCCACAGAGGCACACAGATCATTTTTAGTGACATAGGCACGCCTAAAACCACTGAATTCAACGTGTACGATGCTCTGCGTGATAAGCTGGTAAGTGATTTTAATATCCCGGCAAAGCAAATCACCTTTATTCATTACTGGGCAACGGATAAACAGCGGAAAGAGCTGTTTAAGAAAATGAATGCCGGGGAGATCAGGATTCTGATCGGCAGTACGGAAAAGGCGGGAACAGGTTTAAATGTGCAGGAACGGATCGTAGCCATGCACCACCTGGATATTCCATGGAAGCCCTCGGAACTGGAGCAACGCGATGGCCGTGGTGCAAGGCAAGGTAACTGGCTGGCTAAAAAGTTTTATAACAATAAAGTCAGGAACTTTATATATGCCGTAGAGCAATCACTGGATAACTATAAGTTCAACCTGCTCAAAAACAAACAGATCTTCATTAGTCAGATGAAAAATAATGAACTGGCCGTGCGCACCCTCGATGAAGGCGCAATGGATGAACAAAGCGGCATGAGCTTCTCTGAATATATCGCCATATTATCGGGTGATACCTCTTTACTGGAAAAGACCCGTATTGAAAAGAAGGTTGCAGAATTGGAAGGCTATAAAGCTGCTCACTTTAAAGAAGTTGCCCGCAGCAGGTATTTGCTGGAAGATTTGGAAAAGAAAAGCAGGGATACCCAGGTTACACTGGATATGGTGCGTGCAGATGAAATAGCTTATAAACAGGCGCTGAAATATGATGCTAATGGCGCGAAAATAAACCCTTTGCAGCTGATAGATATGTTTCAGGTGGATGCGGTTGCCATCGGTCAGAAACTGATTGATCTATATAAAAACTGGTATCCCAAAGATTTTAACGAGCCTGATTTCCATTTGGGCGAGTTGTATGGCTTTGATCTGTACATCAGGCGGAAGCTGCAAACGGTTGAGAGTGAATTTTCCAGCAGGATCGACCATGTTACTTCCCTTTACGCGGAAAGCCGCACTACCGGAATTAAATATATGCAGAATGGGGGAGCGCCGAATATTGACAACCCAAAACTCGCTGCCCGGTACTTTTTAAATGCTGTCGACCGGGTGATCGGTATGGCTGAACGCTATGAAAAAGAACTTACCGGTATCAATAAACAGATCCCGGAGATACAGGAACTCACACAGCGACCATTTGAACAGGAGTATGAGCTCGCTTCATTAAAACGTGAACTGGACAGGCTGGAACTGGAGATCAGTCAAAAAATTGCTGAAAGTGAAAAGCAGGCCCAAGTGGAGCAATTAATTATTAAAGAAGAAACAGCCGTCGATGTAGAAACGCCGGTGTTTATACAACGCTGATAATTCAACAAAATGAAACAAACAGATGACTATAAAGGCCCTTTTCCGGTGGTTGAACTGGAAGGGACTTCATTCTATGTGAATGGCTACTTGATGGCACTTGTAGAAGTTGCGGACGCAGGGAACCACATCACTATGTATGACCTCATGTGCCTAGATGACCATGTAGAGCTTTGGTATGATCCCCTTACTAAAAATGCTTTTGATGGGCCTTTGGTCGGAATATTGCCTGACAGGGTAAAGTTATTTTGGCTTTACCCCTTTGATGCTCTCGATCCGTTGGGTAAGAATGCCTGGATGGATGAATTCCGCCCCGGTTGGAGGGAGCATTACCCTAGTGATTTACCGGTTGTTCAAATTGCAGGAAAGGATTTCTTTATTGATGAACAGCGTAACGCGTTTCGGGATACCGAAAACTATTGGAACCAGATCAAGTTTGCGGACGTATTTAAGCATAACGGAAGAACGGGTGTTTACATTGATACAAAAATGCTCCAGGTACCCTTCCCACATGAATTGGATCCCTACCACCCTCCGGCAGAACTTCCTGAACACATCATTTTTGCGGAGGTTCCAGATGGTCACCATACAGCTTTTTTATTGCACGAATACAACAGATCTCATCATACCCGAGACCAATCTTCGCAAAACGGACAGGATAACGGGCAGGGAATGATCCGCTAAATCAGCCCATTTATCTATAAGCCCCCCGCAAAACCTGGTGGCTTTTTTCATTTTAGGTCCCTATTATTATGGAAGAAACGCGTGAACAGCAAAAGCTTCACGGTTTTTTGCAGTGTGCGATTTACATATCCATAGGCTTAGAAGCCGCCATTTTTATTTATCACAATGCCCCTTTCTGGGGCATTTTTTTTACCCCGCTGGATAAGATTAGTCACCTGGTCATTTACTCGAAACTGGTCTATAGTAAGCTGGCAACGTTTGGCCTGATCTGCCTGGTCAGCATCGGCACGCTGGCAAAAAAGGAAACAGACCTTGACCCTAAGAAGCATATCGTATACCCGCTTGCGTTCGGTCTGTTTTTGTTCTTCGGTAGTCTCGTCTTTCAGGGCCGTGCCTCCCCGGTTGCGTTCGCTTATACGACATGGTATGCTCTGCTGTATATGGTCTGCTCTTTTTTCGGTGCGCTTCTCGTGAGTGTGTCGATGGACAACATCTCTAAGATGATCAAGTCCGGTTTAGGCAAGGATATCTGGAATACCGAAGCCGAAAGTTTTATGCAACCTGTAAAAAGGGTAAACACCCCTTATTCGGTGAACATCCCCATGCTTTTTTACTATAAGGGGAAAGTAAGGAACGGCTGGATTAATATCTGCAACGTTTTCCGGGGCACGATGGTGATCGGCACCCCTGGTTCGGGTAAGAGTTTTTCGATTGTAAATCCGTTCATCCGGCAATTAATTGCCAAGGGGTTTGCGGTGTGCTTGTACGATTTCAAATTCCCGGACCTTGGCCAGATCGCTTATTATCATTACCTGTTGGCCAAGCAGAATGGCAAGTTGAAAGGCTATGCCTTTCATGTCATTAACCTTAACGATATCGAAAAGAGTCGTAGGATCAACCCCTGGCGAGCGGATTACATTAGGTCATTGGCTGATGCGGCAGAGACTGCTGAAGCCCTGGTGGAAGCACTGAAAAAAGGTGACAAATCTGGCGGCAGTGACCAGTTCTTTACCCAATCTGCTATTAACTTTTTGGCCTCGTGTATTTATTTTATGAGTAAATACAAGGGCGGAATATATTCCAGCTTTCCCCATGTACTTGCCTTGCTTAACTGCAGTTATGAAGAGATTTTCAACGCCTTAACGTCAGAGCCCGAACTGCGCCCGCTGTTATCACCATTTATGACGGCATACGATGCCAAGGCATTTAACCAATTGGAGGGGCAGATAGGTACGCTCAAGATCTTTATCAGCCGATTGGCGACTAAAGAGACTTATTGGATTTTTTCGGGGAATGACTTTGATCTAAAGATCTCAGCCAAAGAAAACCCAGGTATGCTCATACTGGCGAACGATCCCAGTACACAGAATATTAATTCAGCCTGTTATTCAATTGTTGTTAACCGATTGACAAAATTGATTAACTCCAAAGGCAATTTACCGTCTGCTCTGATCGTCGATGAGATGCCATCTTTATATATAAATAAGTGTGATAACCTGATCGCAACTGCCAGATCCAATCGCGTATGTGTATGTCTTGGGCTTCAGGAAATTCCGATGTTAAACCAGCAATATGGTAAGGATACGGCCGCTGTGTTGACATCCGTAATAGGAAATGTGATATCCGGTTCAGTCAGAAATAAGGAAACTTTGGAATGGCTGGAGCGCTTATTCGGCAAGTCTAAACAGATTGGTGAAAGCCTTTCCATTGACCGCAATAAAATATCTACCTCCCTGAACGAAAAGTTGGAGGCACTCATCCCGGCAGGCAAAATCGCCTCCCTGAATTCCGGGGAAATGGTTGGCGTGATCGCTGCTGATGCCCAGGAAAAGTTTACCGGACAATTTGAAACTTCTGCTATTAACTGCAGGATCAATCTCGATATGGAGGCCATCAAACGCGAAGAAAAAGGTTATAAACCGCTGCCGACCTTCTATGATTTCGGGGGACAGATGGATGAAAAGCTCCGCCAAAATTTTAACCTTATCAGCCGGGAAATACAGGAAATGGTATTGGCATTCAAGCCACCTGCTTTACCGGACACAGCGAAAATAAGTTTGAAAAATGATAGATGAACAAAATTTAAAAGGAACAGTGGTCATGATGCATCCCGAAATGTGGGAAGCACATGCTGACAAAGAGGGTGTAATAGGGGAGATCGTAAAAGCAGATCCCGTCCGCGATGATTTCTATGTTAAATACGATGGTGGGGCCGAACCACGCCTTCACAGCGCGGATGCCCTTATGGTACTGCGGGAGCCTGATGAGATTTACGAATATCTGCAGAATCATTCAGCTGACATCTCTCCGTATGATTTTAAAGATCTGAAGAGGATTGCTCTTTTAACGGATCGCAGTACGGTTAAACAAATGCGAACCGCAATGGAACTGGTCGAGAAGAATGAAAATATCCGGGAGGCCAGTGCAACCACATTGGACAAAATTATCGGACTTCGGCAAAGCAAAGGGGTAGATAGATAAGTACAACAAAAAGCTGCTTTTACCCGCAATCAGAAGAATTAATAATTAACAACATGAAAAACAATGAAAGTTTAAACGGAACACTTGTTCTGGTGTTGCCGGATTTAGAGAATGATCCCGCGACGAAACAGGGACAGATCGGAGTGGTGACCTACGCCAGATCAGCATCCGAAAATTATGTGCGTTTCCTGGAAGGGAACGAAGCTATTTATCCCGCCACACAGGTGCTGAAACTCAAAGATAAACAGCAGGTTTTAGATGATTTGACAAAAAATAGTTCGTCTATGCCTCTTGATGATTTTAAAGCTATGTATAAGATCATGTTGTTGCAGGATAGAGGAACGTCCCAGGCCTTATTTTCAGCACTTGCTATTGCAAAAGATAATCCCGGCGTGCGGGACAAGGTGTTGGAATCCATTAATCCGGCACAAAAACAGGAAATGGCCAAATCTTACGGCCGATGAAAATACTGATCGGCATTTGCCTGGTCTGCCTTCCCCTCAAACACCTTAAGATAAATTCTGATTTCGGTTACCGGATTCATCCACTTACCGGCAAATACGCCCTGCACGCAGGTGTCGATTTTAAGGCCCGGCACGATACGGTGTATGCCATCCTTAATGGACTGGTGAAATCAACAGGCTACGATGATGGCCTCGGCATCAATATCCGGCTGGAGCACGGCGAAATTATATCGGTTTACGGACACCTAAGCCAGGTTTTAGTTGGCCCGCAGGACACTGTAACAACTGGCGAACCCATTGGTATCACCGGCGCGACAGGTCGCGTAACCGGCGAGCATCTACACTTCAGTATCTGCTACAGGCATAAATACATCAATCCAATTAAATTTTTATATGAACTGCTAATTAAACAAGAAAATGAGCAAAAACTTCAAAGCACTTCCCATTCAGCTTTCAGACAAGCTGATAGCGGAAATTAAAGAGGGTAACTCTTTATTTCAAAAACCG
Organism: Mucilaginibacter sp. RCC_168; assembly: GCF_041355315.1. Classification (NCBI taxonomy): domain Bacteria; kingdom Pseudomonadati; phylum Bacteroidota; class Sphingobacteriia; order Sphingobacteriales; family Sphingobacteriaceae; genus Mucilaginibacter; species Mucilaginibacter sp. RCC_168. The sequence continues at coordinate 104,794 of NZ_JBFUPN010000025.1, forward strand.
ATAAAAGAGAACGGGATGCCCGCATTCGTAAAACCCATTAATCCGACCACGGGAAAAGGCTACAGTGCCATGAACGCGCTGGCCCTTGGGATGCAGCGGCGTGACGACCCGCGCTGGATGTCGGCAGATGCCGCCCGGTACGCCGGTAACTGGGTAAAAGAGGGTGAAAAAGGCACCCTGATCGAGTTTTCAAAAACAAGCGATATACAGGCCATCCGCACCGCTGAAGGTAAAACCATCAAAGACGACAACGGGGTTACCCAAACAAAAACCGTTGAATTTGAAAAGCCGCAGCAAGGCAAGGCTTTCCTGTTTAATGCGGAACAGATGAAGGATATCATGCCATTGCAGGAATTCCTCGCGAAACAGGAAGAAGGTCAAGCTTTATCGCCGGTTGAACGCGCGGATAAATTGATTGAAGATAGCAAAGCGGTCATCATCCACGGCGGTCAGGAAGCTTATTACGATAAGCAACGCGATGCCATCTTTATGCCCGAAAAGGAAACTTTCGAAAACGAGACCAAATACTACCAGGCAGCCATTCATCAACTGGCGCACTGGTCAGGTCATGAAAGTAGGCTAAACCGCACTATGGAAGGCAAATTTGGTTCGCAGGATTATGCACGTGAAGAAATGCGGGCAGCAATTGCCGGCATCCTGATCGGCGGTGAATTGAAGATTGGTCACAACTTCGGTCAGCAGGCTGCCTATATGAGCAACTTCGCCAAGATCTTAAAAGACGAACCTTTTGAGGTCGCCAAGGCTTCCAGGGACGCGCAGAAGATCGCCAATCTCTTATTGGGTGTTGACCAGAAGCGTGAACAAAAGCAAAGTGCAGAAGTCGGTTTTAAAAAAGGAGACGAGATCGCCTATCTCGATACTACCTACAAAGTGCTGGAAACCTACAAAACTAAAAGCATCAAAGTAGAAGACGCCGACGGTACCCGCAAGGTGTTGAAACCTGACTATGGCCTTTATAAGTCACTGTTGGAGGCAAAAGCCAATCCAAGAGGGCCGGAAATGGAATTAGACGAGGGTAAAGGTCAATCGGTTGAACGGGAACAAGACTATCAAATGGAAAGATAAATGAACCTGGTTAGTTATCGTGAAGGTGATCTCCCGATCAAGGATCTGGAAACCATCGGGCTGGCCGCGGGCGGTCAGCTCCTGTTAAATGTAGACGATCTGAAGGCTTTGCTTTCAGGTCGTCGTACCGGCTTAATGGAATTGCATAATCTCGAGGCAGAAAATATCAAGATTAAATCCCTTAATGCTAAGATCTCCCTTATGCCTAATGAAAGTGGCAAACTCGACCTGCTCATTCATCCCATTTACCATAGAGCGGTTACCCCCGAATTCCTGGATGACAACGAAGCACAGCAGTTGCAGAAAGGGGAGGTAGTCAGCATCCTCAAAATCACAACCGATAAAAAGGGTAATAAAAAGGAAATGTTAATCGAATACGATGCTGAAACAAGGGAATACATTGTATCAGATACCGAAAAGATCCTGATACCGGATATGGTTAATAATGAGTTCCTGACGCCCACTCAAAAAGAAAAGTACCGTAAAGGTAAGGAAGTCGAAATTGCCGATGGGACCAGATTCAGCTATTCCGGTGTTGACCATCATGGCATTCGCTCAAATAAATTGGCGCTCGTGGCATCTATTCTGATCGATGGCGGTTTATCATATATGGTCTACAAAGGTTTGAATGCTTTATTTAACAAAAAGCACGATCCAAAAGTGGCTGAGAAATTGAGCCCTGGTTATCACAATGCCATTAAGGACATCGAAAACCAACGGCCCTCTAATCCAAATGAGGTTTCCCATTCCTATACCCGAAGCGGGAGATCACGCTGATGAACGCACTGTTAACAAGACTTGGCGTTTCTCCGGAGATCCAGGCCTTTTTTAATATCGGTGGCGAACTGTTGTTTCATTATGGCGATACCCGGGAGCATTACGGAGAAGGGTTTCATAAAATTCCTACGACCAAAAATCTCTGGGTAGCCGGGAATGAAGCAGCGCATGAGGTAATAGTCTCCTATTCAGCAATGGAACTCATTGCCTTTATCACGATCAATCGCTCTCGTTATGCTAACCTGGAACAATTGGCGTTTATCGCCATCGGCAATCAACTGCTGAAAGACCAGGTAGATTGGATCAGGCAAACATACCCTAAGCGCAGGTTTACACTCCTGTTTGGGAAAGATGAATTGGGCCATCTTACTGATATCAAGCTGGCGGCTGGCATCCAGAATACGGCCATCCATATTTACTATATACGCCAGAGCGGACAGGTGACCATAGATCGCAAAGGCAAGTTGATCATTTTTGAATACGGGCAAGTCAGCCTGAATAGTTATAAACGGGCCTTCCATATTCGCGGTCGCATTCGCACCCGTAAGCCAACTAAATCATTAACTTTTTTAGATCAATTAAAATATGAAGCAGAACAATGATGTTTTATTAATGCCAGCGGTAATGTTTGCTTTTTTGAAAGGCTTGCCCCTGATTTTTCTATCCATTACTTTTCTTTTACTGTCGTGGTGGCTGTCGCCGTACTTTATTTTATTCAGCCTTGCAGTATGTGGTGCCGCGTGGTACCGTATACTATATATCCGCAGTTTTAAATATTTAATAACTACAGAATATATCCGTATTACCCGTGGAATTTTCTTTAAACAAATCGATCAAACAGAGATGTTTAGAGTCAAAGATTTCATTATTACCCAATCTTTCGTACTTCAGCTATTCAAGTTAATGAACCTGACGCTGATAAGTACAGATCACTCCAATCAGATCATCAACCTACAGGGCATTCCGGAGTCCAATATTGTTGATACTATTCGCGATAGGGTGCAGGAGGCCCGCCACCACAATAATATCTATGAACTAAATTAAAAAAGTGCTTGTTGTTTACTAATTAAATTAGTAATTTTATAAATAGAAATCATTATGAAAGCTATAGTCCGCAATGTTTTACTCGCCTTCCTAATTTCCACTTTTGCCTTCTTCGGAGCATTGGGAGGGAAACAAATTAAACCATCTACAGCGATTATAAGGGAAACTAAAAAAAATAAAGAATTCATCACCGAACGACAAAAGGAAACATTTACCTGTTTATCGGTAGCTTTTTTGGCTTGGGGCTTATGTTTCTGGAGATGTTCGGTTATCAACCGCAGAATAAATGAAGAAAGGGAATATCAGCGCAGGTTTAATGAGTATATGCGCAACTCTTCGTTTAATCGCCATTATTGACAGGTAAATATTTATTGCTATTTTGCAAAATCTTGGTGGGCTATCTGCCCGCTATTGTGATAAGGTTCCTCTAAAAATAATAAATCAAACAAATTAAGTTTAACTTAGCCAGTATGAAGTATCTCTTACTTACGTTGGCTTTTACGCTTTTTTTTACATGTTCATCCTTTAGTCAAAAACTACCTGCGGGAAGTCTCGTAGTTAAAAATTTTATTGCCGCATCACTTAAAGGCAACCCTGCCGGTGAAGATCCGTCAAGAAGCATAACTGTCTATTTGCCTCCGGGATACTATAAAAGTAAACGTAGCTATCCTGTGATTTATTTATTGCACGGCTATACTGGGACAGATACTTCAACTGTAGAGTTCCTCAATTTGGATAAGCTAATGGATACCGCGATAGCAAATAATCGCATACGTCCCTGCATTATTGTATTGCCCAACAGTAATACTCGTTATAGCGGTAGCTTTTATACAAACTCAATTCTGAATGGGAATTGGGCAAATTTTATCGGAAAAGACGTAGTTAATTTTGTAGACAATAACTTTAGAACGATAGCTATCCGTGACAGCAGAGGGATTGCTGGTATATCGATGGGCGGGCACGGTGCATTAAAACTGTCGATGCTATATCCCGATGTTTACAGCTCTGTATATGCCATGAGCCCGGCTATTCTAAACTGGTCAGATGGAATGAATACCAGCATAGGAACCTTTGAGGATATTTCAAAAGCAAAGACTGATGCTGAAATATTCAAGACTTTTCCCACAACACTAATAGTTGATCTGGCCCGCTGTTTTTCACCTGATCTTAACAAACCGCCGTTTTATGCAGACATGCCTGCAAACTATGTTAACGGGAATATGGTACCTGATATAGATGTTATTGCCCGATGGAATGCCAACCTCCCGACACAAATGGTCGAAAGTCATTTACCTGCCTTAAAAAGTATGAAGGCAATTAAATTTGATTGGGGCAGAAATGATGAAGCGAGGCATCTGCCGTTAACCTGTATTGAATTAACTAAAAAGCTGGAAAGATATGGCATCAATCATTTTGCTGAAGAATACCGGGGAGGCCATATCGATCAATTAGCTGGAACTGACGGTAGGTTTTATAACAGTGTGTTGCCGTTCTTTAACAGATATTTACAATTTGAACCATAAGGAGCATACATAAACTCTAACCACAATATCCAGTAAGAAATAAATATAAAACAAGTTTCCTCTGCGTTCTCATGGAACAAGCCTGGATTCTGAATATGGTATTGGCAACTTAGGTGACAGACTTTTTATTCTAAAACCTTATTCGTCCTTTTTATTTTTTGTATCATGCACTTGTAGTGGGCCAAAGTTGTCCTGCTCTTTTAAAGGCAGTGAACTTGGCTTGTAAGTCAAAGTAATGGGCAACACCCTTCTCCTGATAGTGTGTTAATGTTTCTAATGTTTTATACACTACCTTCAATATTCTTCTTGCTACTGCTACTATAGCTTTCTGTGCTTTCATACGCTTCCGCATCCGTTCAAATAGAGCATGCCAATAGGAATCTTTAACACGAACAGCTGCCCATGCGGCGCTAACGATTGATGTTTTTAAAAAACGATTGCCCTTTTTAACTGAAGTATCATGCCGTTTACCAGCACTTTCATTGTTGCCTGGTGCCAGACCGCACCACGCAGTAAAATGATCAGCCGTTGGGAATCGGCTCATATCTTTTCCAGCCTCACTCAAAATAGTTTGTGCTGATTTATGGGCAATGCCGGTAATAGTATCAAGACATTCAAATGCCACAGCATAATGTTTGCTGATAATGTCACCAATGATATCTTCTAATGCATCAATCTGTTTCTGTACGTGATCAAAATCCTGCAATAACATTTGCAGTTGCATCTTGTGATGCTGCTCCAGCGTTCCTTCAAGTGCAAGCATCATATCATCACGCTTGTTTTTGGCTCTTCCTCGCGAACAGTTCGCCAGTTGAACTTTGTCGGTAACACCAACAGCGAGTAAGCGAATAATGTCCATTGCAGTTTTCGTGCGTATAGAACTAATCACAGAACGAAGTTTGATGTTATTGCTTTCAAGGATCTTCCACAACCTGTTTTGAGTTTTGTTCTGTTGTCTTGTATAAAACAGGCGGCTACGACAGAAATCCCGCAAAACACGCTGCTCCGAGGTAGGCATAAAGCTGGCGCGAACTAACCCATGCAGTAACAAGGTGCAAAGCCAGCGGGCATCTTTCCTATCGGTTTTACGCTTTGGAATCTGTTTGATATGAGTAGGATTAGCGACTGTTACTGTTATGCCGACTTCGGTAAGTATCGTGTATAAACTCATCCAGTAAATGCCTGTACTTTCCATCAGGCAATGTTCTACACCATTGCCCTGAAGCCAGTCCTTTACCTTGTGAAGCTCACAGGTAAAGGTCCCAAACTCCATAAGTTCTTGTTCGCTGCCATCTTTGCATGAGATAAAGCCGACGATCTTTTCTTTGTGCATGTCAAGGCCACAGGCTTTATCTAATTGCGGCGCAATGTTCACATCTTTGTTTGTTAACTGTTTCATAAATATCCTCCATGTTTCTAAGAAAGACATTTTTATGAGCCTGGGTGTTTTGTTTATTCATCCCACTTAGGTTGAAGGTCCCGGCGGCGAGCGTTTAGGGACTTTCTTTTTTGCCATTTTTTTAAACCCAACTATCCGTTTCACTGAACTCATAAGTTATGACAGATGAATTTTATCTTTTTGTAGAAAATGAGCTGCAAAAATCGCAGCCCGCCAATTGGCAACGAATTTCTGCCGACAAACAGCTGGGTGATGAGCCCTGTGAAATAAGCTACGCCTTTCTGACAACAATTAAAGGTGAACAAAAACTGGTCAATATTTTAATTTTGCCCTTGTCTTTAAATTTGGATGCCGCACAGGAAAGCACTCTACTCAAACTAAGAGACTACATTTTATCTAAAGGCTGTTTGTTGATTGTCATTAACGAAGAAGCTGCCTCCTTGCAATTGGGCAACACAGGGGTTTTTATCTCTGAAAAGCTGCAAATACACACCCCTGATTTTATATGGATAACTTGCTGCAGAGATAAAAGTAACAAGATAACACTCGATGGCAGTAATTACGAAAGTTTGCATCTTGGTTTTGCAAGCCTTTGGGACGGTACGCTTACTTATCTGGGACCTAAAGAAGGGTTTCAACCAGTCAACCTCGAAATTATGCGTGATCATTGCTGGAAATGCAAACAAGAGATCAAAACGGTAACTGGTATTGTTTTTCCCGACCGACAATTAGACAATTGGAATAACGCAGATTGGCAATATTATAATGACCAATTAAGCCTATACCATATCAAGGGTGATACCGCAGAACTGATCAGTAATTTTGTTGCCGTTCTTCGGCAAAATGATGAAAGCATTACGCCTGTTGGTCTTAAATTCAGCCACACCATTAAAGAACATTACTGCGCGTCCTCCTGTCCCTATTGTGACGCGTTGCAGGGTAATTTTTATGTGAACGACAAACGGATAGACCTTTTGCATTCCTTGCAATGTCGCATCGAAGGCAGCCTGACGTACTACTCTATTGGATTAAATATCGACAGGTATTTAATCCAATGTCTTTATGAAGGTTGTGAAATTTGTGACCATTCCACATTTGGTGGATGGGGTAGGCACGAAGTATGGTAATACTCAGGATTACCCCTTTCTTAACCGGGGCTAATCCGTAGAGCTTTACTAATTCGGAACGTTAACGGGTTGCCGATTATATTAATTTACGAAACATTACCGCAGCTCTCTTTTGCGTTGCCTGTTATTGTAACATTTCAGATGACTGGCTGAACATACATACTTGCCAAAAGTATGGTAGATCAGGCACTACAAACTATCAGGATAGTTCCGCCCGGAATGACCTGCTGGTTATTATGCGCGAACCTCTATAAGACAGGTTCGCATCGAACTCCTTTTTCAGTATGCATTTCTATGGCTATCGAGCTCATTACCAAAGAAGATCTGGAAGCATTTCGCAGGACCTTACTTAACGATATTAAACTTTTACTTACCGCAAAACCCGAAGATAATAAGACCTGGCTCCGGTGCAGCGATGTCCGGCGAATGCTTAAAATCTCAACAGGAACCGTACAGAATTTAAGAATTAGCGGTAAGCTTAAATCCCAAAAAGTAGGAGGGATTCATTTTTATAAACTTACTGATATTGAAAATATGATCAGTGGTAAATCCCGATAGCATATGTTACCAAACCTATCAACATTCTCAGAGCTATATTCAAAAATAGCCGATGATCCGCGGGTAACTGTGTGGCACATCAGTTTATATACATGCATGTTAAACCTGTGGGAGCAAAGCGGCTTTCAAAAGCAGGTAAAGGTTTCTCGAAAACTACTTATGGCAAGAGCTCATTTTGGTAGCATAACAACCTACCATAAATGTATCACTCAGTTGAAGGAACTTGGTTACATCTTGTACGTACCAACCTATGACTCTTACCAGGGTAGTGTTATCGAGATTGTACTATAAGTCTGTTCTACGATATTTAGTATTTAAATACCTATCCCGAATTCTCAACTTCCCTCTCTATAGTGGGCCTATTCTGGCCCACAGTTATTCCCAAGCTTATTATATCTACAAAAGATTGGCTGCCATCTAATGGAAGCCGGTAGCTACGTTTACAATGAAAAGTGGTTTTATCATACACCATATCATATCCCTGAGCATAGTTCCTACGATAACGTTCTCCATTATTTACCTGAAATCAAAGAAAAAGAAGCTGTTTTCATATTGAACAGCCTCTTTTCTTCGGTATTTACAATGCTCTTTTTTCTACAACGCGCCGCCTACTTATGAGCTTCTGCATGTCATCACTTACCTTCCTGTCAGTTAGCTTCGCATAATGTTGTGTCTGTTTAATGTTGGTGTGACCAAGCATTTTCGATACTGTTTCCATCGGCACACCGTAATTCAGCGTGATTGTAGTTGCGAAAGTATGCCTCGCAATGTGGAAAGTCAACTCTTTATTGATTCCTGCGATGCCAGCGATCTCTTTTAAATAGGAGTTCATTTTTTGATTACTCAATACCGGAAGTGCTAAGCCGGTGTTTATGCATTTGGAATTTGTTCTATAAATATCTAAGATTGCTAATGCTTCCGGTAGGAGCGGTACCCTGGTCGACGTTCCGGTTTTTTGTCGGTTTGTGAATATCCAGGTACCATTATCTATCCCTTTTACTATTTCACTGTACCTTAATTTCTGTACATCGGCGTAAGAGAGCCCGGTATAGCAGCTGAAAAGAAAAATGTCGCGAACAAAAATCAACCGTTCAGCAGCAAATGGTTTGCTTGCGATCTTTTTTAATTCATGTTCAGTTAATGCCACCCTTTCGACAGGTTTTCTGGTAAATTTAAAATCTGCGAACGGATCAACAGGCAACCATCGGTTTTTAACACAGATCAAAACAATCTTCTTGAAGTTTGACAAATATTTCATAGTCGAATTGTGATTGCATTTTTGCACACTCTTAAACCAAAAACAAAACTCAGTAATAAACTCATGATCCAGATCTTTAATATTCATGTCCTCTAAACCGTATTTCCACTGTAGGAAAGCGGTGGTGTGGTTTATGGTGGTTTCATATCTGTCAATAGTATTGGAGGAAAACTCAGTTCCTTCCAATGCTTTCATTTGCTGGTTATGGTTTTTAAAAACCTCCAGGATCATCACTTTCTTCTCATCCGTACCGGTCAATACGCTCTTAATCGCCTCGACCGTAATCTCCTTATCCGTATCAATTAATTTTCTTTTCGCCTGGAACACCTTTTGTTCCAGTGAATCGAGATAATGATTCAGTTCTTTAACCGATTCTTTATTTCCAATAGCTCTTCCCGACTTTCCACTCCACTGTGATGGCTCACATTTTCGTTTTGACGAAAGCTCTGTTGCGGCGCCGTCAATGGTGATTTTCAGATAGATAGGCAATGGCCCTGCCTTGTAATTTTTGGTTTTTCTCATAAAGAACAATAACCCGAAGCTTTTTTCTAACATAATTACTCAATAAAAGGGTAAAACAAATGTCGGATTTCGGTCGCTGATAATCAAGATGTTTACGAGGTGTACATGCTTGTATATCAGTCTATTGTGACGTTTTCATTGAGTCTTTTTTTTGAGTTTAGATGACTCAATGAATCGTTCAATAGAGTTATGTGTTTATATGCGATTTTTGAGAGGGTCTAAAATGACAAAAGCCCCTAAATCATTGATTTAAGGGCTTTTTGTTGCGATTTTACTCTGCTTTTGTACTCCAAACGGTTCAACTCACAAACCATTTTGAAGGAGATTTACAGCTTTTAGTTAATTTAATTGATCATTGACGTGGTTTCACTGATTGGTAACGGGAAGTTTTTTAGGACACTTTTTTAACTTGCGATATTATCTAATAAAATAGATTCTAAGACTTGAAGCCCCGGAGGGATTCGAATTTAGCTATGTAACTATCTGTAAATTAGTTTATTGCAATTGTTCAAAAAGTCATTGCCACGATTCTGCCACGATTTTGAAAATGGAGCAAAAAGTGAGCGAATTACCAACATTTCCGAAATATCTCATCAGTTATCAACTGCTTGGTCTACATATGCCAAAGCGCCCTATATCTGTAAATCGTTTTCTTAAAATAAAGATAATAAAAATGGCCTTTATATAAAAAGATTTTCAAGGACTGGCGTTTATTTAACACAATTATTAAGCTATGTGTGGCATTAAACTGTAGGCTAACCAGCCCGGAACAGAGAGGGGAGATTTATTTTCGTTAACAGTTTATTTGCGCATTACCCAAAATCTTTCTAGATTATTCACAATATCTGGGCCATACATACATTTAACTTGTTCTCGGCAGAATGTAGCCATGTATTGCAGAAATAGAGAGATTGGCTCGACACCAAGGCGAAATGCCTTACGATTGCTAATAAATCCACCAATGCCAAATTCAGTCATGCTATCAATAACACTTTTAAGAGAATCATTTATGCAATTTGCATCAACTACTTCATCAACTATAAGTTTGCCTTCATCACTATCTACTATGATTTGATAATTATTGTAAACCAATTGATTTGATAATCGTTGGCCTACAAACCGTGGTAACCGCAAATTAGTAAGTCCAGGAATAAATCCTTCACGTCTAGCAGGAACTGAAAGTAAAGCGCCAGATTCAGCAATTACATAGTCAGACACCAAAAGCATTTGAAACCCACCTCCAATAGCATGCGAATCGACGACAGAAATCCATGGTTTTTCAATAACACAATTCGGTATCTTGTTAACATTATTTTCGCCGTGCATTAGACCGCGATAGATTTTAGTAATTAATCCCAGTTCCCGTGTTACATAAAATAGATACGAAAGTTGTCCACGATAAAGTTTCGTTAAATTAACTCCAGAACAGAACACTCGTTTCCCATTATATTTTTTATGACTCATTACATCACCTCGAATAACGGCAACGTCTACGTTGGGATCAAGCAAAATAACATCGACAGCGAATTCCATGTCTGAATTTAATTGATCATCTTCTGCGTTGAGAAACGATTGGTTGGATAAATATAAATATGCGACGTTATTTTTTTTTATCACAGTCACTGTTTCCAGACGCAAATGATGTTGTTGCTGAAATTGCGCAAGTAAAGAAAATGATTTTTCTTTGGGTTGCTGCATTGCCGTCATGAGATGCTGTCCGATATGAGGTATCGCCAATAATTCGGATAAAATCAAACCTTGGCTAAGTTCGTGACCTTCTTTATTGCACAAAAAATATGATTCATCTTGTATGATTTCAGATCTTGTTGGCGCTAGCCCAGGGAATTTTTTAGCTATTCTGTAAAGTAAATCTTCAATACGTACTAACTCAGAGAAGTTATTTGTCACTGCTGCATAGATTTCATTACCATGTAAAGCAATCAAACGAGCACGCAATTCGGCTAAAGCATCAAAGTAAAACCGCGCTGATTTTTCCTGCTCTACATCCCGTTTAGTTGGTAATGGAAGTTTTTTTAAACGATTTAGTTCTGAATTTTGCCACTGTCTTAAACTCTCAAGATCATTTACTAAAAGTGGTGTGGGACTAAGGGCTACATTTTCCATCCAAATTTTATTTTATAATCATTAATACAATCAATAAGACGAGCACACTTAACGAATTTGCAAAAAAAATAATCTGAATAGCGAATAATCCAACTTTATACAGTTATAATATTTTATTTGATAAATATCTTCAGTTGATTCCGAGTTATATCAAACATAAGGAGCAAATCTTGATCTGGTAAATAAGTTTAACCTAATTTAGTCAGCTTGAAAAATGTTTCGAATTAGGAATTTCGTCTACACCATCTCTCAAATCAAATAACTACATCGTGATCAAACTCTAAATTATTAAGTTAGAAGTTTTTAATATTGAGATATCAACAAAAAAGTTGAGATGCTCTTGTAGCTCACGATTATTTTGTATTCGGTGGTTAGTTCATGCATTTGTATTGCGCAGCAATAAAATGGCCAACAGTTTCGTCATAAGAACTAGCAAAGGATTCGTCTAATAATCGGCGTGTTAATTGAATTGCAGTGGGCTGGACTGGTAATAATAACTTGATAAATTCGTTGACAGCTGTCGCTTCCTCATTTACAGAAAAAACCATCTCGATTAATCCAACTTGAAATGCGTCTTCTACTTTGTAAGGCAACCCCATAAATAGTATTCGTTTTGCCACACCCAGCCCAACAAATTTAGCCAAGCGAAAAATGATCATTCCTGGCAAATATCCTTGTTTGACTTCTGATGATTGCAATGTAGAACCGATACTGGCAAGGCGAAAATCACAAGCAAGTGCTATTTGTAAACTTACACCAAAACAGGCCCCATCGATTATTGCAATAGTTATAATTGGTAAACGATTTAATCGTTCAATTACTTTCTCCCAATACCTAAATTCATCGACTGAATTTAGGTATTGGGAGAAAAGATCCAAATTGCGAAAAATAATAAGTCTAGCAGTTGAAATATCTTCAAGATAATTCAATAATTTCTGTAAATCCGGTAGCCTATCTTTCCCCGGAGATGTTTTTGTGAATTCAATCCAACTTTTTTCTTCTTCCTCAATTAAAAGCAGGGTTTGAAACTCTGAAAGAGTACTCATAATTTATTTTTTAAAACTGTGTTAAACAACATTCAATTGACATGCCTGGGCCCATTGTCATCAACAACGCATAATCACCAGGATCTACACGATCTTCTTGGATTAATCGTTGATAGGAAAATAAAAATGAACCCGAGGATAAATTTCCATGGTCATTCAAGACGCTAACTGTGTGACGAATGTCATGCGCGGAAATATTCAATGCATATTTGATCGAATCCAAAACTTTTTTGCCACCTGAATGAACGATCCAATGTGACACGTCGCGAACTTTTAAATCAAATCGTTTTAATAAGGCTTTGACAGGCTGGTCAACTTGACCGCCAATAACATATGGAATATTTCGATCCAAATAAAAGGAGTTTTTGCTACCATTAAAATCAAAACGCATTGCGGAAATTTCTTCTGTAGCAATATGCGATTCAAAGCCCAAAATTTGTGGCCTACTTTTAACAGCTGAATGATTAGGGCCAAAAACCGCTGCAGTACAACCATCTCCAAATAATGAATTGACAACAGCAGTGCTGATTGTCGTATCAAACACATAAGCCGCTGAACAAATTTCTACGCACACTAATAATCCATAGCTATTATTGAACTGATTGCAATAGTTAACTATAGGCTGCATGCCATTCAAACCACCATGACAACCCATTCCGACCACATCAATCCGATGAATATTTGATTTAAACCCCAATTCTTTGACAAAATATGCGGTTAATCCCGGACATAGGAATCCCGTCGAAGTTACGCAAACCAAGTAATCTATATCTGTAGGTTTTAGATTTAACCTCTCCAACACCTCTGTAATAACCTTAGATCCGGCTTCTATGGATGTATTTCGATGTTTATGCCATAAATCTAAACTTGTTTCTTCTGGTATTTTTCCAGTATTGTCGGCGGATGGCAGAGAAAGATATCGTGATTCAATATTTGAATTTGTAAAAATATTTGCAATTTTTTTATCCTGTACACCAAATAATGAAGCCAAATCACGCTGCCAATATTTATCACCTGGATTGGTCGTTGCAACATCTAACAAATAAGTACCTAGACCTGCATGTGTTTTTTCATTCATTATTTTTCTTTTGATATTTTTGCTCGTATAATAAAGCTTGTGCCATACTTGATAAATCGTGCCGTTCACGCGAATAGTCTACATTCATTATTTGTTTTGCTAAACGAAGAGCTAAAGGGTCTTGTGATATGACCCACGTTGCGAGAGCGAGTGCATCACTAATTACATCATCACTCAACTGGGACACTAATCCCCACTCCAAAGCTCTTTCAGCATCAATTTCCCGACCAAATAGAATCATTTCTTTAGCTCTGCTTACTCCTACCATTTGTAGTAAACGTGTCAAGCCGCCTGCTGCGGGGGTTAAGCCTAATTTTATTTCAGGCAATGCAAATTTTGCTGTTTGTGAAGTTATTCGAATATCACAGGCCAGCGCCAATTCTAAACCACCCCCTATCGCTGCGCCATTAATAGCTGCAATCGTTGGGATGGTCATATTTGCCAGTAAGTCAAATACGTATTTACTTACTAAATTCAAGCCATCAAGTGCCCGACGGCTTTTGATTTCATTTTTATCAGCACCTGCGCAAAATACCCGCTGGCCTTCACCTGTAATAATAAGCGCACGCACGCTGTTATCGTAGGCAAAGGCTTTTAATTGTTGCTCCATCGCAGACAACATTTGATTATTGTAAGCATTTGCAAACTTTGGACGACTTAAACGTAATAATGCTATGCTTTGGTCTGCACCATACAGCTGACATTCAATAAAATTCATAAAGTGGGCATCATTATTATTATAAACACGCTCTAAAATGATTTGCTTGACGTTTAAATTATTAATTCAATAAACATCAATAAATGGTATGCTTCGAAAGTAGCTTATTTGCTTCCTATCAAAACATGCACATATATTGTTTTTTGAATATCGTTAATAAGACCTAGGTAAACCATTGCTATAAATTTAATTAATAAAGAGCGATTTCAAAGAAAATATTGCGTTATAGGTCACAAGATATTCTTTAGTGGAATTAATAATGTTAGTTTTCTTCGTTTTTATCTATTACCGACTTAAAATAAGATGCGAGTTGTTTAATACCCTCATCAATTGTATTTAACGAAAGATTTGAAAATGTTAATCTTAGCTCGAATTCTCCACCGTTTTCAAGATAAAAATATCTCATTGGACAGAAAATTACGTTATATTTTCGAGCACATTCATAAATACTTTCAGGAGTTATCTCAAATGGGACTGTCATTTTTATGAAAAAACCTCCATCTGGTTGGTTCCAATGTATTTCCCTACTCCAAGTGTCAGAAAATAGCTTGATATGAGTATTCAAGCTATCGAGCATTTTGTTCTTTTTTGCTTTATAGCTTTCATATCTAGGTTTACTCCATTCTTGTAGACTATAATTTTGATGTATTAAAATACCCCCCAGAATCGCTTGATTAATTGTGGGGGTATTATTGGTTAGCAATGCTTTTACTTTGGCCATCTGGTCAACTAGTGGCACGCTTTCACCAATGTCATTTTCTACAATTTGGTCTGCACCAATAAAGCCAAGCCGAAGACCGGGGAATAATGATTTTGAAAACGATCCAACAAAAATAACTCTCCTGTTTTTGTCTAATGATTTAAGTGTCGGATTCCGTTTTTGTGCATCTGTAAAGCTATTATATACACTATCTTCAATTATTAAAAAATTATATTCTTCTGCAAGTTCTAATAGGCTTAAGCGATTTCCAATCGGCATACAAAAGCCCGATGGGTTTTGATAATCGGGTATTACATATACAAGTTTGACTTTTTTGCCACTCTCATTAGTCTTTATTATTTTATTTTTTAATGCTTCGAGATCAAGTCCATTCATATCTGTCTTAACACCCGAAATCGTAAAATCAAAAACTTTCGCAAAAGAACTGACTCCTATATAACTAGGATCTTCGACTAAGATGACGTCTGTTGTTCTATTACATATCGTAGACAATACTATTGAAAACGCCTCTTGGGCGCCGACTGTTACAATTAGATCGCTCTCTTTTAAATATATATCTTCATCTATTTTAAGATATTCGACCAAAACGTCATTTATGATTCCTTTTGTTTTGTTATATTGTCCAATGGTGTTAATTACTTTAGTTCTGTTTATTCCGGTTTTCAACACTACATGGTTTACGAAAAGATCGAATTTTGATAAATGACTTTCAATCTCGAAGTAGTTCTCATCTGGCTGACCGGCTGCAAATGAAATGGCTTTCGGAAATTTGAATTGGACATCGTTAAGAAAACCAATCACATTATTAAATCTTTTGCCAATGTTATTATTCAATGAATAATTTCTTAAAACAAGTTCGCCATTAGGAAGTGATAATTCTTGGAGGAGTACCTCTTCAAGGCTATGGAGACAATTAGACAAATCATCGAAAGATTCTATAACAAAACATTCATTTTGGAGTTTAAAAGTGCTTTTTTTTTGTAGGAAAATGTTTTTTAACGCAAGTTTGTACTTAGGGATTGTTTTATACCTACTAAAGTCGATTTCTTGATCAGACGTTATTATTGCACCATGATATGGCTTCAGTGCTTTATTTTCAAGTATTAACCCCATTTTAGAAGTATACTCCCAAAGCCGACTTAACAAATCAATAGCTTTTTTATTATTTATATATTTTAAAGCTATAATGCTAAAAGAAGCTAAAAGTTTTGTGAATTTTTCATTTATCAATAAGGGTACTTGCCCACAAACGTCGTGGAAAATATCAGGATGCTTACTAAAATCTATTTCATCTCGCTTACGTATTGTGCTTATAACAGGATATTTTTTACAACTAATCAATAAAAAAAAATCTCGCGGGGAAATAGATTCAATGACTGGTAATAAAGTCCATCCCGATAATTCCTTGAGCTGCTCATTAATAACCTCAACATTAGCAATCCTATCTGGCTGTAAATTTAATTTTTGAAAGCCGATCACATATTCTTTTGATAACTTTTTGTGAGATAATACGTGCCTTTTAAAAAGAATACCCCATGTTTCATGATCGGCATCTGTATAAGTTGTATAATTCTGGTTAATCTCATTAAAATTCATCGCCTGTTTTTTTAAAGATTTTCATTAACGTTGTTTTAGGTAAATTGTAAATTAAATCCATTTTGTTATATTCTTTTCTGAATTAATTATCATTTTTCCTGAACTCGCAGCCGATGCTGTCAATTGACACATATGACATCCAATCTTCACACAATACCATTATTCGGGTTAAAATACCGTTGTCAGCTTATTTATGTAGGGTGTTTGGGCCAATTGATATAACTTTATCGCTTTCTCCTCTGTCCAGCCATTTCTAACTACTTTAAGGGATTTAATTGGAAACACATCGTTTTTTCTCAGCTTTAATAATTATAGCACTTAATCTACGTTTGTAAGTTCGGTATATTTTAACACATTTTTCCCTACATACATAGCCAGTCCTGTAATTACTCCTCCAATTATTCCGGAAACAAGAGGCAGCAATAGTTTGGGTACAGATAAGACATTTGCCAGTTTGGCTAAAACAAAACCATTGTATTTAATGTCGAAAAAAAGATTGCCGCCAAACCAAATTACAAAACCCGCAATAAACCCCAAAATAAAAACTTTCAAGTTCAATTTCAATAACGATATAATAATTCCTAAAATTAAAACTGGCAACAGAAATACCCACCAAGGCAAAAAGTCAATATTGCTTAATGTCATCATAATTATACCGATGATCATAATTATAAGTGTGTTTTGAATAAGGTTTATTTTCATTTGTATTATATTTTGAGCACCTAAAATTATTTTAATAACAGTGTGTTTTTTGCTCCTGCTCTGGCTTCGCCAATCGAAGGGTAAAAATTTAAATGGTAATACTTGCCGTGCCCCCAATCATTGATAAAATTATCATAATATTTACTTCCAACATTTCCAGACTGCCCCCCTGGATATATTCCATAGGCGGTAGGTACATTGCCAAGTTGTACAACCATTCGCCAGGACGGCCCCCATGAATTTGAAATAGCATTAATAGCTTCTGGGTAACCAGCACATGGGATATTTAACTTGCTAAAGGCAGGTATCTTGGTTAAATGTAAAAAATTAACCCTGTTTAAATTACCCCATTTAACGTTTCCTTTATTCTTTAATTTGAAATAGTCGTTCGATGCTTTAATGAAAGCTTCAAAAATTATATTTGAAGCGATTTCCTTTTTTGATGTATTTAATTTATCGAAAAATATATTTGTTGGGTCTGTTTCAATTAAATTGAGTAAAATATAGTCGTCCGGGTTAACCAAGGGAAATGGATACTTAGTTAATTCATCCCAGGTAAGATTTTTAATATTAGACCACCACCATTCAAACATTTTTGGAATTTCGCTATTAAAATTATAAGAACAGTCCCATGATTTCATAAGGTCATACAGATGTTTTTGATTGGCATTCAAGTTGGATTTATCAATTTTTTTCAAGATGATAGGGAGTGCTACGACTGCAAAAGAATTAGTATTGTCGAGTTGGATTTTTTCTACCTTATTAATGTCGAATTTACTTTCTTCGGCTAACATTTTACTGATTTGATTTGCCCTGTTTTCAGAATAATAACCATTATAATAATATGGATAATTGGAGTCGGTAGGATGCTGATTGGCACTAACTAAATAATTGCACTTTGGATTAACCTGTTGTGGCAAACTATCTAGGGGAATATATTTGGTATTCAATGATGAATCAGTACTCCCATCTAAAATGAATCTTCCTTGACTATTGTATTTGATTGCCATATTACCCTGATGGTTGACTGCAATTGTTCCATCATTGCAGGCGAATGTGAAATTTTGTATGGGACATGAAAAATACTTTAGGGATTCTTTATATTCCCTGTAGTTTTTTGCTTTATTAATATGAATAAAGGTCAAAAATTCGTTTGATGGTGTCGCCAATTCCCATTTCATAGCATAATCTATCAGCTCGCGTTGGCTGAAGAATCTATTATCGTTTACAATTGGACCATGTTTTGAACTATATATAGTGTCAAAAAAAGATTTTTGCCCCTTTCTTTTTATCTCTTCAATCCTACTATCAAGTTTGACCATTTTATCGCCCAATTTATAAGTTTTATAATCTCCGTTAACTTGAAGCTTATACCAGTCTTTTACGTCGTCCGCTCCATTTGTGATACCCCATGCAATATTTTTGTTAAATCCGATAATTATGGAAGGTGTCCCCGGAATAGAAACACCATAAACATCAAGACCCGGTGCTGACAACTGCATTTGTAACCAAACACAAGGTAAAGCGAAATTTAAATGTGGATCACTCGCCAGAATAGGAAGTCCTGATTTAGTTTTCTTGCCGGAAATTACCCAACTATTGCTTCCTAGCTTGCGATTGAAGAGTACTTTTGGTTTACTAGATATAGAAGATATAAACGAAAAATTTAGATACGCAGGACGTTTGGCCGCGTTAAAAACTGAGCGGGGTTTTCGTTTTGAATAGTCCACCATAGGAGTAATATTTGAATGAAAATCTGGATAAAGTAAATTAAATTTCTTTTCACCTAAAATTAACATTAGCCGACTCATATCCATATCTTTTTCGTAGCCAGAAAGCGTGTTGCCCATTAGTTTCATTATTAAAACGCTTTTCAAGTTAGACCACGGTTCAGGCGTATAATTCAAAAACTTGTATTCAAAAGGAAGTGTGCGGTAATTTAAACGTTTGATATATGCGTTCACTCCCCTTGTATAAGCGGAAAGGATCTTTTTGGTTTCCGGATTCTTTTCTATTAAGAATAATGACCGTTTGGCAGCTTCCAGCATGCCCATTCTTCTTTGATTTCGATCGTATTGTAAGTAATTTTCTCCATTAAAAATTTCAGATAAACGGCCCGCCGAAACATAGCTTGTAAAATCCATTTGCCATAACCTAAGTATTGCGGTCACATATCCCTGCGAGAAATATAAATCTTCAATATTTTTGGCATAAATATGAGGAACCTTTGCCTGATCGAAAAACACACTTACTGAATCAGAAAGTCCCAAATTATTTTCTTTAAGGTAATTGTCGTTTAAGTATTTATCCTGGTCATTTTGAATAACACCGATAAATGGATTTAATATTTTTCCTAGAGGGGGGACATCAAATAGTTGATTAGATAAAGTATAAATTAAAATAATGAGGGCGGCTACTGGGAATAAACAATTTAAATTTATTTTCATCATGATACTATTGAATCAACGTTGCTTTAAAATTAATCGCATTGGGAGTAAGTAATAATATAGAAGGTGCAACATAGAAATTCGAAAAGACAGATCTTTTATCTGTATTATATGTCTGTGTTTTTAGTTGAAACAAAGCCAAATATTTTTATACAACGACTTATTTATACTGATTGATCTTTCCTTTATCACTCCTGAAGTTGAAAACTCAAAATGAATGTCACATGAGAAAATCAAAATACTCAATTTCGCCAATAATATAGGTAAAAAACTAATTTTAATCGTTATATTAAATCCGAAAACTTAAAAGCCCCACTTAATTAACGTCAATTAAGTGGGGCTTTTAAACAGCTATTTCACTAGCTTTTTTTTCAAATAATCTACCATCGTCCATTTTATATAATCTGTCAGCGCAATAATAGTATTTGTCATCATGGGTAATCGCCAAAATAGCTTTGTTTTGATGTTTTAAAAAAGGAATAATTTCAGTATAAAATTTCTTCCTGAAGATAGGATCCTGATCGGCTGCCCATTCATCAATAACCAGTACGGGCTTGTCTTCTAAAAGAGCGGTAATTAGTGCTAAACGCTTTCGTTGTCCGGTTGAAAGATCTGTCACTGAGTATTTTTTACCGCTTAAGATAACTTTGCCCTCCAATTCAAATAGTTTCAAATATTTATGCCATTTTTCTAAATTAACTTCTTCAACTCCATGAATTTCATCAAACAAAAAGAAATCACTAAAGACAACGGAAAAAACAGATCGGTAATCAGCATTGTTATTTTTAGTGACTAGTTTACCATTTAATGTTATTTGACCATATGATGGAGTTAGCAACCCTAATAAAGAATTTATAAAAGTTGTTTTCCCACAACCATTACCGCCATAAATAAAAACAACATCACCAGTTTTTATTCTAAAGTCGATTGGGCCAATAGTAAAGTGACCATTATCTTCACTATATTGAAATTTCAAGCCGTGGACAATTATTTCATCAAAGACCACATTTGAAAGAACTGTCTTTAATGAAGGTTCGTCAATTTCTAATTTGTCAAGCTCATTTTGTAAGCCCAGTAAATGATCTGAGGCGATTTTGGCATTTATGAACCCGGGAAGTAATACCATAATAGTCTGTATTGATGTAAATAAATACATCAATACAAAAACAAAACGTACAATATCAGAAGATTCAACTTTAAGAACAGTACTGAAATACAGAAGTATAAATGAAAGTAGTATATAAAAAAGAATTTGACCGGTAATTTGATTTTTAACAAAATTAGAAAAAGCGGCGACGTTACTTTTGTAAGACGTATTGGAAATGTTTATAATTCTGTTTTCATAAATGGATTTACCTATTTGAGGATTCATGAATATTTCTTTGTATCCGTCTATAATAGATTTGAAATTCTTTAAAAAATCATTTTCCAAATTGCGTGAGGCTTGGAAATAGTCACTACTTCTTTTTGATCCATAATAATAAATAATACACCCCGTCAAGGCAGTTATTAGAGTAATAATAAATAATTTTGTTGAAATAATGGCGAGATAAACCAAGCAAGCAATTGCCATGATGGACGAAGTGAAAAAACCCACAATATTTGTTGATACAGATGATAAAACATTTACATCGTTTATCATAGCAGTGAAAACTTTTACTTTGTTTTTCGACAACTGTTCAAAATTTGATTTTAGCACCATTGATAAAATTCGCTTTCTATAATTCCAAAGTAGTCTTTGGGATATTTTGATGACAATCAGTGAGGATACTTTACGAGTCCAAACAATAAGAAATATTATTAACAAAAAAACGATTAGATAGTCGTTGCTAAAAACAGTATAGGTTTTCGCACTTATCCTTGCAATTACGTTTGAGAGTGTATTGACAAATAGAAAATCACAAATTGCCGTTACTAAACCTAAAAGCAAATAAGATAGAAGTTTGAGCTTTTCTGCCATTTTCCAAATTTCCTTTATTACTGTCATGATTGTTAGAATTAATTGAACTTACTGATATCTGTTAATTTTAATTTTATCCTGTTCGTTTATATGACAAGCTATACATTTTAAATTGGAAAATTTAAAGTTTAATAAAATCGACTCAGATTTTGATATCAACAATCTTGAGGTTAATTGCTAAAACTATTATTCTCAGCCTTATGTACTACTTTTTTAAATACACAATTTCAATTGCACCTTCCTCCTTGACTATGCTTCCATGGGTTACATAGAGAGTAAAAAAGATGAACTTTCAAAATATTTAAACCGTTCTTAAATTTTATCATTAATCCTGATTATGAATCTTTGAACATTTATTTTTTCTTTTATTCGATATTTTTGTCAATTAGTTATTTTTTTAAGGTTGCTACGGAAATAATAAATTTCTAAAGTCAACGATTAATGCTTTTATTTTTCAACGCTATGTGCTCTTTTATCAAACGAGTTATTTCAATTGCATTTGCTCCTTTAACTATGCTTCCATGAGTCCCTTGGATAGTAAAAATAGAATATCTTTCGAAATATTTAGACCATTCTGAAATTTCAACGTGGGGAGATTCTGAAGCACTGATTATGATTCCTTCAATATTTATTTTTTCTTTTATTTCATATCTGATTAAATTGTTATTTGCTTGTAAGGTTACCACGCGAATTACAAAATTTATATTTTCATCTACTTTCGGAAATAAATTCTTTAATATTTTTTCGAGATAAGCAGGGGTCTTTTCAGTAGCAATATCTAATAATTCCTCTTTTAGTTTTTGCGTCCAATCTGGATAAACTTTTTCAAACAGATTATAATTTTCGAACATAGCTCCAGTAAATAAAATGAAATTTTCTTTCGAATTTTCAGAGTGATTGAGCATATTGGGACTGGTATCTAAAATCAAAGGCAGATCAATTTCTTCTCCACTTTTGGCAAGTTGTTTAGCCATTTCATAAACGATATATCCCGCGTATGAATGTCCAAGAAAGCAGTACGGCCCATTAGGTTGTATTGTTTTCATCCACTTAATATTTTGCGCCGCGATTTCTTCTATTGTTTTTAATGGGGATTCCTTTTCAAATAATCCAATCATCTGTAATCCATATATTTGAAAATCACGTGATAATTCTTGGGCCAAATCGTCAAGACCACCATAAATTCCCGTGATTCCTGATACGAAAAATATTATTTTACCTTTTTTTCCTGAGCTTACCTGAACTATATGATCGCTTTCTAAAGGCATCTTCTTCAAAATCAATTTGCCTATATTGCTTTTTATATAGTTAACGGTTTCTACAATGGTAGGGTTTTTAAATAGGTCATTAATTGACAACCCAATTGCCATTTCTTTTCTTATAGAAGAAACGAGTCTCATGGCCAGGAGTGAATGTCCGCCGAGCTGGAAGAAGTTATCGTGTATGCCAACGCGCTCAACGGCGAGCAGGTCTGTCCATATAGCAGCGAGCT
>NZ_JBFUPN010000026.1:0-111605 GCF_041355315.1 Mucilaginibacter sp. RCC_168
CAGGGTTCGAATTTATAGGTTCATCCATTTCGCAAAAATCGAACTTTTATAGCATACTTGTGTCCACACAGTAGCCCAACGGGAGGGTGTAGGGAGGGGTTTATTTGCCATACTTGTCGCGGAAACCCCTCCCTGCCATTACACATCCCCGCTGCACCCCTCCCGTGGGGAGGGAACAAAAACGGAAAGTTTACGCCGCGTTCGAAATATATTTTACCAGGCATCTTTTGGCTATCGGTAACAAGGTTTGCTCCAGCGGAAAAGTAATATCGCAATGCATATAATATACCGCCGGATTGGGTAAAAATTTGTTACGGTTGATCAGGCTCAGCTTCATAGCCTCGGGCGTGTTAGTGATGCTGTGCTCGTAGGTGTCAATAAACGATATGTTGATGCCCCGGTACTTATCATCTTTATCCTCGAAAATAGTAAGGTGATATTCATATATCCGGTTGGTGCGTTCCTTGCCATTCCGTAACGAAAAATAACCATGATAGGGCATCAGGGGCACAATACCCACCGGGTCGATATTAAGGCGACTCTCCACAAAGTCATATATCTCTTTGCCGGTTTGTATCGCAGGATCCATTTTTGACAGGGCATAGGCAATAATCTGTTCAATCTCCTGCATGTTTTGATCGTCTTGAACGATCTTTTGGTAGGTGAGCTTTACCGCGTCGATATCTGCCTGCGTTAAGCGCTGCGGGAAGGCCTGTTGCAACACCGTTTTGTTCTTTCTAAAATCAATCAGGTTGTTGTAATGAAAAATAAGATCGGCCAGGTTGGGATACAGCCGGCTCTTATCAAAATGGCGGTTAATTTCCTGTAAGTAACTTAGCAGGACATACTTTTTTTGCTCAAAATCAATATATCCCTCAATAAACCAGTTTACGCCTAATGAATTCATTTTTTTCAGGCTCCTTTCAATAGCTTAAATTAAACAAAAAACACCAACTTTGCAATATGCCCTATGGAACCCTTTTTTTAATACCCGTACCGCTGGCCGAAGAAACGGCTGCCCAATCATTTACTCCTTACCTGGTTGATACTATTAACAGTATCAAAGAGTATATTGTGGAGAATGAAAAAACCGCCCGCAAATTTTTAAAGCTGGCCGGTTTAAAAACGCCGCAAAGCGAGCTACTCATTCACGACTACAGCAAACATAACCGCGATATGGGTAAGGCTGACTTTTTTAAAGGTCTGCAGGCCGGTAATGATGTGGGGCTAATGAGCGAAGCAGGCTGCCCCGGCATAGCCGATCCTGGCGCTGAAATTGTTGATAAAGCACACCGCATGGGTATTAAAGTGGTGCCCCTGGTAGGCCCAAGTTCTATTTTGCTGGCACTGATGGCTTCTGGCTTTAATGGGCAAAGTTTTACTTTTCACGGCTATTTGCCCATTGATAAAGTGCTACGCAGCAAAAAGATCAAAGAACTGGAAGCTGCAGCCATTAAACTTGATCAAACGCAGTTGTTTATTGAAACGCCGTTCCGCAATAACCCTATGCTGGAAGAAATATTAAAGACCGCCAACCCTAAAACAAAACTCTGTATAGCCACCGATTTGACAGCTCCTACAGAATTTGTACAAACCAAAACCATCGCCGAGTGGCAGAAAAAAGTACCCGAGTTGCATAAACGGCCAACAATTTTCCTGCTTTTTCATCCATAAATAAACAATGACGGTTACGCAGCAGCATACCAGCGTATTGATAGTAGGATCGGGCCCATCGGGTTTAATGATGGCCGCCCAGTTATTGCGTTATGGTGTGCAGCCGGTAATTATTGATAGTAAACAGGGGCCAACCACCCATTCCAAAGCCTTGGCTGTGCAGGCCCGTTCGCTGGAGATCTACCGGCAAATGGGCGTTATTAATACCATTATAAAAGGGGGCAAACAAGCTTCAGGGGTTGCATTCAACCAGGAAGGTAAAGAGGTAGCCTCCTTATCATTAAGTAATGTGGGCCAGGGGCAAACCGCCTTCCCATTTGTGCATCTGTATCAGCAAAACAAGAACGAACGCCTTTTGCTTGATTTTTTAACATTGAATTGTTGCCCGGTTTACTGGAATACATCGTTATTTACGATTGAACAGCAGTCTGGTAAAGTGTTGGTGCAATTACAAACTGGTGAGGAAACCCGGTACATGACCTGCGACTGGCTCATCGGCGCCGATGGGGCACATAGCTTGGTGCGTAAACAATTAAACATACTATTTAATGGCGATACCTATCAGCACCAGTTTTACCTGGCCGATGTGAAAATAGCCAACCCTTTTGGCGATAAGGTGAATTTGTTTTTAGCTCAAAAAGAGTTCGCGGCGTTTTTCCCAATGCCCGAGGAGCCGTGCTATCGCATTGTTGGCCAGTTACCCGTAGGACTCGATCAACATGAAGATTTACAGATAGAAGAGATATTGCCCTTTCTGAATACTATTACCGGGCAAACTATCGAAGTAGAACAAACCAACTGGTTTACTACCTATCAGTTGCATCACCGTATGGCCGATAGTTTTAAGAAAGACAGGTGCTTTTTAATTGGTGATGCAGCGCATATCCATTCGCCGGTAGGCGGGCAGGGCATGAACACCGGTTTGCAGGATGCCTATAACCTGGCCTGGAAACTGGCAGGCGTAGTAAATAACCAACTGCAGGAAAAAATATTGGACAGCTATGCCGTCGAGCGGATGCCTGTAGCCAAAGACCTGCTGAACACCACCGATCGTATTTTTAAATTGATACTATCGCGAAATTGGTTTGTGGGCCTGTTCAAAAAATGGGCATTGCCGGCTATTCTGAAGAATGTTTGGGGCAAACCTGCCTTACGTGAAGCTTTTTTTAAGCGGATATCTCAAACCGGTATCAACTATCGCGAAAGTCAGATCAATTTACACCTGAGTCATGACTCACCCGTAAAAGCAGGCGACAGGCTGCCGTACCTCAAAGTGTTCGACGAAAAGAAACAGCAGGAAACCGATCTGCATGAGTGGTGCAGTAAGCCTGGTTTTACCATGATAACCTTGGGTAAATTACAAGAGCTCGATCTGTTTACCCTGGCCAAATGGATCACCCAAAACTATACGGGAACCCTTAACTTTTTTTACCTGCCGCCATCAGCTAAAAATCAGCACGTATTTGACGCCTTTGGTATTAAAGAGAAACAGAAGAAAGCCATCATCGTTCGCCCGGATATGCATATCGGCTTTATTAATGATGTGGTAGATATTGATATGATGGATAACTACCTGCAGAACGTGGTAGGCTTTGTAAAAGCATAACAAAAAAGCGCCTGCATGTAAACACACAGACGCCAACCTGACATGATGAAAAAAGGGGATAAATAAGATTAAACCTGTTGAAAAGTATCTTTAAACATAGGCTCGGGTTGATATTCCTGGTAGCTGGTGATGGAAAGCCCCTGCTGCATTTTTAATATAAAGGTATCGGTCACAAACTTTTCGGATACATCACCCTCCGCCAATACCATAAACTCCGCCAGTTGATTGACCAGTGTTAAAATACCGGTGGTATAAATGATAGCCACCTTGTGCGATGAAATATCATCGATGTGCGATTCAATCAGTTCAAATTGCGGCTGCTCAAATTTGACTGGATTACCCAGGTTATCGGTCAATTCGGGTATCTTATTATCCAGAGCCTGTATAAAATGTCCAACCGCGAAACTCAATTTATAATGCAACGAATTGGCCCGGCCATCATGTGCCTTTAACGCGGTAAAAGTTTTAAACTCCCG
Organism: Mucilaginibacter sp. RCC_168; assembly: GCF_041355315.1. Lineage (NCBI taxonomy): Bacteria > Pseudomonadati > Bacteroidota > Sphingobacteriia > Sphingobacteriales > Sphingobacteriaceae > Mucilaginibacter > Mucilaginibacter sp. RCC_168. The sequence continues at coordinate 3,757 of NZ_JBFUPN010000026.1, forward strand.
ATTGGGGTTGTAAGTCTGCATTTTGAGTAAAAACTCCTGATATGATGCCTGTAATATGCTTTTTTCAAACCGGCCCTGCGCCGATGCATCAATGATCTGTTTGTATGCTAATTTGATGAGTGCCATTTTCTTTTAGTTTGAGTTATAAGTGATGAGTTTTGAGTTGGGTTTGTTGGAGATTGAGTAGAAATTTCTTTTTATACTCAAAACGCACTACCCACAACTCATTACTTTAAAGTGCTACACCAATAGTATAGGTTCCGGAATAGCCGGCAGAGACACTACCTGTTAAGGCGATGGTTTCATTGGCCAGGTCGGTCGCTGAATCACCGAAAACCTGATCGGTAGCATTTCGGGTGGTATTTATACCATGCGCGGCGTACAGCGTTGAGACATGTACCGCGTCAGATATGGTTTCTGAAAAAGCCATCTGCGTTATTTTCTTGAGCACGTTATTGATAAATACCTCCATGTGGATGTGGGTGGCCCGCCCGGAGTACCATCCCGGGTAAATGGTGGTAAATTTGGCCACACCAGAAGTATCAGTAAGCTGATAACCCCTTAACCAGGTTTCGCCAATGTAACTTTTGGTGCCAAGTACACCGGGTTGGTTACCATAACCAGAATAATAACCATCTTTATTACAATGCCATATGTCGATACGTGCCCCGCTTACCACGTTACAATTGTCATTGGTGTTCACCACCACAAAGCTGATAGATAAGGGCACACCGGTTTGCCCGCCGGTAACATCTACCCGGTTAAGCGGATTGTTGATCTCACCGCTTGGATAAGGAAAGGGGCCTTCTTCCTCTGTTGCCGTAGTAATGCACGTAGTGCCATTAGTTGATGTGGTAGTTGTGGTGGTTTCTGTTTGGGTTGATGAGGCGTCTTTTTTACAGGCTTCAATAAGCAAAGGGCCAGCTGCTGCGGCTACTGCAAAGGTGCGAAGAAAGCTTTTACGTTCCATGATCTACAGGGATTAATAAGGGGTTAAACAATGTGTTTTATTAACTCCAGTAAATGTAGGTGACGAAGCTATCTGGAGGCGAAATGTATCGGTAAATGGAGGTTTTGTGCCGATAGATACGTTTTTTTCATCTGAATTTCATCCAGTTACGGATGGTTTCATGATAGCTGTCGCTTACGGGAAGCTCTACGTCGGTTAGTTTAATTTTGCGGTTCTGGATAGAACGGATCTTACCGAGCGGTACAATATAGCTGCGGTGTATGCGCTGAAATTTATCGGCAGGCAGTTTTTCAAGTACTTTTTTTAATGACAATAGTGTAAGTACCGTTGGTGCATTGGTTTGATGTATCTTGATATAATCTTCCATACTTTCAATATATTCAATGGCGCTCAGGTCAATTTTTACCATGCGGTATTCTGAATATACATACAGGCTCTCCTCGGGCTGTCCGGTGTCTGTCTGACTCTTGTAACGGTGATAATCAATGGCCTTTTCTACTGCTTTTTCAAAGCGTTTAAAATCAATGGGTTTCAGGAGGTAATCCAACGCTTCCAGTTCAAAGCCTTCGTAAGCAAAGTTTTTATAAGCGGTGGTAAATATTACCATGGGTTTTACCTGTAGGGACCGCACCAGGTCGATACCAGTAATATCGGGCATATTAATATCGATGAAAAGCAGATCGATTGGTTTGGTCTTTAAAAACTCGGCGCCGGATATGGCATCATCAAATGTTTTGATCAGCTGCAATGCCGGAAAACGTGATACATATTCGCTTATGAGCCGTAAGGCCAGTGGTTCATCATCAATAGCTATACATTGCAATGTCATAACTATATTTGATTAATTATTAGCTGTACCGAATACTCATTATCCTCATTCCAAATATTGAGTAAATGCTTGTCTGGGTATAAATGATTTAAGCGCAGTTGCGTATTCCTGATGCCTATTCCACCACGCTGATTTGCCTCTCGATGCACAAAAATGTGGTTTCTGCAGAAGAAAGAAATATCCGTATCACTTACGCCGATCTTAATATCGATGGTTGTTTTTTCATGTTTACTTACACCGTATTTAAATACGTTTTCAATAAAGGTCATCAGAACAAGTGGCGCTATTTTTTTGTTCTCAACATCGCCCGTCACAATAAAATTTACCCTGGTATTACTACCAATACGTAAACGCTGTAATTCAATATAGTCACTGATACAATCCACTTCGTTTTGCAGTGGTACCTGATCGGCCACTACATCATCGGTTACGTAACGCATAATGTTTGATAGTTTCATGATGCTATCGGCAGCATGATCATCCTTTATAACGGCAAGCGTGTAAATATTGTTGAGCGTATTGAATAAAAAGTGCGGATTGATCTGGGCCTTTAAAAAGGAAAGCTCGGCGGTGGTTTTATCGGCCTCGGCTTGTATGGCGCGTCGTTCGGTGAGCCGCCATTGCTGTATGATCCTGATAGCGGTACTTAGCGCCATGATCATCATAAATATGAACAGACTGATGCTATCCATTGGTCGTAAGTGCAGTAAACGATGCTTACCGGGGCCTTGCCCATTGAAGGGTGTGGGTGGAGGGAACTGCCCCGGCCTATCGGCCTGAGATCTTGCGCGCGGCTCCATTTTTCCATCAGGGGGCGGAGTCCCGGGGTCTGGATAACCTGGGGCTAATGATTCAAATGGTGGTCGGTTGTTTCTGTAAAAGCCTCTTTCCCGGTTTCCTATACTGTGCAATAGCTTGTCAAATGGTTGCAGATAATACACCGCGCCAAATAGCAGCAGTACAATAACGCTGTATAACACGTACTTCCTTTTTAAAAAGAACTGAGGGATAAAAAAGTAAGCGTTGCTGTAAAAAAGAAAAATATAGGTATAGCAAAACAACCAGTAACTGTGCTTTTGCAACAACGACCAGGTAATATCATTTTGCCCACGGTTATTTAGGAACAACAGCGGGAAGGCCATGAACAGCAGCCAGCCGGCAATATGTATAATAACAGAAAAAGCTTTAAAGCGCGACATACATAAAGTAACGCATTCAAAGCCAGTAATAAAAAATGTATCGGTATTTAGCCTGTTTGTATAGATGAATTACCCGTGTATGGTTTCACTTTTACCGTAATTCTGAATTACTTGTGCTTCATATTCCAGAAATTCTTTCCAGCGTTTTTCCACATCTATCTCAACAGCATATTTTTTAGCCAGGCGAATAAACATGGCATAGTGTGTGGCTTCGCTTACCATCAATTCGTGATAAAACTCAGATAAATAAGCGTCGCCTATATTTTCTGATAGTACCTTGAACCGTTCGCAACTACGGGCCTCGATCATGGCCGAAAATAATAGCCTATCGATCAATTGAGCTTCACGACCGCCACCTATGATGATGAATTTACGAAGCTCGTTCACATAATTATCTTTGCGCTCGCGGCCCAGCACAAAACCGCGTTGTAGTATAATATCGTGTACGCGTTTAAAATGATCCATTTCTTCCTGAACCAACAGGGCCATTTCCTGGACCAGATCATTCAGGTTGGGGTTTTGCACAATAAGGGTAATGGCATTGCTGGCTGCCTTTTGCTCACAAAAAGCATGATCGGTCAGTAGCTCCTCAATATTGCTTTCCACCACGTTTTTAACCCAAAGCGGATCGGTAGGCAGCTGTAGTTTAAGTATGGTTTTTTCGCTCACGGAGCAAAGATAGGGGGAAAAAGCTTAAAGCTGAAGGCTCAAAGCCGAAAGCGATAAAAAGACAGGAAAAAGCTTAATACAGGAAAAAGCTTTAAGCTTTCTGCTTTAAGCCTTCAATTCATCTATATAGTCCCTTGCTTTCAATAAAATTTAAAACTGGGTCTGGTACAAAATATTGCACGTTCTTTTTTTCGGCGATAGATTTGCGGATAAAGGTTGCCGATAGCTCCATTTGCGGTGTCATGGTAATGGTGACCGCGGGATGATCGGCCAGTTCGGCATTTTCATAGCCCGGGCGTGGGTACACAAATATTTTGTAATCGCGCAATATCAGCTTATAATTTTTCCATTTGTGCAGTGTTCCCAGGTTGTCTGATCCCATAATGAGGGCAAAGTCATGTTCCGGATACTTTTCTTTCAGATGGGCAAGGGTATCAATGGTGTAGGATGGTTGAGGCAGTTTCAGTTCTACATCGCTTACGCTGATATTGGTAGCATGGTCTGTAGCCAGTTTAGCCATTTCCAGCCTGTCGTAAGTATTAATCAGGTCGCCATACTTTTTAAGCGGGTTTTGCGGCGATACCACCAGCCAAACTTTATCCAGTGTGGTATGGTTGGCCATATAATTGGCAATAATCAGGTGCCCAATATGTATGGGATTAAATGAACCAAACAGTAAGCCTATTTTCATAATGTGCCCCTTAACCCCCTGAAAGGGGAATAATTAAAAGTGTTTTTGTAGGGCCCCGCCCTGAATGAGTTATCCAGAACTCCCCCTTTAAGGGGCTGGGGGGCTAATAAAATCTCTTACCAGTTGTTCAGCTTCCTTGCAAGCCGTATCAAGATCGTAATTTTTAAGGATAATATCAAACTGAGGGGCGTACTTTAGTTCTTTTTCGGCTTTGGCAAAGCGTTCTTTTAGTTTTTCTTCACTATCAGTACCCCGGCCGGTAAGGCGTTCTATCAAAACCTCCAATGATGGCGGTTGTACAAATATAGCCAGTGCCTGCCCGTCGTATTTACGTTTCAGGTGCATGCCGCCTTCAACGTCGATATCGAATATCACGGTTTTGCCTTTTTCCCAGATGCGTTCAATTTCTGTACGCAGTGTGCCGTAAAATGTACCGGAGTAAACTTCTTCAAACTCCACAAACTGCTTTTTGGCAATACGGTGCAAAAACTCTTCTTTGCTGATAAAGTAGTAATCTTTCCCGTTCACCTCTTCGCCGCGGCATTCGCGGGTAGTTGCCGAAATGGAAAATTCCAACTCGGGCATTTTGCCAAGTAAGTGATGTACTATAGTGGTTTTACCCGCTCCGGACGGGGCTGAGAATATAATGAGTTTACCTTCTTTGGCCATTAGTTCATTAGTTCATTTGCTTATTAGTTCATTGGTGCAGTTTTCCATCAGCATGAAACCAATGAACTAATGAACCAATGAACCAGTAAACTATAAAACGTTTAACAGTTGTTCTTTAATTTTTTCGAGCTCTTCTTTCATGCCTACTACCAGCTTTTGAATGTTGGCATCATTGGCTTTGGAACCCAGAGTATTTATTTCGCGACCGATTTCCTGTGAGATAAAACCGAGTTTTTTACCATTGGCGTCGGCATTTTTCAGGGTTTCGATAAAATATTCACAATGTGTTTTCAGGCGTATTTTTTCTTCGGTGATATCCAGTTTATCAATATAATAAATCAGCTCCTGCTCAAAGCGATTTTGGTCGATAGCTTCCCTGTCGGCAGCTTCACTTAAAAAAGTATTCAGGCGCTCGCGTATAAGGGGTACGCGTTTAGGGTCTTCCAATTCTACCAGTTCCAGGTTTTTCAGAATGATATTGATGCGGTGTTTTACATCGTTTTCGAGCACATTTCCCTCATCTGCGCGGAATTGCTGAAAAGCAGCCAAAGCCTGCTGAAAGGTTTTTTCAACCAACTTCCATTCATCTTCTGATGCGGTTTCATCATCATATTTTACCACTTCTGGTAAGCCCAAAGCAAGTTGCAACAGGTTGGTGGTGGGTTCATTAAGCTCCTGACTTACCTCTTTTAACTGCAGATAATATTGTTTAAGCAGATCTTTATCAATACCTGCAGCCTTTACCGCGGCATTTACCTGCTCAATATTGATAGACAGGTTTACTTTACCACGCTCAATTTGCTTACTGCAATCATTACGCAGCTGAAACTCCTTTTCGGAGAATATTTTGGGCAAGCGGAGAGATAACTCAAGAAATTTGCTGTTCAGGGATTTGATCTCAACGGTATATTTAGTATTACCGGAGTCAAAACTGGCAATTCCATACCCTGTCATGGATTTTATCATGTGCAAAGATAGGGTTTTTGTTTTGAAGTTTGAAAGGGGAGGGAGAAGTCCGAAAGTCGGGAAAGCTGAAATATATTTAGCTGGAATAATACCTAAATGTTAAAACTTCCGGACTTTACTGACTTTCCCGACTTTCGGACTCCTTCTATCACAGAACTTTAACACTTTTTTACATTTGGTGTAAAATACTGTTGGTATCTTTGCGTTCAATATCACACATGCATTATCGTTTTCCCCTGCTTCTTATTGCCTGTATTTGTTCTGCTTTAATAGCCTCAGCTCAGGAATTTACGCTCAAAGGAGTGATCTCAAAAAAGAACACGCCCGAACGTATGGGGCAGGTTTTGATCAAAAATCTCAAAACAAGCAGCCTGATGATCAGCGATGACCTGGGTTGGTTTTCGATAAAGGCCTCTGCCGGCGATACCTTGCTTTTTACTAAAGATGAGTTTACCCCGCAAAAAATTGTAGTGTTGAATAACAGCGATATGCCGGTATATATGCAGCCGGTTATTAAGCTGGCCGAAGTAAAAGTGCTTGGCCAAACCAAAAAGCAGGAACTTAATGATGTGATGAAGGATTACCGTAAACAGGGTACTTATTACAATGGTAAGCCCCCTGTACTCTCATTTTTAAGCAGTCCGATCACGGGGCTTTATGAACTTTTTGGCAAAACCCCGGGCCGTGCACGTCGTTTTGCCAACTTTGCCAAAGGCGAGGCCGAGCAGGCCGAAATTAACAGACGGTACAATATTTATTTTGTGAAACAGTATACCAAATTGCCAACTGACAGCGCTGCCCGCCGGTTTATGAATTACTATACCCCATCATACGAAGACCTGAAAGGCTGGACTGATTATGACTTGATCAAACACATGCAAAAGTCGTATGAGTATTATAAAAACAGCGGCGAAAAAGATATGCTTGAAGGATTGAACTCACCAACATTTATCAAAAGGGACAGCACACTGCAACTGTCACAGCCCGGTGAAACCTTGAAAAAAGAAAAACATTGATTTTGGGAGTAAGGATTTGGGAACAAAGAGCAAGGATGCGATAGAACAAAGATCTTTAGAGCAAAGAGTAAGGATAGAAAAAGAAGAGGAATAATTAATTAAAGGTTTTTAGACGAGGGTTTCTTAATCCTAAGATTGATCTAAAAGTCCTTAATCCCAAAGTCTTTGCTCCCAAGTCCCTTAAATCCCCAAGGATTCACAGGCTTTTTCTGCGGCCAGTTTTTCGGCGTTCTTTTTACTGAATTCCTTGCCTTCACCTACTACTTCGCCATCAACACTGGCTTGTACGGTAAAAAGTTTGGCACTTTCGCCAAACTGGTTGGTCACTAATTCAAAAAGAATGTCGCGGCCATGGCGCTGGCACCATTCAATCAGCTTACTTTTGAAATTAGTTTCAGTTTGCTCCAGTTTATGAATATCAATATGCGATTTGATGATGTGGTTAATCAAAAAGCTTTTGGTAAAATCATACCCTTTATCCAGATAAACGGCACCAACCAGTGCTTCAAAGGCATCGCCCAGCAATGATCCCTGCCGACTTGAGTTAAGCATGCGGCTATCATACTCAATCAGTTTATCAAAACCCAGTTTTCGGGCAAGCTGGTTAAGGTTTACCCGGCTTACTATTTTGGAGCGAAGTTCGGTCAAAAAGCCTTCATCTTCATAAGGATACAGCTTAAAGAGCACTTCGGCCACTACACTGCCCAGCACGGCATCACCCAGAAACTCCAGGCGTTCGTTACTGTTTTTTACCCCTTTTTTTACATTTTGGGCAACCGACTTATGCCGGAAAGCCAAACGGTATAAAGACAAATTGCCCGGCACAAAACCGAGCAAATTCTTTAAAATCTTAACGTATTTCCTGTTGGGGGATAGATATAGCTTATAAAACTGACTGATAGGCATTCACAACCACAATTAATCTTCGTACTTTTTAAATATAACAGAAGCATTATGGCCACCAAAACCAAATCCGTTGCTTTGAACTATCCTTATTTCGCGCTTTTGGGCGGTGTTAAAGGTAAAGTTGATTTTGGGGTCAAAAGCAGGATCGTCTGTAAAATGGTTAATAGTAGGGGGGATGATACCATTTTTTAAAGCTAATATTGACGCTATCGCTTCAACTGCGCCAGCCGCGCCTAACAGGTGACCTGTCATTGATTTGGTTGAGCTGATATTGATACGATAAAGATCATCGCCAAAAACATCATGTATAGCCTTAATCTCCTGCGGGTCGCCAATTGGTGTAGATGTTCCGTGAACATTTACATAATCAATATCTGCAGGGGTAAGGTTGGCATCTTCTAAAGCGGCACGCATAACCAACGCGGCGCCAAGCCCCTCGGGATGTGGTGCTGTCATGTGGTAAGCATCTGCGCTCATGCCTCCGCCCATCATTTCGGCATAAATTTTAGCGCCACGGGCTTTTGCATGCTCCAGTTCTTCTAAAATTATGGTACCTGCACCTTCGCCGGCCACAAAACCATCCCTGTCCAGATCAAACGGACGTGATGCCGTTGCCGGATCATCATTACGGGTTGATAAAGCGTGCATGGCGTTAAAGCCTCCGATACCCGCTTCGTTAATAATAGCTTCAGAACCACCACTGATGAACATATTGGCTTTACCCAGACGGATATAGTTAAATGAATCGATCAATGAATTGTTTGATGAAGCACAGGCAGAAACGGTTGAGAAATTTGGCCCGCGTAAACCATATTTGATAGAAATATGGCCTGGAGCAATATCTGCTATCATTTTAGGGATAAAGAAGGGGTTAAAACGGGGTGAACCGTCGCCTTTGGCAAAGTTAACTACTTCATCCAAAAACGTTTTTAAACCACCAATACCTGACCCCCAGATAACTCCTATACGGCTGGTATCTAATTTTGTAAAATCCAATCCCGCGTCTTTTACGGCTTCCTCAGTTGAAAAAAGAGCGTATTGAACAAAGGGATCTAATTTACGGGCGTCTTTACGGCCCAAAAAACCATCCGCATCAAAGTTCTTTACTTCGCATGCGAATTTAGTTTTGAACTTTTCAGTATCAAAACTTTTGATTAAGGCAGCGCCACTTACCCCATTGATCAAACCGTTCCAGTACTCTGAAACCGTGTTACCAATTGGAGTAAGTGCTCCAAGCCCGGTTACTACAACTCTTTTAAACTCCATTTAATCCAGTTAGGGAGTCTTATTTAACGTTTTTTTCAAGATAAGCAACTGCCTGGCCAACAGTACCAATAGTTTCTGCCTGATCGTCAGGAATAGCCACGTTAAATTCTTTTTCAAACTCCATGATTAGTTCCACGGTGTCTAACGAGTCGGCACCAAGATCATTGGTGAAACTCGCTTCTGGTGTAACTTCACTTTCGTCAACACCCAGTTTTTCTACGATAATAGCTTTTACTCTTGAAGCGATATCAGACATAGTCTTTATAGTTTAATGATTAATAAAAATTCAGTGCAAAGAAAAATAAATTCTGTCAATTATCAAATCTAAAACTTTTACAATATATTTCGGTAACAAAATTTTATTCAAACGGTTTGTATTCGTAATTTTGACGTTTGTAAAAGTAATGATTTTGAACAGGAAATTTTTAAAGTTTGAGATCGATTTTGATTTTGTGCTTATCGCGATAACCACATCATTAAAAGATTACCGCATTTGTTACCTTATCAACAAATCTTTAAATTTTAATTTCACCAGGTCAAACGATCTCGCCGTTGATATTTATCAAGGGGCCGAACCTGTATTGTTCTCCCTGTTCCATTACCAGTGGGAAACCACCGAAACCGACTTCTATTTTATTGGTAATAAGGGATCTGATGGTTATCTGGTGCCCGAGATAAGGAGCGCCGATTACTTTATCATGATCCGCAATTACATTGACGACGACGACCTGGACAACCTGATATCAACCATTAATAAGATACCCGAAGTTGTGGCCGCCGTAAAGATTGATCCGAAAAAAATAAAATCACGGGAAAATCTGTTATTTTAGCGCAAAATTTAAAAAAAAGAGTGTTGGTTTTACACTAAATATATAATGTAAGCCAGTTTAACCCGAACAATATGAAACTATACTATAATCGTACTAAAATTGTAGCCACCATGGGCCCGGCCTCAGCTAAAAAAGATGTTTTATTAGCCATGATCAAAGCCGGTGTTAATGTTTGCCGCCTTAATTTTTCGCACGGAAGACCGGAGGATCATAAAGCCGTAATTGACATCATTCGCGAAATTAACGAACAATACAAAACCAACATTGGCATCCTGGCTGATTTGCAGGGCCCTAAAATCCGTATTGGTTTGGTAAAAGATGGGGGCATACACCTGGTTAACGGAACTCATATTAAAATTACCACTCAGGAATGTATCGGTAACGACGAGCAGATCTACATTACTTATGATACCTTCCCTCAGGATGTACAGGCCAATGAAATTATTTTATTGGACGACGGCAAACTGCAGTTGCGCGTTATTGAAACCAACAAAAAAGACACGGTTATCTGCGAAGTGGTACACGGCGGTATCTTAACTTCACGTAAAGGCGTTAACCTGCCCAACACCAAAGTATCTATCCCAAGCTTAACCGAAGAAGATCTTATCAATCTGCAATTCGCATTGAAATATGATGTGGAGTGGATAGGTTTATCATTTGTACGTACCGGTCAGGATATTATAGAACTGAAACGTATTATTGCTCAAAGCGGCAAAGCAGCCAAGGTTATAGCTAAAGTGGAGAAACCGGAAGCTATTGATAACATTGACGAAATTATTGCTGCTACCGACGGTGTGATGGTAGCCCGTGGCGACCTTGGCGTGGAAATGCCATTGGAAGAAGTGCCATTGCTGCAAAAAATGATCGCTACTAAATGTCGTGCGGCTTCAAAACCGGTAATTGTGGCTACCCAGATGCTGGAATCTATGATCACTACCCCGCGCCCGACACGTGCTGAGGTAAATGACGTAGCCAACTCTGTACTGGATGGCGCCGACGCGGTGATGCTTAGCGGCGAAACCTCGGTTGGTGAGTTCCCGGTTATTGTTATTGAAACGATGGCCAAAATTGTGCGTAACGTAGAAGAATTTGGTTACAGCTTTAATACCGCTAAGGTAAATGATACCGACCCATCATCGCCAGATTACCTGAGCAACGCGGTTTGCGAATCGGCGGTTCACCTGGCGCAGCATACTAATGCGGTAGGTATCGTATCCATGACTACATCGGGTTATACCGCTTTCCAGATCTCGAGCCACAGACCACAGGCAAGTACCTATATATTTACATCCAACAAGCAACTACTAAATGCTTTGAGTTTGGTTTGGGGTGTACGTGCTTTCTTCTATGATAAACTGGAAAGTACCGACCAAACCATTGCCGATGTAAACGCTATGCTGAAATCAGAAGACCTCATCAAAGCCGGCGACGTAGTGATTAACACTGCCGCTGTGCCTATTATTAAACAAGGTAAAACCAATATGCTTAAAGTAAGCATTGTTGAATAACCTTATTTAAATATACTTTTAATGGAAAAAGGCTCGCCGTAAAGGTGAGCCTTTTTTGTTGGTTGATATGCTAATCAAAGCCCTCTCCTTTGGAGAGGGTTGGGAGAGGTCTTACTTCGCCTTTTCGTAAGTTTTAGGATCAAGAGCGGTAGGCGACCAGTCTTTCAAAAAGTCCATCACCTTTTCTTTACTATGGCCCTTACCCTCTTCCAGGTAGCCTGAGTTTTGGGTATGCAGGCGGGCGCCCTTACCATCAAGCACCACAAATACCGGGAAACCGAAACGCTGTGGATAGCCCAACCCGGCCAGTACAGCTTTATTCTCGTTTTCTTTGCTGTAGTTTACATGCAAAACCACGTAATTATCATTCAGGTATTTATTCAGATCGGCATCTTTAGTCACCAGGTCGTTAAAGCGCAGGCACCAAACGCACCAGTTACCGCCAATTTGTAAAAGCACGTTTTTATGCTGCTGCGCCGCCTGTTTTACGGCGGCTGTGATCTCTGCTTTGGCATCGGCATCTGGGTTGTATATTTTTGGTTGCTCCTGCGCGTAGGCGCTCAGCGTAAAAGCGGAGATAAATGCTATCAGAATTAATTTTTTCATGTGTAGGGATTGGTAATTTAATTGACAGTTTAATATAGCTGACCAATACCCTGTAAGCTACAAAAAAATGATATAAAATGGTAAAAATTTAATTATTAACACGTATAAATTATTGATAATTAGTTATTTAAAAATAAATATACAATGTGAAGGCCTATTAACTGACATGTGTGGAAAACTCTGAAATAAAAGATAATACCTATACTAATAGCTTTGATTAAAACACCCTTAGTGTTTTGGAAATACCAACACTTATCTCCAATCTATTATACTATGGCCAAAAACATTACCTCCAAAATGTCCGCCACCAGCAGCGGGAAAGGGCTTAAAACAACACGCTACTTCACTAAAGAAGGAACTAACGTATTTGATCTGTTTAAATATGATAAACGATCGTCGGTGATCCGTAATCCATCAGGCGATGCCGTGTTTGAAATGAACGATGTAGAAGTGCCCGCCACCTGGAGCCAGGTGGCAACTGATATCCTGGCGCAAAAGTATTTCCGCAAGGCCGGTGTTCCACAGGCCGATGGCAGCATCGGATCCGAAAAAAGCATTAAGCAGGTGGCCCACCGCATGGCCAACTGCTGGAAAGATTGGGGCGTACGTTACGGCTACTTCGCTACCCCAAAAGACGCTGATATTTTTTATGATGAAATAGTTTACACCATTGTTGGGCAATTGGCTGCACCAAACTCGCCGCAATGGTTCAATACCGGCTTGCATACCTCGTATGGCATCACCGGCAAGCCGCAGGGGCATTATTTTGTGGATCCGCTCACCGAAGTGCTGAGTAAATCAACCTCGGCTTACGAGCGCCCGCAGCCGCATGCCTGCTTTATCCTATCTGTTGATGACGACCTGGTGAATGAGGGCGGCATCATGGATTTATGGGTTCGTGAGGCCCGCATATTTAAATATGGCTCGGGCGTGGGTACCAACTTCTCCAAAATTCGCGGCGAAACAGAAAAGCTGGCCGGTGGCGGCTATTCATCGGGCTTAATGTCCTTCCTCAAAATAGGCGACCGTGCTGCTGGTGCTATCAAATCAGGCGGTACAACCCGCAGGGCGGCCAAAATGGTTTGTCTTAATCTGGATCACCCCGAAATTGAGGGTTTTGTGAACTGGAAAGTAGAGGAAGAAAAGAAAGTGGCCGCGCTGATTGCCGCCGGTTATTCATCTGATTATGAAGGCGAGGCTTATCGTACGGTATCGGGCCAAAACTCTAATAATTCGGTGCGTGTACCCAATAGCTTTTTTCATGCCCTCAAAGGTGGAAAGCCCTGGGAACTCACCAGTCGCATTACCGGGAAGGTGACCAAAACCGTAGCCTCGCAAAAACTATGGGACGATATCGCTTTCGCGGCCTGGGCCTGTGCCGATCCGGGTGTGCAGTTTGATACCACCATTAACGAGTGGCATACCTGTCCGGAGAGTGGCCGCATCAATGCCTCCAATCCCTGCTCCGAATACATGTTCCTGGATAATACGGCCTGTAACCTGGCCTCTATAAATCTGGCGCATTTCTTTGATCCGCAAACCCGGGTATTTGATGTAAAGGGCTTTGAGCATGCCTGCCGCATGTGGACTATTGTACTGGAAATTTCGGTACTAATGGCGCAATTCCCATCTAAAGAAGTAGCGCAGCTATCCTATGATTACCGTACGCTGGGTCTGGGCTATGCCAACCTGGGTTCGGCCTTAATGGTGAACGGTATCCCTTATGACAGCGACAAGGCCCGCGCTATTGGCGGAGCCATCACGGCTATTATGACGGGTACAGCGTATGCCGCATCGGCAGAAATGGCCCGCGAGCTGGGGCCTTTCCGCAAATACAATGATAATAAACAGCATATGCTGCGGGTAATGCGCAACCATCGTTACGCGGCCTATAACTCTATCGAAAATTACGAGAATTTAGAGATCGCTCCTCCGGGCATCGACCCTAAATATTGTCCCGATTACCTGTTGTCTGCCGCCTGCAATGCCTGGGATAAGGCAGTGGAAATGGGGGAGAAATATGGTTATCGTAATGCCCAAACCACAGTTATCGCCCCAACCGGCACCATTGGTCTGGTGATGGATTGTGATACTACCGGCATCGAACCCGATTTCGCGCTGGTAAAATTCAAAAAGCTATCGGGCGGCGGTTATTTCAAGATCATTAACCAGGCCGTGCCCGAAGCGCTGCGCAACCTGGGCTATCGGGAGCACGAAGTTACCGCCATTGTAAACTACGCCAAGGGCTCAGCCAGTTTAAAAGGAGCGCCGCATGTGAATACCGACAGCCTGAAAGCTAAAGGTTTTACCGATGATGAACTGGAAAAGCTCGACAAAGGTTTGGTATCAGCCTTTGAGATCAGCTTTGCGTTCAATATCTGGTCGCTGGGCGAGGAATGCCTGAAACGCCTGGGCATTACTGCCGATCAATACAACGCGCCCGACTTTAACGTATTGCGCGCGCTCGGTTTCAATAAAAAACAAATAGCCGAAGCCAATGAATACATCTGCGGTACCATGACCATTGAAGGAGCCCCTTATTTAAAAGAAGGGCATTACCCCATATTTGATTGTGCCAATAAATGCGGTGCCAAAGGCGAGCGTTACATCCATGCGCATGGCCACATCAAAATGATGGCCGCCGCGCAACCTTTCCTTTCTGGCGCCATATCAAAAACCATCAACCTGCCCAATGAGGCCAAAGTTGACGAGATCAAGGATTGTTATCAGCTGTCATGGGAACTGGGCCTGAAAGCAAATGCACTTTACCGTGATGGCTGCAAGCTGAGTCAGCCGTTATCCACCAAATCCGACGCAAAAGAGGAGGCCGATGATAAATTGGAAACTGTGGAAGAGGTATTGGGTGAAGCTGCCAATGTAAAACTAAGCGACCTGACTCCCGAGCAGGTGATCGAGGCAGCTATGGCCATCATGGAAAGATCCAAGGATACTAACTTTATGCGGCAGCTATCACGCGTGGTAGAGAAAAAGAATCTGCCCTTTAAACGTGGTGGATTTACGCAGAAGGCCATTATCGACGGACAAACCGTATTTGTGCGCACCGGCGAGTATGAGGATGGTACCCTGGGTGAAATATTTGTGGATATGCACAAGGAAGGCGCTACCTTCCGCTCGCTCATGAACTGTTTTGCCATTGCCGTTTCGGTGGGCTTACAATACGGTGTACCACTGGAAGAGTATGTAGAAAAATTCACTTTTACCCGCTTTGAACCCGCCGGTATGGTATCGGGACATGCCAATATCAAAAGCGCCACCAGTATTATCGATTATATTTTCAGGATGCTGGGCTATGAATATCAAAACCGTACCGACCTGGTACACGTGCTTACCGAAAACAATGCTACTCTCGGCAACCCGCAAATGGGCGATGAGGATTTTAATACCGACGAAAGTAATGTATATGTACCGGTTAATAACCCGGCTGGTTTTAACAACGGCAAAAAACAAGGCCTTTCCGTCGATTTGAGTATGGGTGTACAAAGCGATGCCCCCAGCTGCAACGTATGCGGGCACACCACCCTGCGTTCGGGCACCTGTTACAAATGCCTTAACTGCGGCAACTCCATGGGTTGTTCGTAAGTTGGGTTAAACCCATGAAGTTTTTGTTCAGTATAAATAGTTAAATGTGCGAACCCTGTCGTAAGGCAGGGTTTTTTGTTTAAGCACCATCATCCTATAACTACCTTGTCATTGCGTAGCGGGTAATCTCCTCACGAAGCTCACCATTACAGAGGCGCTTTACCTGGCGTATACCCGCTCTTGGCCGCGGGAGGCCAGTCACTTTGTAGCCACAAAGTAACCAAAGGGCTTTCAGCAGAAATGCTTCTTTGCCGCACAGGCCTCTACGCTGCAAAGCGGGCAGAACCACAGGCTGCTAAACCTTACCTCTACTTCATTCGCTCATCATCCTTCCTTCAGGTAAGGTTCGCAATGCCCCTGCAGCCGCACAATCCACCATCGTTCTGCCCGCTTTCGCCCGAAGCTGTTCTGCTGGTGGGGAAAAGAAGAATTACTTTATAGCGTAAAAATCAATAATTCACTAAATCAGTAATTCAATAATTAAAAAGCACCCGAAGCTGTTCTGCTGACGGAAGAAAAGAGGAAAGTAAATTAAAATGGTTGTCATCTCGAACGAAGTATGAGGAGAGATCTTTTACGCAAAGCAAATTAGGCTTTACTGGATTTACCGCTGATGTAGAAGGGCGATGGCAGTTGTAACATCACAGTAATTGTTGAGCATACGGTTCAATGAATTTTTTAAAGCTTTCTGGCTCTGCGTTTGAAAGGATCAACGTAGCCGTCTGCCGTTGGCGGCTAAAGGCTATCACCGAGCCAAAACCAGCGGTACCGCCTCCATGCCAAATATTTCAGGTTCCTGAAGTGCCGAAGATCTGGCCCAACCCATACACATACTTGCTCCAGGTCTTATCTCTGCGAGAACCTGTAACTGTAAATTGTCAACCTTTTTTGGCTTTAGCATTTGCAAGGCAAATTTCGAAAGATCAGAGGAGGTAGAAAGCATACCCACACAACCGCTTAACACGCCGCCATCCCAAGAAGAAGCAATAGCACCCTGACTATCCATTCCTTTTACGATGCTGGTTTTAATGCTTTTCCGGTTAAACCCGGAATGGTGCATTTTAAGTGGCAATAAAATATATTTTTCAATCAGTTTTTCAAACAACTGATCATTGAATATGGTCAGCACATAGCTTAATAAACCATAACCTAAATTGGAATAACTGAATTGTTCACCCGGAGAGCTTTCAAGTTCAATATATTCAGATAAATAGGTTATCAGCCGTTGCTCATTATAATTCAGGTACGGATTTGAAGCTAAGTAGTCTGGATGTGAAAAAAAATCAGATGGCAATCTGGGCAAGCCGGAAGTATGACTTACCAGGTGTTTCAATGTAATTGCCGGTTTTCCCTTGATCGTGAAAGGAAGAAACTTTTCAATAGGGTCATCAAGGCAGAGTTTTCCACTTTCAATCATCAAAGCAAGCAGGGTTGCTGTAAAAACTTTAGTAATTGATCCTATTTCAAATGCAGCTTCAGCATTATTGATAACACTTGTACCATCGCTATTTTTAACAAACCCGTAATGAATAACTTTTTGATGCTTGATTACGCTAATGGCCAGTTGTGTTTGTTCTGGAAATAAAAGTAGTGCATCCTTTATCTGTCTGATTACATTATTCATAGAAAGCGGATTCACAGCTATGCAGATTAATAGGATTGTTTGCTTTAATCAATTTTGAAGCAAGGATATTTCAAATATAGATTTTTATTACGCTATCCCTAACGTATGCTGATTTAAGCTTTCAGTGCTTTACTACCACAAACTTTTAATTCGTGGTACTAAAAATTCAGCTTTCAACTGAACTTAAGTCGAAGACGTTATTCATGTTACCCACAAGGTGGGTTATCCAGCATCTCTCAAGAATCAAGAATTTAAAACGCTTTCTTGCAACGATGTATTTTAATATCCGCCCGATGGTGCGCAGTACAATGTCTGGCTTTTTTGTTCACGATGGGTGACGGCGGTGCTAATATCAGCGGCACAGTTGCCATTAGGAACACGATTGCGATATAGATACTTTTCATGGCTTTGGTTTTTGATGGTGATTAAATATCGGAAATTTTTAGCCATCAACCACCAATATTTCAATCAATTACCTCATATTTTAAACCATCTTTAACACTTTACCATATACTTTTCCTATACGAAGCGTTGGCCTGGTGCGGCAACATAAACCACCGCAGCATCCCAATGGGAGGGAATTTAACCGCCATAAGTTAAAAAACGTTAAACTAATTTCATCAACCACGCATGGTAGTTATGTTTGTAATGATTTGATTATCAAAACATATAAACTAATGCGCAGCCTGCTTACCCTGCTCCTGATATATGTCTGCTTATGCTCCTACGGGCAAACAGTTAACGGTGTTGTGACCGATGAAAGAACAGGACGGCCACTTACCGGCGCCTGGATAGCTACATCTAAAGCGAATGTAATTACTGGTATACAAGGTGAATTTAGCGTTGTTGGAGCCAAAACAAATGATACGCTCAGGGTAAAAATGCAGGGGTATAAATTATATGTACTGCCGCTTAATCCGGCAAATAATAAAAATATCCGGATCGGTTTAGAAGCCGCGATTATTGAACTCAATGAAGTTCATGTAACCGCCAAAAGAGACCGCGTTAAAGATTCATTGAATAACCGTAAAATGTTCGCGAAGGAGTTTAATGCCTCTGCGCCAAAGTTGAAGGACATCATCGTAGTATCTGGCAGTAATGCGGGACTTTTACCGGTGCTGGTGTCACGATTGTTCCCTCCCAGTTTATCCGGGCCTTAACTTACAAACACAGCCGGGAGTATAAATTTAAAAAAGTACTGATCAGGGACGAACAAAACCGGTATATCGACAGCCGCTTCAGCGAAAGCCTGGTCGGCGCCATCACCAACCTTAAAGGCGATTCCCTGCTGGATTTTATGGATAAATACCGTCCGGGTATCGAACAGATCAAAAAGATGTCTGATTATGATATCAGGATATATATCAAAACCAGCCAGCAAAAGTTTATGGACGATAGTTTGGGAAAAACTAAGTAGGCCTCCCTTCCCACCCAGCATTTTTAAAAAGGTTTCCAGGCCAAAGGATCCCAATAGACCAGCGTATTTCATTTTCAAAATTTTCTTTAAATTTTTGGCGAAGTATAATTGCTGCTTTTTTAAATTTATTTTTACCATCAGGATGCTCCAGCCATTAAAGCTGTTGTTTCGCTACTAATTCTAAAAACCTATGAGTAACATATTGCATATTTTAAACGGAGATGCCGCCCTGTCGGGATTTAACGAAACAGGCCTGGATGGTGATGTACTGGTATGGCGCGAAGTGCTTTCTGAGGGGCCTTTGCAGGAAAATATCCTCTCGGGCAGTTTCTGGAGCGCGCGTGCCCAATGGATCAGCCAAACCTTCAAAGAGGACATTGATACCTATCAGCATAAAGTAATTGAGGAATTGGGTAAACTCAATAGCGACTATACTGAAATTAATCTCTGGTTTGAGTTCGACCTGCATTGCCAGGTGAATTTACTGGGCGTTTTACAGATGCTTAGCCGCAAAACTGATATGTCGGCACCGGCTATTTATTTGATTTGTCTGGCCGATTGTGTACAGTTTAATTTTGCCAAAGGCCTGGGCGAACTCAACGGAGAGCAGTTTGAGGAGCTATATGATGGCCGTGAACGCCTGAACGAGTGGGAGTTTGAACTGGCTACCGAAGCCTGGCAGCTATATGTGCAGAGTGATGCCGCCGAACTGGAAAAATGGCTCAACAAAAATAATTTTGGGGGCGGCATACCCTTACTAAAGCCTGCTTTACAGGCCCATTTAAAACGCTTGCAGGTAAATGAAGCTGGCCTGGGTTATATTGAACAACGACTGCTGGATATTTACAATAGCGGTGCTAAAACGCGTTCGTCCATATACGCCACCTTTTGGAACGAGGATAAAATATTCGGTATGGGCGATGCGGAGATAGATATTTACCTTGATCGTTTGCAGCAAAAACAACTCATTAGCCTATAAAATAGGGTAATGAACAGCTGCTTAGCGAACCGTTACCGCGATAGTTGGCGATCGGTCGCTCTCGTTTTTTAACCTGTCGAGCGCGGTGATCACATACATATAGGTTTTGCCTCTTTGTACCGTGGCATCCTCAAAGGCTAAGCCATTATTATACTGAATACGCAGTATGTTCTTGGGATCGTCGATGTTGATCTTTTCGCCATCGGTAAACCGGTAGATCACGTAGCCATAGACAGGCTGTTCGTCGCGGGCCAGCGTGGGTGTCATCCATTTTAATTGTACATGGCCCTGTACAGATTTTGCGGTGAATTCCCGGGGTACATTAGGGGCAATGGAGTCGCGCCAAAGCATCACGGGCGGCAGGGCTGGGTACTTGTAATAATTTTCGCGAAGTGAATCCGTAAAACCCAAAGGATTATTGGTTAATGAATTGGAGCTAAAGTAAACACTACCCTGAACCCTCGGATTCTCACGCATCATATTAATCTGGTCGGGCAGTTGCTTAGGGTTTTTAAAGGCAGCTGTTTTACGCTCATTGATGCGATAAGCCGCCTGCCCGATATACAGGTGCCTGCCATAGGTATTGTCGCTCCACCAGTCGAGCAGCTTTTCAAAATCGGCCGCCCGGTTCCCGATGGGCCAGTAAAGCTGCGGATTGATATAATCTATCCAGCCTTGTTTTACCCATTCACGTGAATCGGCGTAATTTTCATAAAACGAAGAACCACCACTGGTTTCAGAGCCCTCGTCGTTCTGCGCCTTATTGGCCCATATACCAAACGGACTGATACCGAATTTGATGTCAGGGTTGTGCGCGTGTACGCTGTCGCCTATCATTTTTATCAGCAGATCTACATTGTGGCGGCGCCAGTCTTTAATATTATCATACCCCTGGCCATACTGCCTAAAAGTTTCCTCATCATTGATCTTTTGACCGGCAATAGGGTACGGATAAAAATAATCGTCCATGTGCACACCATCTATATCATAATTATCAACCACGTCGAGTATAACTTGTACAATATATTCGCGCACTTCCGGCAAACCAGGATTAAAAGTTTTGATACCGCCATAAGTAAAAAACCAATTAGGCTTTACTTTGGTGATGTGCTGCGGACTCAGAGCAGCAAAATTGCCATCAAACGTAGCCCGATAGGGATTAAACCAGGCATGCAGTTCCATCCCACGTTTGTGGGCCTCGGTTATGGCAAACTCCAGGGGGTCATAAGCAGGAGTGGGCCCCTGACCCTGTTTACCGGTTAAATATTTCGACCAGGGTTCGCGGCTTTTGGCATAAAAAGCATCTGCGGCAGGCCTTACCTGCAGCATTACCGCGTTGATACCTGTTTCCTGATGCGAGTTGAGTATATCTATCAGTTCCTGTTTTTGCTTGTCGGTTGTAAACTTAGTGCTTGTGGGCCAGTCGATATTGACTACTGTTGCTATCCATACTCCTCTGAATTCCCGTTTGGGCTCGGTTTTAACTATTGGTTCATCAGAAGCAGGTTCGGCGGGTTGCGCGTAAACAGTTGCGATGGTAAGCAGGGGTATGATCAGTAGTATAAAGCGGCGAAATATATGCATTAATGGGTATTAAAGTAAAAGTTGCAAAGATATAAAACTCATAACGTTGCATTTTTATTATGAAGTATAAAATTTGATGGTTTATTGTGATTTTAGCATATTGTATTTACTTTTAACTGTTGCCAACTGTATTTGTTTACCTGAAATTCTTTTAAAAATCATATTTTTAGTGTTTCAACGTTTAAATATCGTTGGGCATGAAAGTGCTGATAAAGGGTAAATACAGGTAAAGCGCGCAATATCTATCTGTTTAGATTTGCTTGTAAATTAATCACAATAGTTAAATAGCTGCATTTTTTTAAAACAGCTTTGCTTTTTAACTGTATTAAAACATTAAACATTTAATTGCTATGGAAAATCAATCCGGTCAACCATCTAAGAAAAACTCCAACGTCATTTATTTCCTCATCGTGGTGGTATTGGCTCTATTGGGTACTGATGTGTATCTGTACTTGCAAAAAAACAAGTCGGACACTAAAATTGTGTACCAGCATGATGAACAAACCCGTCTGCAAACGGAATTAGATAGTCTGGAGTCGCAAATTCAGCAGGTAAATTCAGGAAAAGCCAAGCTATCACAGCAAATGCAGGCCAAAAACGATTCGCTGGTCGCCAAGATCAAAGTATTACGAACCCAATTGGCTAAAGGTAAATTAACTAAAGCCGAATTATCTAAAGCTCAGGAAGATGTAAAACAACTACGTTATTTTGTAACCAAATATACCGCTGATATAGAGGAGCTGAAAAAACAAAATCAATCATTAACAACCGAAAGGGATACGCTAAAAACCAACCTGGCTACGGTAGCCAAAAAGGCCGATACGCTCACTAAGCAAAACCAGGATCTGGATGCCAAAGTGAAAGTGGCGCAGGCGCTCAAGCTGGCTCAGGCAAATGTAGTTGCCTATAAGGTTAAAAACAGCGGTAAGGAGGTTGATGTTACCCGCGCAGGCCCCGCTAAAAAGATCAAGATCAACTTTACAGTGGCCAGCAATAGCATTGCCATAAAGGGCCTGCATGATATTTATGTGCGTATTATTGACCCAACCGGCAACCTGATAACTCCTGCTGATGGCGGAACTTTCAGCGCCGATAACCAGGATCTGCAATACACCTATAAAACATCTATTGACTTTAAGGATGATGGTAGCCAGTACACTATTGATTGGGTGAACCCAAACCTGCCTTTCCAAAAAGGTACTTACACCGTATTGCTTTATGCAGATGGCGGTACCATGGGTAAAACAGGTTTTACACTTAAATAAGCTATTGTATCAACCGACATATAAAGCCCCGTTCCGGATACCGGAGCGGGGCTTTTTACTAATAAAATACAGTTTTAAAAATGGAAAACACATACTTTGATCAGGAATCATACGAAAATGATATTGAGCTTGAAGTCAACGAGGATGTATTGGATAGAATATATCGAGACGGAGTTACTCCAATTGATAAACTACCAATCGAATTTTATTTTCTTACGGATACTGAAGTTAAGGCCATTCATTTTAAAAAACATCTTCAAGATCAATTTCCTGATTACAATGAAATAGTAATTCGGGATTATAACGGAGATTTTGAAATCTCTGGTTTTACTGATCCCAAAGAAATGAAATTAAATAATATTAATAACTGGAATAAGGTTATGTGGGATTTAGGATACAAATATGATTGTAAGCTTGATGGCTGGCAAGTAGGTACCTAAGTTATCATAATGAAAATGCAAAAGCCCTGCTTATATCTAAAACAAGACCTTTGCATTTTATCAGATCAGATCATAGATTAAAAAAATTATACTCCAGCCTTACCAGGTACATATTCTTGCTATTGCGAATCATATCGTTGTAGAGTGGGGCGCGGTATGAAAGATCCAGGCGGCAAACGCTGTTAAATATAAACTGGACTGCCGGTGCCACATCCAGGTAGCTTTGCCCGTGACCTGGATTAGTTTTACCCAGTAGCTCGGCATACAGGTTAACATTGGTTTGCTGATAGTCCTTATAATTTTTAGGGAACAGCAGATATCCGGCCGATAAAGTATAGGCTACCGCGTTGCGGGCCTGTAAGGGTGTAAGGTCATATCCGCCACGATTATCAAAAGCACGCAGATAACTTGCCGAGCCGGATAACGCCAACTTATGCAAAAGCTGAGTGAATACCACACCGCTTTGCAGGCCGGAGTTATCACCTTCTAACGTTATTTCCTGGTTAACGATAGGATTATTGATGCTGGATGCTTTCAGGAAAAAAGCTCCACGGAAATGCTTCTGTACGGTATCTATTGATAAAAAACGGTATTTAGCATATACGCTGCCACCTTCAAAATGCTGGTTATTGCTATAGTAATCAGATGCGTACAACGATCCATGCACCATTAAATGCCTGCTTACACCGTACATCGCTTCAAAACTTGTACGGTTTTTATAATCGGGTTTAAAAAATCCCTGGTTTTCTAAACGGAGGCCCAATGAGCCGGTGGCCATGTTGCTGGCCGGTTCGGTATTTACATACAGCTCCTGCGAAAACCCGGAGCATGCCAAAGCGATGAGGCCGATAGCCAATATCAATTTCTTCATGATCGTTTTACTTAATGAAGATTATATAGCTAAATGATAGATGCGGCCGCTTGCCGGAGCAGTATCAGTAACCTGACCCAGATATTTTTTGGATACAGATTTTGGGGCAAAGCCATTATCAACTATAGTGAAATTTACATTGCCTGTGATGGCTTTATCTGCAGGGTTCAACAGCCTGTAGGTATCGCCTCCATAGCTGAAAACGTTATCCGCAATTTTGGTATTATCAAAGTTAAAGGTGGCTTTTAAGCTATTTACCGAAAATCCTGAGCCCTGAACTTTTTTGCTGATCTGCTCAAAATTTACTGGTACATCACTTTTAAAAGTAATGAGGTATAAATTATGCATCAGATCTGTTTTGATCTCGCTTACAAAAGGAAGAGTACGCAATGCTTTTTCGGTTGATTTTGCACATAGCGCGCAGGTAAGACCGCTAACTTGCAGTTCAGCTTTGGTAAACTGAGCTTTTGCAGCTGTAATAGTAAGTGCAAAAAGTACGATGAATATTTTTAGAGTTTTCATTTTGATCTTTTAATTAATTGTTGGAAAAATAAACTACCGGTAGTTTTTACCGGGTAAGCAGTATACAATTAATGTTGATCAAATACGGAAAATGCAGTTTTTAATAAATGTGGCTATATTTTGCCAGGGCATGCCAGGTGGCCCACGCTCAAGGGATGGGCTGGCGAATGATTGCCTGGATGGTGTAAATAGTCCATTAAATGATAAACGGGGTACATCAAATCCAAAAAGCTTAGAGAGAATAGAAACCGGTTCAATCTGGTGTGCATCCTTTACTTTGATCTGTAGTTGCTTGTTCTTGCAGCATTTTGTTTTGCCGCAAGCCTGATCCATTTTGCAACTAATGGCGGGCGAATCAATTTTAACAGAAGCTATCTGTGTACCACAATAATGCAGATTAAGAGCAAAGCCCAGCACTGTAACGGTGTACAGTAAGGTCAATAATAAAGCTCCTGATCTTTTTATCATAATAACAAAAATAATGGATTAACTCCTTGATTACAAATTGTTTTTAGATATTATGAAAATATGACCAACCGGTTGGTATAAACACAAAGAACCCGGCCCTCGCGGCCGGGTTCTTTAATAAATTAACTTGATCTTATTATATGGTTATTATTGGGCAGCTTGTTTAGCTTGCTGTTTCATTTGATCATTGGCTACAATTACTATCTCCACCCTGCGGTTTTGAGCACGGCCCTCAACTGTTGTATTATCCGCAATAGGTTCGCTTTCGCCTTTGCCGGAAGTGGTTAGACGTGATGAGCTCACATTATTTGCCACAATGTATGATTTTACAGATTCGGCCCTCTTCACAGAAAGATTCATATTATAGGAATCAGAACCGGTATTGTCGGTGTGGCCTACTATTAAAATGTTGGTATTAGGATTGTTTTGTAATGAAGTAGCCAGTTTTTGCAGGTTGGCTTGCGCGGCTGGTTTAACGTCAGACTTATCGGTGTCAAATAATATACCTGAATCAAACTTAACCAAAATACCTTCGCCCTCACGCGTAACAGTAGCGCCAGGAACGGTTTGTTTTATTTCGGCAGCCTGTCTGTCCATGTTACGACCTATAAACGCACCCGCAGTACCACCTACAGCGCCACCAATAATGGCTCCCAGTGCGGTATTACCTGCTGCTTTACCAATAAAAGCACCTATTGTACCACCAGCACCTGCACCAATTGCTGCACCTTTTTGTGTTTTGGTCAATGAATCGCAACCTGAGCCTAAAATACCGACGGTGGCTAAAGCCAAACTCAGGGTGGCTACCTTAATTCTAAGAGTTTTCATATATAATTATGATATGTTTTATATATCATTGGCAAAGCCAATGCCAAAAACAACAAAAAACCGGGATTGTTTTTTAAAGCACGTAAAAGCACACTATCGCTATATTTTTTTAATGTTTAGGAAAGTAATTTTCGACCAGGCGGCGGCCATTTTGGCTAAAGCCGAAAAAATGGCTTATTTTTAGTACAAGGAATGTAAAATTGTCGATACAAGCATCGTAGCCGGAGTAATTTAACCAATCACAATGAGCGTAGTTGGAAATATCAATTTAAATGTACTGCCGGTATCTTTAACAGAGGTTACCTCGATATCGATATCATGAAAAGTTGCTATGGACTTTACGATGGGCAAACCCAAACCAAAACTATCCTGCTGAAGCGATTGCCTGAATTTTTTAAAACGGTTAAATATAAAAGGAATGGCCTCTGCGTTGATGCCGATACCATTATCGGCTATGCTAATGATAAAGTTATTGTGCCCCGCTGTTCCGGTTATTTGGATATAGCCGCCTTCGTTATTGTATTTAGTGGCATTGTTGATGAGGTTAAAAAATAGGTTGAATAATAGGAACTTGTTAATATTTACCAGGTTCCAATTTTCAGGAATGTCGATACTGTAATCGATGTTTTTATCCTGCAGGCGTATAGAAATTTCGTCATATACGTCTTGTAGTAATTCAACTACTGTAACCTTGTCTTCTTTTAAAAATTGTTCGTTTTCAATTTGTGATATCAGCAACAGGGTTTTGGTGATGCTTTTTAAACGGTTCAATATTTTTTGCATCTCGATTAAACGCACCTTCAGGTCGTCGCTGATGTCCTCTTCTTCAAACATGTTTTCGATCTTCGATTGCAGGATAGATATCGGGGTCATCAGTTCATGCGAAGCGTTGGATATAAACTCACGTTCTTTTTGGAACTTATCGGCAATGGTTTCCACCATTTTGTGGATACTGATATCCAGGTATTCAAAATCGCTTGTAGTAGTTCGCACCTTTCGGTAGGAGTTAAAGTTGGGGAACTTTTGACCAACAAGCTTGGTTTTAATAATGAGCCGCAATGGTTTGAGTACATAGTTTGAATAAAACTGATCGGCCAGAATGGTTAATAATATCATACCCAGCAATACCTGGAACGCGATATTTTGTAACGGGGCACTGGTTTCATCAAGCGTATCAACACTTTTACCTATCTCCAGCAGGTAGTTGTGGCTTTTAACTTTAAAAGTATGGCTTAGGATACGATATTCCAGTGTATCACCTTCGGTAAACTTGCGTTTGCCCAGTTTAATGGTATCTAAAAAAAAATCGGGTTCAACTTCATCCAAGCTGATGAACTCTTCTTTAAGAGGAAGGTAGCTGCCATAAGCTTCGCCGTTTTCGATGTAGGCTTCAATTCCCCGGCTTTTTACTATTTGCAGCAGCTTGTTTTTTTGTTTAATGAGTTTATTGTCAACATAATTACTGCTTATATTTTTGATCAATACGGGTAACAGCAATACAAACAGTACTACAATAACCAATTTTGATATGGCATTAAAAAGCGTAAGTTTTGTTCTGAGTCTCAATGCTTAAGCGTTGATCTTTATTTTATAACCTAAACCCCTTACAGTTTCCAGCCAATCAGGAGAGCCAAAGGCGTTTAACTTTTTCCGTATGTTTTTGATATGTGCATCAATATAATTGGAGTCGTAATCGTTATTTACCACGCTGCCCCAGATATGCTCACTTAACTGCATACGGGTTAAGGTCCTGTTTTTGTGTAAAATTAAATAGGCTATCAGGTCAAATTCTTTTTTGGTGATCGTATTTACAACGTTGTTACCATGCGATATAGTACGATTAGTGAGATCAATCAGAAAATCTCCCAGTTCAATGGTGTTATTTTTTACCCCAAATTTGCGGCGGATAATGGCCTGCATGCGGCTCTGAAGCTCAAGCAGCGAAAATGGTTTGGGTAAATAATCGTCGGCTCCCAGATCAAGCCCTGTAATACGGTCATTAATTTCGGCACGGGCGGTGAGTATGATGCATGCGGCTTCGGAATCTATCTTTTTGGCTTCTTTTAACAGGTCCAGGCCGTCATAATCGGGTAATCCCAGATCTATCAGGATAAAATCATACAGATTAACCGCGATTTTTTCAGAAGCCGACGAGCCGTCAAAACATACATCGCAGATATAGTTATAATTGGTTAAAAATATTTCCAATTCCTGTGCAAGTGCCCGCTCGTCCTCAATAATCAGTACATTCATGCGCCGTTAATAAAAAAGGTAGTAAAATGTAAAGTTAAAAAATGATTCGCGTCTGTTTTCGAGCGTTCCCTCCACATTAACAGGCATAGAATATCGCCAGGAGGCCTCCAGCGTATAATGCGGCCGGTTATAGGCAACCGGTACCTTAAAGCTATAATTGAGTACGTTAAATACCCTGTTCCGGCGCGCGGCGCTCAGGTTGAGATTCTCTAATACAGAAGGGGGTAAAACATGCTGGTAATTGTGGTCGACTTCATAACGCTGTACAAAATTCTGTGTTCCCAGGATCACATTGAATGAAGGGTTGAACGATAGATAGTCATTATCGTCAAAAATGCTCCAGCTGCTTTCGAAATATTTAGAGGTGCTTACAGTGGTAAAAAAGTCGTTCGATTTTCCAAAAAGATAGTCCAGAACAACGGTGGTTTTGAAGAGTTTCCAGTCGTAAGCGTTTTTGAAGTTGATATCATTTGATGATGCCGACTTGATCACATTGGCATTTTTGTTAAATATAAACCGCGTGTAGCTAACGGCGCCCGAAAATGATTTTGAAAACTTGTAAAAGTAACCACCGCCCAAATCAACCTCATCAACCGGTGCATAGCCTAATACTTTGAGCACCGAACCGTATACAAACACGCCCGATTTACTATTATATATGGCATCACCCGTAACAAAAGGATACTTAATAGGCCCTGTGCGACCGAAAAACAAAGCGTCGCTGCCATAACTTACACCTACAGAAACCGATTTTTTTCTGACAATGGTATCGGTATCGGCAGTAAACCGGTAGTCGCGACCTGTCGCCAGAAAGTTCCGGTCAATACCTGCAGCGTATAAGGCATTGCTGCAGGCGATAAAAAAAAGTAAGCAAAGGTACTTCATCAACAATTGAAATTTTTTATTAACCTGTTAATTGCCATTTCTTCGGGGTATCTCCGGCGGGCGTTCCATGCCCTCGGGCCGGCGTTGTCTTTTGGGTTTGGGTTTAGAGGTAACGGGTTCCCCTGAATCATCAACCTTTGTGGGCTTAGCCTGCTTTTTTGGTTTTGCTACCTCTTTAATTTTATTTTTTTCATCCTTCGCGTTTTTTGCCAATATCGTATCTACAGGAATTTTATTGTGCTGAATGATTACGATTTTACTATAAACGGGGTCTGACAGACTGTTTTTAGCGCCGGCAAATGATAAACATGGTGCAAATATTAATATCAGGACAATATACGCAAACCACTTTATCATTGAGGGGAAGAAAAACTTAAAATTGTTGTCAAATATCGGTCAATTTAAACAGTTAAATCCAAGGGGAGGGGATGCTGTTAATAAAAATAACATCTGCCTTAATATTTTGCACACAAAATGTTAGGGCAGATGAGTAATGAAGCTGTAGGTTGGCCAGAATAATTATGATATGTTTTGTATAAATGCTTGTATTAGATACTAACATCCTTTGACGTATAAATACGGTTTTGGTCGTCAATAATAATACAGGCAATTTGATTTAGCTGGTTGATCATATACAGGCCCGCGTTAACACCAATGTTGATCAGTGGTGAAGCCATGGCATCTGATAGTTCGGCTGTTGGGCTGATGATGCTTACGCTGGTGATCTCACTTACGGGAAAGCCTTTTTTGGCATTCATCACGCTTACAAATTTTTTGTTGCTGATGCTGGCATATTTTTCGGCATTCACCGATGTAGCAAAAGCCATATTGCTGATATCTAAATGGGCAAATGGTTGTTTCTTTTGTTCAGGATCAGCTGCAGCCACCGTCCATGGTTTTTGGTTAGGCTGTGTGCCCCAGGTTAGCAGATCGCCGCCCACATTAATAACCCCGCTGCTTACACCGTTCATTTGCAAAATATATTTGGCACGGTCGGCGGCATAGCCTTTACTGTTGGCGCCAAAGCCAATACGCATACCCTTTTCCTTTAAAAAAACGGTTTGTTTAGCGGCATCAATCACCACATTTTTATAGTTGGTAAGCATTACCGGCGATGGTGCTATTTTAACATCGGCATTTTCGGCAAACGCGGTCTCATCACCGGTATAGCCAGTGCCGGTAAAGTAAGTCATATCAAATGCTCCGTGTGTAAGCTCTGATATTTGAAGCGCCCTGTCAATCAGTCTGAAAATTTCAGCGTTCGCTTTTACGGGTTCAACACCCGCGTTACGGTTGATCTGGTTAATATTACTGTCTTCGCTAAAAGCCGACAGCAATTTTTCAACGCGGTTAATTTCGTTAATGGCAATATCAATTTGTTCATCGGCCAGTAGAGGATCATTCCCAACTACACTAATTTCAAATTTATCACCCATTAAGCGTACACTACGCCTGTAAGTGGTTAAATTATTGGTTAAAGTTTTTACTGCCAGCATAAATAAAATTTAGTTATTGTCAAAAAAATAAACAGTGTTACAAAGCGCTAAAAGCAATACGAACATGTTCTTAAAAGCGCTACATTATCGCTGTACAAAAACTAAAGTAGCCCCCTTATATGAAAATAAGATGAAAAAGGGAGCGTAATTATCGCACCGCGATAGTTTTCACATTTTTTAACAATTGGATTACAATTGGTTAGATGGAAGAAATTGCCTGTAAATTAAAAATGCCATAAGTAACACACTTATGGCATTTTATATATCGTCCAAAGATTAGCCCCGGCCTTGAAAAACCGGATAGGGTCTTTAAACTACTGTTCCTTCTTTTAACTTTTCGGCATTCTCTGCAAACTGTAAAGCTTCCATAATTTCCTGCAGGTCGCCGTTCATTACGCCGGGCAGATTGTATATGGTAAGGCCAATGCGGTGCTCGGTTAAGCGACCTTGCGGATAATTATAGGTACGCACTTTGGCAGAGCGGTCGCCGGTTGACACCATGGTTTTACGTTTTTTAGAAGTTTCTTCCAGGTGTTTTTGTAATTCCATTTCGTAAACACGTGAGCGCAATACCTGCAAAGCCTTATCGTAATTTTTTAACTGCGATTTTTGATCCTGGCATTGCGCCACAATACCGGTAGGGAGGTGGGTTAACCTCACCGCGGAGTAAGTAGTATTTACCGACTGTCCGCCTGGTCCCGATGCGCAGAAAAGGTCCTTGCGGATATCGCTCACCTGCAGATCGATATCAAACTCATCTACCTCGGGCAATACCACAACCGTGGCAGCGGAAGTATGCACCCGGCCCTGAGTTTCGGTATCCGGTACGCGTTGTACCCGGTGAACACCCGACTCATATTTTAGGTTGCCGTAAGCGTCTTCGGCGTTTACATTAAATACAATCTCTTTATAGCCGCCGCTGGTACCTTCGGTATAATCAACGAGTTCAGTTTTCCAGCCGCGTTTTTCGCAATAGCGCATATACATGCGGTAAAGGTCGCCGGCAAAAAGGGCTGCCTCATCACCGCCGGTACCACCGCGGATCTCGACGATAGCATTTTTGCTGTCTTCGGGATCTTTAGGGATCAGCATCAGGCGAATCTCTTCTTCTTTTTCTTCGCGCCGGATCAATAACTCATCCAGTTCGGTTTTGGCCATTTCACGAAATTCTTCGTCTTTTTCTGTAGCCAGGATCTCTTTATTTGTATCAATATTGCTGAT
This sequence comes from Mucilaginibacter sp. RCC_168, assembly GCF_041355315.1. Lineage (NCBI taxonomy): Bacteria > Pseudomonadati > Bacteroidota > Sphingobacteriia > Sphingobacteriales > Sphingobacteriaceae > Mucilaginibacter > Mucilaginibacter sp. RCC_168. The sequence continues at coordinate 35,335 of NZ_JBFUPN010000026.1, forward strand.
GATGTTACGATAGATGTGGTACTCATCAACAATTTTGGCAAGGTCTTTATATTCCTTATTCAGCTGGGCAAAGCGTTTCATATCCGACATTACTTCCGGATTGCTCAATTCGCCTTCTACACTCTTCCAACGTTGAAATATCAGTTCTAATTTCTCTAACATATATTATCCTCAATATCTTTAGCTTATTACAGTGGTGGTCCGGACAGGAAAGTTGTTTATGTTTTTCGTTCGGGATACAGACTTACTGCAAAAAGCGCACAAAAGTACATATTTTCAGGCATATATAATTCAGTGTATTGTAAGTATTGTGCGGTGAAAAATGAGTGGGCGAACAGTGAGTGGGTGAATAGTAAAGTGGTGAGTCAAAACCGCTATGCAAATAATAATATGTGGATTGGCAAGTCAAAATTCACCAATCACTATTCACCACCTTACTACTCAAAACTTTTCAAACTCAATGTAACTCCGTCAAATTCGGCGTAGGTATTGTAGTTTACCCATTCGCCCAGGTTAATGTAGCGGCTGTTGGGGTTTAGCTGTATATCAAGCGGTAGGTGCCGGTGACCGAAAATAAGATAATCGTAAAAATTGGTTTGAAGTTCTTCGCGGCAAAAAGTAACCAGCCATTCCTGTTCGCCTGGTTTGGGGTTTTCTTTCTTTTGATTGCTGATACGGCTGTTGGTCGACCAGTAATTGGCGATGCCGACCCCCAGGTTGGGGTGTATACGAGCAAAAAGCCATTGGCAAAAGCTGCTCCTGAAAAAGTTTTTCAGCACTTTATAAAAGCCGTCACCAGGCCCAAGTCCGTCGCCGTGATGCAGGAAAAACTTTTTGCCATTCCGTTCTATCTTCAACTCATTACTGATGATGGTTGCTCCCAGTTCCTTTTCAAAATAATCAAACATCCACATATCATGATTGCCTTTAAAAAGGTAAAGCTTTACGCCAGCATCGGTAAGTTCGACCAGTTTACCCAAAAAACGGATATAGCCTTTGGGCACTACCGTTTTGTATTCAAACCAAAAATCAAATACATCGCCCATTAAAAACAGTTCCGCGGCATCGGCTTTTATGCTGTCCAGCCAGCGAACTATCCGGTCTTCGCGTTTACGGCTTTCGGTATAACCGCCTGCGCCTAAATGAAAATCAGAAGCGAAGTAAAGTTTGTTACGGATTGGCATACCCGGCAAAAATACATTTTAAGCACGAAAGCAGAAAACCCGGCCCGCCGCTATGTTTAGCCAAACAAACATCCGGGCCCGTTTATCGTTGTATAACTATTAACCCACAAAATTATGGTAAACCCAGAAAACCCAAACCTCGACGACGCTCAGAAAGATAAAAACCCCGGCAATGAATTTGAACAGGGCGAAGAACATGATACCGGCAACCAACTGCTTGATGCCGACGAGCCTAATATCAGCGGCCTGGAAAGGGCAAGCCGTGCTTCGGAATCGGCCTTTACCCTGAATTTTGAAGATGGGATAGCTCCCAGGGCAGATCAGCAGGCTGCTAAGAATAAGGATAGCAAACCGGCGCTTAATAGTAATAAGCATCCCAAAAGCCTCATCCCAACCCTTCTCCAAAGGAGAGGGGCTTAAATAGCTGTTTATTCATTTTGTTAGTCAAAATCCTCTCCTCTTGAGAGGATGAGTGAGATTGAATATTTGTAAATATGTTATGACTCATGCCATAACTTCGATGCTTTGAATTATAATTACAGGTATAAAACCATCGAACAAATAATGCTCATGAAAAAGATATTAACCTTGGCCGCTTTGCTGTTCGCTTTTGCAGGCGCGGCAAATGCGCAGCACGCGTTTAACGCGGCAGATTTTAAAAACAACCTGGGTAAAACCGGCACCCTTTGCGATACCGTTTATTCCATGAAAATGGTAAACGATACATTGACCCTGCTAAATCTGGGCGGGGCTTATCCACATCAAAAGTATACCGTCGCGGTAAAAGGCAAAACAACATTGGATCTGCCGCATATTAAAGGCAGGCAGGTATGCGTAACCGGCACTTTTGAGATGTTTAAAGAACAGCCCGAAGTAGTGGCCAGCCAGCCTCAACAGATAGAGGTTCATTAAAATAAAAAAGCTGTATCATGATTGATGATACAGCCTCTTTTTATGCTAAACAGATCTTGTCTGTTTTATTTCAATTAAAACTCTTTTACTAAACCAAGCACGATCTGACCTTCGGTCATAGGTTGTTTGGTAACTATACGGCCCAGGTTGCTGGTACGGCCAGTGGTAGAAATATTTGGTCCTTTGGAGTTAATATAGTTGCCTTTCAGCAGCAGATCCCAGCCAGAACCCATATCAAAGCGAACATCGGCACTACCACCGTAAGCAAAGGCTGTACCTTTTGAGCTTTGTTGGGTAAATGTGCCGGTTTGTGCCGGTACCCCGGTAATAACAACCGCTATACTTGGTGTGGCGGTGTTTTTAATAGCGCCGGCCGATGCCCTTAGGTCAAATTTGAAATGGTGATATACGAATGTATACTGCGGGCCAAGCAAAATATTATAACTTCTGTACCGCTTATCGGCAGTAACGGTGGAACCGTCGGCTTTAAAATCATCCGTATACCCCTGTGAAATTATTTGATCGTCATCAAAAGTTAAATTACCCTGATCTTGTTTTGACACGGTAAAGCCTATGGCAAAATGTTTATAAAAATAAACAGCTCCATCAATACCCATTACAAAACCATTTTTAGCAAAACCCGCTTTCAGGTTACTGTAATTAGTGCTTTTAAAGTCGCTCATCGGGCGCGACTGACCACCAAATATGCCAACATAGCTTTTAAGCTTGGCCGGGGCGTCGCCATCATTCTGACTATCCTGGGCTTTTGCGTTCAACACTATCAGCATCATGAGGGCTGCCGTAAGTAATGTAAAGATTTTTTTCATGTTATAAATTTGTACTAACAACTTGTATACGTTTGTCGCTTATTATCCTGTTCGGTTTAGCAAACGTGTAAAAAAAAGCATTATTGTTAATAAGAAGACAGATAGTAAAAATCCATTTGTAAATAAATAATTACGCTCAGTATCTGTTATCAATATAAACCGGATTAAATGACCCGGTTTGAGCTTATTTTCATAATCGGGGGCTAATATAGCTCGCCCCGTTCAATTAAACAGCAGGATTGGCTAAAATTAACAACTTTTAACTTTCATTAGTTCATTAGTTCATTAGTTCACTGGTTCATTAGTTCATTGGTGCAAATCGATAAACTTGCAGCTCCAGTTTGCTAAGATTAATGAACAAATGAACCAGTGAACTAATGAACGAACTAACAAATGAACTAATGAACCAAATTCCTACCTTTAGTTTTCCTGTAATTTAAAATCAACATGAAACTAAATACCTGTTTATTTGCAATGGCTGTTTTATTTTGCAGCTATACTCATGCACAACAAATGACTATAAAAACGCTACCCTACCCCCAAACCAAAAAAGTTGATACCGTTGATACTTACTTTGAAACCAAAGTACCAGATCCATACCGCTGGCTGGAAAATGACCAGGCCGCGGATACCAAAGAATGGGTGAAAGCCGAAAATAAGGTTACCCAAAACTACCTGGACCAGATCCCATACCGCGAAGAAATACGCAAACAGCTGGAAACTTTATGGAACTATGAAAAATACAGCGCGCCGTTTAAAGAAGGTAAATACACCTATTTTTATAAAAACGATGGTTTGCAAAGCCAGTCGGTATTATACCGGCAGATAGGTGATAACGGTACGCCCGAGATGTTTTTAGATCCCAATAAATTTTCGGCCGATGGTACTACCTCGCTGCAAGGGATAGATTTTACCAAAGATGGCGACCTGGCCGCTTACCAGATCTCCGAAGGCGGATCTGACTGGCGCAAGGTGATCGTGATTAAAACCGCCGATAAAAGCGTGGTGGGCGATACGCTCACCGATATCAAATTCAGCGGCCTGGCCTGGAAAGGTACCGATGGCTTTTATTACAGCAGTTATGATAAGCCCAAAGCCGGCAGTCAGCTATCGGGCATGACGCAGTATCACAAGCTATACTACCACAAGCTGGGCACGCCGCAAAGTACCGACAAGCTTATTTTTGGTGGCGATAAAACACCGCGTCGCTATATTGGCGCTTACCTTACCGAAGATGAACGTTTTCTGGTAATCACCGCCGCTACATCAACCACCGGTAACGAACTATATATCCAGGATCTGAGCAAGCCCGGCAGCAGTATTGTCAATATTATTGACAATTTTGATAATCAGCATATGATACTGGATAATGTGGGCAGCAAACTGTATATCCTTACCAATATATACTCGCCAAATTTTAAAATTGTTACCGTTGATGCCGCAAACCCAACGGTTACCCACTGGCAAAACCTCATTCCTGAAACTAAAAATGTATTGAGCGCTACAACCGGCGGTGGCAAGATCTTCGCGGAATATCTGCAGGATGCAACCTCCTTTGTGCAGCAATATGATATGAGCGGTAAGCTAGAACGAACCATCTCCCTGCCATCGGTGGGTACAGCCTCTGGTTTTGGCACCAAAAAAGCGGAGAAAGAAACCTATTATACTTTTACCAGCTACATATACCCAACCACTATTTTTAAGCTGGATATTGCCACGGGCAAATCAACCCTGTATAAAAAATCGGGGGTGAAATTTGATCCTGAACAATATGAATCGAAACAGGTGTTTTATACATCGAAGGATAAAACCAGGATCCCGATGATCATCACCTATAAAAAAGGTACTGTGCTTAATGGCGAAAACCCTACCTTATTATATGCCTATGGTGGTTTTGGTATTAGTTTGACACCGGCTTTCAGCACATCGAACATTATATTGCTGGAGCATGGCGGTATATATGCGGTGCCTAACCTGCGTGGTGGCGGCGAATATGGCGAAACCTGGCACCGTAAAGGCATTAAAATGAAAAAGCAAAACGTATTTGACGATTTTATTGCGGCTGCTGAGTATCTCATCAAAAATAAATATACCTCTAAAGAACATCTGGCGGTATCTGGTGGTTCCAACGGCGGCTTACTGATAGGCGCCATGATCACCCAGCGGCCCGACCTGTTTAAAGTAGCCTTCCCGGCGGTAGGCGTTCTGGATATGCTGCGTTATAACAAATTTACTGCGGGTGCCGGTTGGAGCTATGATTATGGCACTGCCGAAGATTCGAAAGAAATGTTTGAATACCTGTATAACTACTCGCCTTATCATGCCTTAAAGCCACAGGAATATCCTGCTACTATGGTGACTACGGCCGATCATGACGACCGTGTAGTTCCAGCCCATTCCTTTAAGTTTGGCGCGCGTCTGCAGGAGTATCAAAAAGGCGCGGCCCCGGTACTGATCCGTATCGAGACTAAGGCAGGCCATGGTGCAGGGCAAAGTACAGCCCAGGTGATCAGCGGTCAGGTTGATAAATGGGCATTCATGTTCTGGAATATGGGCGTGAAGTGGTAAGGGTTGTGATTAGTGAATTGTGAGTTGTGAATGAAAAAGCCGGGCATTGTGTGATCCCCTCTCAAGAGCAATAGCCCATGAAAAGGCGGAGTTTAAACTTACAAGGTTAAAAACAAGTCGCATAGCCGACCGGTCTACGCTTCGCTGGACCACCCTCTCTGCGGCTTGCCGCAAAGAGGGTAAAGAAAAAAAGAAAACCCCTCTATGCGCGAAGCGTAGAGAGGGGTGACGAGCGCAGCGACGTCGGGGTGAGTCGATACCGCGTTCGATTCTTGCTGTATGCTTTTTCATGAGCGGGAAATTTGAAAAAACGATATTTGAGGAACTAAATAAGTTTATGAAACATTTCTTTATTGCTGCACTATTACTATGCAGTATTTTATCAACCTTCGCCCAATCCAAAAAAACAAACATCAACGTTGTTTTTATAGGTAACAGCATTACACAAGGCGCGCAACTGAGTGACCCGGCTACGGAAGCGCCGCCTGCTACCGCCATAGCCTGGCTGCGTCAGCAAGCAAACCTGGGCACGGTTGAATTTAGCAACCAGGGCCACAGCGGCTATACCACGCTCGATTTTTTACCCGGCACTAACACCTTTGCCCAGGTGGAACAAGCCGCTGGTGCCTTTACGGATAAAGAAGCCCTGTTGATATTTTCCATGAAACTGGGTACTAACGACAGCGCTATACAGGGCCCTCATGGTGCGCCCGTATCGCCAGCGGATTATATCCAAAACGTAAAAACCATTACGGAGAAGCTCCTGGCCGATTTTCCAAAAGCTATCGTTATTTACCAGCACCCCATCTGGTATAGCGCAAACACCTATAATGGCGCTAAATATTTGCAGGAAGGTTTATCACGTCTGCAAAGCTATGTGCCTAAACTGGATAGCCTGGTAGCTGCTTACGGCGCAACTAACCCTAAGCATGTTTTTGCAGGCGATAAAAAGGCATTCAACTATTTTAAAAAACATCACCTTACCGATCTGATACCTGAAAAGGGTAACCAGGGTACATTTTACCTGCACCCCAACAAGCAGGGAGCCTTGGCTTTAGGTGAATTTTGGGGTGGGGCGATTGAGAAAGTGGTGAGAAGAATAGCTAAGTAATGGATATCTTCAATAATAAATACTATATCATGTCATTGCAAGCGCAGCGTGGACAACCGACCAGCGGGAGCTCATTAATATCTTAAAAAAACGATTAACAGCATTAATAATCTCCTCGCGTTAATTAGAATAGCTACGAGATTGCTTCGTTCCTCACAATGACATATTTGAGGTTTAAGGTAATCCCAATGGGATACTGGAGTAATTCGGCATGACCTGTGTGTTATAATTTTACAAACCATTTTTGCTTTTTAACCAAAGAGTACCCAACTTCGCAGTCCAAAGTTTACTATGATATCGCATTATAAAAAAATAGCCCAGGAGCTTTCCATTGCCGAAAAGCAGGTGAGTGCCACTGTTGAATTGCTTGACGGGGGTGCTACCGTTCCGTTTATTTCCCGTTACCGTAAAGAGGTTACCGGCACACTCGATGAAGTGCAGGTAACCGAGATCCGCGACCGTGTGCAACAACTGCGCGACCTGGATAAACGCCGCGAGGCCATCCTGAAATCGCTGACTGACATGGGTAAATTAACACCCGAACTGGAAAAACAGATCAACGAAGCCGAAACCATGGTATCGCTCGAGGATATTTATCTGCCTTATCGCCCTAAACGCAAAACCCGTGCTACCACGGCCCGCGAAAAAGGCTTGCAACCACTGGCTGATCTGTTATTGGAGCAAAACAAAGTTGACCTGGAAACTGCTGCTGAAACCTATATAGATGCAGAAAAAGGCGTGAACAGTATAGAAGAGGCCCTGGCCGGTGCAAGGGATATTATTGCCGAAACCATCAGCGAAAATGCCGAAGTACGTACCCGCATCCGCGAATTGTTTATTGAAAAAGGAACTTTTCAATCGAAAGTGGTTGATGGGAAGGAAGTAGAAGGTATCAAGTATAAAGACTATTTCGACTGGACAGAAGCCGTGAAATCGGCGCCATCACACCGCATCCTGGCCATGCGCCGCGGCGAAAAGGAAGAGATCCTGTGGCTGGATATTAAGCCCGAAGAGGATGAAGCCATTGCCATACTGGAAGATAGTTTCGTAAAAGGCATCAACCCATCTGCCGACCAGGTAAAACAAGCTATTGCCGATGGTTACAAGCGCTTGCTGAAACCATCAATGGAAACCGAGGTGCGCCTGTTTACCAAAAAGAAAGCCGACGAAGAGGCTATTCGCGTATTTGCCGAGAATGCCCGTCAGCTGTTATTGAGCGCTCCGCTGGGCCAGAAACGTGTGATGGCTATAGACCCGGGTTTCCGTACAGGATGCAAACTGGTTTGTTTGGATGAGCAGGGAAAACTGTTGGAAAATACCGCCATATACCCGCATACCGGGGCCGGGCAGGCACGTGAGGCCGAAAAAACAGTTCAGCACCTGTTCCAAAAATATAATATTGAAGCTATTGCTATTGGCAATGGTACCGCCGGTCGCGAAACAGAAGTGTTTGTACGTAATCTGAATTTGCCGGGCGTAGTGATCGTCATGGTGAACGAAAGCGGGGCTTCTATCTACTCGGCATCTGATGTGGCCAGGGAAGAGTTTCCGGATAAGGATATTACGGTGAGAGGAGCAGTGTCTATCGGCAGAAGACTGATGGATCCGCTGGCCGAACTGGTAAAAATCGATCCCAAATCAATAGGCGTAGGGCAATATCAGCATGATGTGGATCAGAACAAACTGCAAACCTCGCTGGACGATACCGTAATGAGCTGCGTGAACGCCGTAGGTGTGGAGCTGAACACCGCATCTAAACAAATACTGGCTTACGTATCGGGTCTTGGTCCGCAACTGGCGCAAAACATTGTGGAATACCGCGATCAGAATGGTGCCTTTAAACGCCGTGATCAGCTGAAAAAAGTTCCCCGCCTGGGTGATAAGGCTTTTGAACAAGCCGCCGGTTTTTTACGCATCCACCAGGCCGAAAACCCGCTGGATTCGAGCGCGGTGCATCCCGAGCGTTACAGCCTGCTGGAGCAAATAGCTAAAGACATGAATTGCACAGTGAAAGATCTGATGAGCAATGCTCCGCTGCGCAAAAGCATTCCGCTGCAAAAATATACCTCGGAAACCGTGGGCTTACCTACGCTGAACGATATTATGACCGAGCTGGCCAAACCAGGCCGCGACCCGCGCGAGCAATTCGAGGCTTTCAGCTTTACCGATGGCGTAAATGCCATTGGCGACCTGAAGGTAGGCATGAAACTGCCCGGCATCGTCACCAACATTACCAACTTCGGCGCTTTTGTAGATATCGGTGTTCACCAGGATGGATTGGTTCATCTGAGCCAGATCACTAACCGGTATATCAAAGATCCTAACGAGGTACTGAAAGTACACCAGAAAGTGGAAGTTACCGTAACCGAGGTTGATGTAAACCGTAAACGCATAGCTTTATCCATGAAAGAAAATGATAAAAGCGCCCCGCAGGAAAGACGGAATGACGACAGAAGGCCCGCCGGTAATAGCAATAATAAACCTACTTATAACAAAAAACCGGCACAGGAACCGGAAACAGATATTGCCATAAAATTGGCGGCGCTGAAGAACAAGTTTAAGTAGGGGAATAAATTAAAGGCTGTCATGCTGAGCTTGTCGAAGTATGTGGGTAGGGCCTCTGCGCCCTATCCTTCGACAAGCTCAGGATGACAGCCTTCGCTTTTTATAATCGAGTAAAATTTTATTCCAAAGTGATCTGCCTCCTGATGCTTTCTTCAAGCGAGATGAAAGTTTCGGTACGTTGAATGCCCTTAACACCCTGGATCTGTTCGTTCAAAACCTCGCGCAGGTGGGTGGTATCATGACACACTATCTTGGCGAAAATACTCCATTCGCCGGTGGTATAATGCAGCTCAACAATCTCTTTTATGGTTTTTAGTTGTTTAACCGCTTCGTTGTACTGAGAGCCCTTTTCAAGGTATATACCCAGGAAGGCTGTAATATCATACCCTAATTTCTGAGGATCTACTTCCAGGCTGGCTCCCTTTATTACACCCATCTCTTCCAACTTTTTCATTCTCACGTGTATGGTTCCGCCAGAAACGATTAACTCTTTAGCTATCTCGGTGTACGGAGTGGTAGCATTCTTCATTAATATTGATAAAATCTGGATATCAAGATTATCAATTTCTAAATTTTGAGCTTTTCTGTGGGACATAAATTTGAATATCTATATTGAAATACAAGTTTAATTAAAATTTGAATAAAAATAAAATATTTTTGTTGAAATATTTGCAAGGAATTGATGGGTCTATTAAATTTGTATCAAGCAAATGACAATTGCTTTCTGTTCTTTAAACAAAAAAACAATGTTGGGTGGTGAAATTTTTGGCAGACACACCTCCTTGTCCCGGTGGCGGAGATCATGGAAAACCCGAAGCGGGCTAACCACTCTGTGGAGGTTCGAATCCTTCCCCAACAGCGATTAAGTACAAAGTCAGAAGCCGAAAGTCCGAAGTCAGTAAAAAGACTAAAGACTTAAAACTTCGAACTGAAGACTTAATACTTTACTGTAGGATGGTGAAATTTTGGCAGACACACCTCCTTGTCGCGGTGGCGGAGAAATTGGGAAACTTTTAGCAATAAAAATAACCACTCCGTGGAGGTTCGACTCCTTCTCCTACAGCTCTTCTCATAATTTAGGTTTATAATTGGTTAGTAAAGGCCCCTGCCCATCAGGGGCTTTGCTGTTTTTAAGACTTTTTTGGAATAGAGCCAAGAGATTAGAATCAAGAATTAAGACAAAAAAAGCATACTTCACTTTTTTATTCTTGCGTTTAAAGCACTTTCTCTCTTGATTCCTGACTCTTATTTCTTGATTCTTTCTTTAATTGTGTCATTTTTACGCATTGATATTATTATCTTAATAATTTTATGATAAATTTGATTGATTACTTATTATTGTAATCGATTGCGAAGCGCCCCATTCCTGATCATTAAACCCAAAAAAACCAATTGTAATAGCATCATGAAAAAAATCCTACTTCTGTTTCTTACGGCTTGTTGCTGCATCACATATCTTGCATTCAATATAGCCGGGCGCGGTAAACCCCGTGTGCTTATATTTTCAAAAACAATGGGCTACCACCACGCCTCTATTGATGCCGGTATTGCAGCCGTTCAGAAACTCGGTAGCGAAAACGGGTTTGATGTAGATACTACCAAAAATGCCGACATGTTTACCGATGAAAATCTTAAAAAATACGCCACCGTTATTTTTTTAAGTACCACCGGCGATGTGCTTAACTATCGCCAGAAAGCTGCCTTTGAGCGTTATATACAGGCGGGCGGCGGTTATGTTGGCGTACACGCCGCTACCGATACCGAGTACGATTGGGGTTGGTATGGCCGTTTAGCTGGCGCCTGGTTTTATGACCATCCGGGTATTCATGATAAAAGCCCTAACGTACAACCGGGTGTTTTAAACGTAGTTGATAATAATAATGTCGCCACCAAACACCTGCCCAAAGTATGGAAACATACCGACGAGTTTTACAGTTTCAAAAAGGCGCTCGCTCCCGACGTGCATGTACTGGTTACTATCGATGAAAGCAGCTATACCGGCGGTAAAAGAATGGGCTATCACCCTATGGTGTGGTATCATGATTATGATGGCGGACGTGCCTTTTATACCGAATTGGGCCACACCGACGAAACCTATAAAGATGCCGACTATCTTAAAATGCTGCTTGGTGGTATAAAATATGCCATTGGCGATAACAAAGACCTTGATTATTCAAAGGTTAAAACACAGGTTGCGCCAGATGAGGACCGCTTTAAAAAAACGCAGTTATCAACAGGTAAGTTTTATGAACCTACCGAAATGACCATTTTGCCAAACCTGGATATCCTGGTATTGCAACGCCGCGGCGAAATTATGCTGTATAACCACAGCACCCAGAAAGTAAAACAGGTAGGCGCTTTTGATGTATATTATAAAACGCTGCACACCCCCGGTGTAAATGCCGAAGAAGGCATGCTGGGCCTGGCTAAAGACCCCAACTTTGCCAAAAATCACTGGATCTATATTTATTACAGCCCTGCCGATAGTTCGGTTAACCGCCTGTCGAGGTTTACTTTTGAGGGCGATACCATCACCAAAAAAACCGAGAAAGTAATACTGGAAGTAAAAGCCCAGCGCGAGATCTGCTGCCACACCGGCGGCTCTATCGCTTTTGGTCCGGGGCCCGATAAGATATTGTTCTTCTCGGCAGGTGATAATTCTACGCCATTTGACGAGAAAAAACAAAAATATGTGACCAGCGGTTATGCGCCTTTAGACGACAGACCTGGTCACTACCAGTTTGATGCCCGCCGCTCGGCCGGTAACACCAATGATCTGCGTGGCAAAATCATGCGTATCAAGATCAATGATGATGGTTCTTATGATATTCCCGAAGGCAACCTGTTCCCGAAAGGCACACCAAAAACCCGTCCCGAAATTTATGTAATGGGCGACAGGAACCCTTATCGTATTTCGGTCGATCAAAAGAACAGCAACCTGTACTGGGGCGAGGTTGGACCCGATGCGCACAACGATAGTTTAGATACCCGCGGCCCAATGGGTTACGACGAAGTGAACCAGGCCCGCAAAGCCGGCAACTATGGCTGGCCGTATTTTGTGGCCGATAACAAACCCTACCATGTTTATGATTACGCCACCGGTACTTCCGGCGCCGCATTTGATCCGGAGCATCCGGTTAATGAATCGCGCAACAATACCGGTTTAAGGGATCTGCCGCCGGCGCACCCTGCATTTATATGGTACCCGTACGGGCCTTCGGCCGATTTTCCGCAGGTAGGTACTGGCGGTCGTAACGCGATGGCTGGTCCGGTTTACTATACGGATATGTTCCCGGATTCAACACGCCTGCCCGCGTATTATAATGGTAAGTTCCTTACTTACGACTGGATGCGTGGCTGGATAAAGGCCGTTACCATGACCCCTGAAGGCGACTTTGACAAAATGGAGCCCTTTTTTCCTAAACTGAAAGTGAATTCCATGATCGATATGGAAGTTGGGCCCGACGGCAGGTTATATGGTTTAGAGTATGGCAGTGGTTGGTTCTCCCGTAACCCCGATGCCGGATTATTCCGCATTGATTATATCAGTGGTAACAGACCGCCGTCAATAGCTTTAGTGAAGGCAAATAAAACATCAGGTAATTTGCCATTTGCTATTAAACTAAGCGCTAAAGCGGTTGATCCGGAAGGTGACCCGGTTACCTACTCATGGAACCTGGGTAATGGTGTTACTAAAGAAACCTCAGTTCCGCAATTGGATTATACATACACAAAAGCAGGCAGCTATAACATTACAGTTACCGCAAAGGATAGTCACGATGCCAAAACCAAAAGCACACCTATAAATGTATACGCCGGTAACGAAGAGCCGCAGGTAACGGTAAAGTTTACTGGTGGCAACAAGTCTTTCTACCTGCCGGGTGTACCGGTTAAATACGCGGTTAAGGTAACAGATGGTACTAAAACCGCCAGTGTTGACCGCAGCCGCATTTTTGTAGCCGTTGATTATATTGAGGACTATAAAAAGCCGGTATCGGCAACGCAATTAGAACAATCCACTCCCGAAAGCAGCGGCAAAGCAATTATGCTAAGCATGGATTGCAAAAGCTGTCATAAAGAAGTGGGTAAATCAGTAGGTCCGTCATTTACCGAGGTATCTGCTAAATATAAAAAAGACGCCAAGGCGATGGGTAAACTAACCCAAAAGGTAATTAAAGGTGGCGCCGGTGTTTGGGGCGAGGTTCCCATGTCTGCACACCCAAGTATCAAGAAAGCCGATGTTGAGCAGATCATTACCTGGGTACTATCGTTAAATAACCAGGGCAGTAAAAAGAAATCATTACCTGCTGTGGGTAGTATCATACCAAAACCGGGCAAACAGCCAAATGCTACAATGGTATTATCAGCTGCTTATACAGATAATGGTGGTAAAAACATCAAAGCCTTAACCGGTCGCGGTGTGGCAACGCTAAAAAGTAATAGCTATTTATTTGCCGGCAATGAAAAAGTGAACGGCTTTACCGCGTTTAAATATAACGGCATCAATTTAATGATCATGCCACAAAACGGCGGCTGGTTTGAAGTGGATGATATTGACCTGACCGGCGTACGTTCGGTAGACATGACCAACTTCTGGCAGGCGCCGCCAAGCACCAGCCTTGATTTTGAGGCCCGCTTAGATGCACCCGATGGGGAACTGGTAGGTAAAGGAAGCATGCCGGTACCTGCGGCTGATCAGAAAGCTGGTCTTACCCATGTAACCATTAACCCGGTAACAGATGGTAAAATGCACAAGCTGTACTTTATTTACAAACCGGTAAAACAAGTGGCTTTAGTGGCTGGCGTAACCGGGTTGCAGTTTAACGCTAAATAAGTAAAAGGGCTGTCAAGGAATGTGAAATAATAAAAACGTCATTGCGAGGAACGAAGCAATCTCTATGCTGTACAGGGCGACTCTGCTGATCGGGGATTATTAATATTTTGATTGTTTTATATCTGTATTAATGAGCTCCCTGCGGTCGGTTGTCTTCGTGCCTCGCGATGACGTGATGGATAAGACAAAGCCCCGGAAGGTTATCTTCCGGGGCTTTTGTTGTTATAAAAATAGGTCATCCTGAACTTGTTTCAGGATCCCACGGGACAGTTGTCCGTTAGGTAGTTTACCTTGCTAATGGGTTGCCGAAACAAGTTCGGCATGACTTAATATTATAGATTAGTTGAAAGGGGCTGTCACCCTGAGCTTGTCGAAGGGCGCGCGTAGAGGCCTGCCCACCATACTTCGACAGGCTCAGCATGGCAGCCTTTTTTAGTTTTAATGAACCCTTAAAGTATCTTAAACCCTACACTAAGCGCCCAAAGATTTTGGCGTTTGGCAAAGCTGTCGCTTACCTTGGTTAAGCCGCCTTCGTAGCGAAGATCAGCAGTGATAGATCCAATATCAACACCGGCGCCTACCTGGTAGCCAATGTTACTTTTGTTAAAGTTATTGGCGGCTCCGCTGATATTACTGCCTAAACTTACGCTGTTATCCAGCTGGTAGGTATAAATAGGTCCACCCATTACGCGGAAATTCAGATCCTTTTGACCAAATGATCTGCCAATTAATAAAGGCACATTGAGGTTGGTGAACCTAACTTTACCGTTAAACGCGGTATTGTTATCGCTCGATTCAAATTTACCGCCTGTACCGCTCAAGTAAAGCTCGGGCTGAAAATACCAGGTGTTGCCTACACGGGCAAATAAACCGGCCTGGTAACCTGTAAGGGTTGATTCTTTTACATTATCGGTGCTGATCCTCGAAAAGTTGACACCGCCTTTAATACCTAATGAAACCTGTGCTTTGGCCCCGATGCTTACCGCTATCAGTAATGCCGCACTTAATAGTAACTTTTTCATAATTGTTGATGTTGGTGATGCCGCATGAGTTTTGACTTACACAGGCGGCTGTTTTAAAATAAATTTGTTATAAAACGGGTTTTGTAACAAATGCGTATACATAACCTATCAATTGACACGCCAAAAATTTGGATGTTGCCCTCCATTTATGTTCTTATGGGTAGTTCTGGCCAGTAAAAGAGCATGATAAATAATATCATAAAAGAAAGGCTGTCACCCTGAGCTCCGTCGAAGGGTAGAGCGAAGAGGCCTGCCCACCATGCTTCGAAAGAGCTTAGCATGACAGCCTTATGAGCAAAGACTTATTAATAGGTCATTGCCGCAAAAACGGATTTCTTATTTTAAAGATTGTTGAGCAATTTGACCAGAATTTCTACACAAAGCTGCAATTCTTCAACGGTAGATGACGCAAAGCCAAGCCGGATAGCGTTAGTACCAGCACTCTCGCCACCAAAGTACAGGCCTTGCTTTAAGGCTTTTTGGGATAGCGCGGTCAGGTCGATACGTGCATCAAACTTTGTCCATACGGCCAATCCCCCGTCGGGTACTTTAAATTGTACATAATTGTGCAGCTGGCTGGTCATCAGATCGCAAAAAACATCGTGCCGTTGCCGGTATACCCGTAATGATTTACGCAAGTGCCTCTGAATGATGCCGTTTTGGAGCAGCTCGGCTACCGCGTTCTCCAGTAGGGCATCACCCTGGCGATCAATAATACGCCGCAAACGTGCCAGGTGCCCGATCACGTTTTCGGGACCGACAAGGTACCCCACCCGGATGACGGGTGATATGCTTTTCGAAAACGAGCCGCAATACAATACCATACCTGCTTCGTCGGCGCTGGCCAAGGGCATCAGCGGTTTGTTCTGATAGTGGAAATCGTAATCGAAATCGTCCTCAAAAATAATAAAACCATGTTTCTGGGCCAATGCCAGCAGTTGTATCCGGCGATCGGCCCGCAAGGCTACGGTGGTGGGGTAGTGGTGGTGCGATGTTACATAAACCAAGCGTACCGGCTGCTGCCGACAAAGACGGTCGAGCTGATCGATATCCAAACCGTGATCGTCAACAGGTATTTTGACCAGGTTGGCGCCTGCTTGTAAAAAGTTCATTTGCGCGCCCGCCCAGCCAGGTTCTCCAGCCACTACCGTATCGCCGGGCTGTAGCAAGCCGGTGCAAGTCAAATACAAACCCATCACTGTTCCGCGTACAATAAGGATGTTGTTGGGCGTAATACGTAAACCCCGTGTTTGGTTCAGGTATGTCGCCAGTTCTTCGCGCAGCCAGGCTGTACCCCGGGTGTCGCCATAACCTAAACGGGTGTAAGGATTACCGGTTAACAACTGGGTGCGGTATGCTCTTGACAGTTCGGTTACCGGCACCAGGCGTGTATCCGGAAAGCCATCATCAAGATGTAATGATGTACTCAAATCGGCCACTTTGCGGTTTAGGTGCGGGGCGCCTTGAATGGCAAAACCGGCCACTTGCGTGGTATTTGCAGAAACGGCGACTAAAGGCTGCGGCTTAACGGCGGGCAAGTGCCGGGCTACAAATGTACCGCTACCGGTTTGGCTTTCCAGCCAGCCCTGCGCCAGCAATTCATCATAAGCCCGTATTACCGTTTTGCGATGAACATTTAAGGAAAGTGCCAGCTGGCGGGTGCCTGGCAGCCGGTAACCAGCTGGTAAGGTACCTGCCTTGATCAATGCCATTAACTGATTGCCAATCTGTAAATAAACCGACAAGGCAGCGTTTTTATCGATATTTAAAAGAGACGAAAGTATCTGCATCGTAAACTGGACTACCCGTTTTATAAAAATTGGATGATTTGTGTGATCCAATAAACACATAATTTTATAAAAAACAAAATGGCGGCAAGGGTAATGTATAGACTCACCCCGACATCGCTACGCTTGTCACCCCTCTCTGCCCTTTGGGCAAAGAGGGGGATTTTATTCTTTTTTCTTTACCCTCTTTGCGGCGAAGCCGGAGAGAGGGTGGTCCAGCGAAGCGTAGACCGGGTGAGTCGCCTTCGACGATATTTAATTACAACAAAAAACAAAATTATGGCAACTCAGGAATCACATCTCGTTCAATTGCCCTTTTCAGGTCTTCTGAAAGTGATCAAGAGGCTTTTAAATCGGGTTATAACCATGGGTAAGTGCATACTGGGAGAGCCCCCATGTGGACGAAATAGCATTAATCATATCCTGGCGTTCACTCACCGGTAAGAGTAGTCACGCGATTATTAAGCGCAGATATATTTAAATAAATGATCATTAAATACATAAACAAATAGAAACAATGGCAACCCAAAAATCACATCTCGTTCCGAGCCGCTCGGCCAAGAGGGCCAATTATGAACCGGAAACCATCCATAGTATATTAGATGAAGCGCTGTATTGCACCATCAGCTATTCGTTTGAGAATAAGCCGTTTTCTATTCCCACCGCGTTTGTGCGGTACGGGGATAAAATTTACATCCATGGTTCGGTCGGCAGCCACTTTATCCGCGAACTGGAAAAAGGTATCCCGGTTTGTATTACTGTAACGCTTATGGATGCCCTGGTGGTGGCCAAATCAGCTTTTCACCATTCGGTTAATTATCGTTCGGTAGTGATATTTGCGCAGGCCGAAAAGGTGGAAAGCCTGGAAGATAAAATAGAAGCCTTTAAATGGCTCACCGATAAAATTGTACCAGGCAGTTGGGATTATCTGCGGCCTATTAAAGAAAACGAAGTGCGTAAAACAACCGCCTTAGCTTTCAAGATCGACGAGGCATCGGCCAAGATCCGCTCAGGAATGCCGGTTGATGAGGAGGAAGATGAGGCACTCCCCATCTGGTCTGGATTGATCCCCCTGCAAAATGGACGTGGAGTGCCGGTACCGGATTCTTTTAGTGAGAAAATACCTTTGCCGGAGCACCTTGTTGGTGTGGGGCTTTAGTTAGAAGTCATGAGTCCAAAGTCATGAGTCTATAGGAAAAAAGCAAGGGTACGTGCGATTCCTTCCCAAGGGAAGGGGCAATGTCATTAAGTTAAGGATACTCCGTGGGAGTAAAAGCTTTGTAGAAAGCAAAAATAAGTATTCAGCATGCCGTAGTATGCAACCTGAGTGCAGTACCTACGGCACTGAATTGGAAATTGCCTTTTTTCTACAAAGCTTTTACCCCCATGGGGTTTGCAAAATTCCTTAACTTAATGACATTGGGGAAGGGGAGGAGGGGGGTTAGCCAGGCGACTCGAAGCCTGCCGCAGACGAGTCGATACGCAGGATTTCCATTTCCGCCAAAATTTTCGTATATTTATATCAATCAGCAGCCCGGGCGTCTTTTTACCAGACATCCGGGCTGTTTGGTTTAAAGGAAAACAGGACCAAAAACAGACGGTTTTAAGTGCAGTTATTTGAAAGTCAAGAAATTAGTACTTTTTAAAGTTTTAAAAACACGCTAAAACCGTGTTAGAATTTGTTAAAAAGTGTTAAAATCGATGGTTATGAATAAATTTTGAGCTGTTTTTATGCCATTTTCGACCAGAAATTTGTTAAAATTTAAGGTTTAAAAAGTTTTTTGGAGACATGTATAAGGCAGCTGATATTTTAAAATAACGCTGCGATGTATTTTTTATATTTTTGCTGAAAATAATTAGTCATGGCTGAGATCAGTATCACCAACAAAGATTGGGAGCGCATCAAAATAAAAGTACAACGCAAATATAACCACCTTACCGACGAGCAATTACAATATGCCGAAGGTCAGGAAGAAAGCCTGATAACCAAATTAATGGACCTGGTGAACCGCGACAGGCAGTATGTAGTGTTCACTTTAAAGAAGGCTTTGGTAAATATTGACAATAACCGATTGTAAATAAGGCCCGGTTTGTAAAAAACAATAAGCTTTTTTGTATTTTTATAGGCTTAATGACGTAACAGGGTATGGCGATCAATAAAAGATACAAAAAGATAGGTTTATTTGCCGGTATAGCATTGCTGGCAGGCGGCGGGCTGGCTTTTAATGACGACCTGTTCCAGATATCCAAAAACCTGGATGTTTTTGCCTCGGTATATAAAGAGGTGAATATCAATTATGTAGATGATATCAATTCGGCCAAACTGGTAAAAACAGGTGTTGATGCCATGCTCGATGGGCTCGACCCCTACACCGAATTTGTTCCCGAATCGGAAATTGAAGATTATAAGCTGCACTATGTAAGCACCCAGTACGGGGGCATCGGTTCCAGCATTTTCGCACGCAACGGTAAAGTATTTGTATCTGATGTTTTTGCAGGTTTTCCTGCCCAAAAGGCCGATATTCACCCCGGCGACCAGATCCTGAAAATAAATGACATTGATTTAACAGGAAAAAATAACGACCAGGTAAGTCAATTGTTGAAAGGATCCAAAGGAGCGCCTATAAAACTGCTCATCAAACGCGACAATACGCCGCAGCCCTTTGAAAAGAACCTGATCCGCGATGAGATCAAACAACCCAACGTATCCTACTTTGGTATGGTTGACGGTAATATGGGCTATATTAAGCTGGATAAGTTTCTGGAAAATTCAGCCGCCGAGGTAACCAACGCGCTGGTAACACTCAAAAAGAGCAATCCCAACGGCATCATATTGGATCTGCGCTCCAATGGTGGCGGTATACTACAGGAAGCGGTGAAGATCGTGAACCTGTTTGTGCAAAAAGATGTGGAGGTTGTATCGCAAAAAGGGAAGATCAAGGACAAAAACTTTACCTACAGTACAGTAAGTACGCCATTAGAACCTAATCTGCCCCTGGTGGTACTGGTTAATAGTCATTCGGCTTCGGCTTCAGAAATTGTGGCGGGCTCCCTGCAGGATCTTGACCGTGCTATTATTATTGGGCAACGTAGTTATGGTAAAGGCCTGGTACAGCAAACCTTTAACCTGCCTTATAACAGCCTGGTTAAAATAACCATCGCCAAATACTACGTGCCATCGGGCCGTTGTATACAGGCGTTGGATTATACGCATCGCAAGGATGATGGCAGCGTGGTAAAAGTTGCCGATTCACTGATCCACGAGTTTAAAACAAAAAATGGCCGCTCGGTTTTTGACGGCAGCGGTATTTATCCGGATATTTTCATCAAACAGGAAAAATTTGCCAATGTAACCCAGGCCCTGGTAGGTAAATTGCTGATATTTGATTATGCCACCGTTTATCGCGACGCACATGCTAAAATAGCTGAACCAAAGGAATTTGCCCTATCGGATGCCGATTACGGCGATTTTGTAAAGTACCTGGCCGATAAAAATTACAGCTATACCACCACTGCCGAAAAAGTGCTGACCAGTTTAAAAACGGAAGCCACCAAAGAAAAACAGTTTAATGATATTCAGGGTGAATATGATATTTTAAAGGCGAAACTGCTGGCCAGCAAAAAGAACGATCTGCAGCAGCACAAAGCCGAAATAAAACAGGTACTTGAAAATGAGATAGCTTCCCGCTATTATTTTGAACGTGGCCGTTACGAAACCAATTTTAAATACGATAAAGAGCTGGCCCAGGCGGTAAAAACCATGCAGGACAAAGCCCAGCTGGCGTCGATATTAAAGGGTGAAGGTAACTATAAAGTGATCGGAAAACCCGTGCTGGCCATGGCCGGTAAAAAGGCAGCGGATAAAGATACCGATGACGATCAATAGCCTAATGAATTGTTAATCATATTGTTGTGTATTTGTAACTGATTAGTTACTACGTAGGGCAGTGCACTGGCTAAACTTTTGTTTAAGCCTGTTGTCATACATACAAACAACACGAAAAACAATGAAAAAGATCATTTTAACAGCTGCTATATTGCTAAGCTGTTTATCAGTAAAAATAGCCAGCGCTCAAATAAGTTTAAGTATAAACATTGGTAACCAGCCAGAATGGGGCCCTACAGGTTATGATCATGCCGATTATTATTACCTGCCCGACGTAGACTCTTATTACGATATTAATGCCCATCAGTATGTTTACCTAAATAATAATGTATGGGTGCATGGCGCCGCTCTGCCTCCTCGCTTTGGCAATTATGATGTTTACCACAGCTATAAAGTAGTAGTAAACCAACCAACTCCATGGGTTCATAATGATGTGATCAGGAAGAAATATGTAAGCTATAGAGGCCGTCGTGGCCAAACCATTATCCGCGACAGCAAAGAGGTTAAATACACCAACCATTGGAGAGGTGACCGTGGAAATGGTAGGAGGGTTGTAGTACACAAAACCGTTAAAGAAGATCACCGCGACGATGATCACCGTGACCACCATGGCGATGGGCACAGGAACTAATTATTATTGTTACATTTTTATATCACGGGCCTGCCTTGATAGCAGGCCCATTTTTTGTACTAATGTTATCTTAAATGAATGTACAAGCATTATATTTAAACTTTTTGCGGTAAATAATGTCATACATTCAAACAACGTTATAAAATAGGTGATCATGGCCTGCTAATTCAGTTAAATGAAGTTTTACCATGATCCTTATCAACACTTAAAAGATCTATAATGAAAAAGCTCATTTTATCGGCAGTATTGTTATTAAGCTGCTTTGCAATTAAAACCTCCAGTGCCCAGGTAAGCGTAAGCTTAGGCGTAAACATTGGCAGTCAGCCGGCCTGGGGCCCTGTAGGTTACGATTATGCCAACTATTATTACATGCCCGATATTGATACCTATTATGATGTACCAACCCATCAATATGTGTACTTTGACAACAATATATGGGTACACCGTGCTTATTTACCGGTGCGTTATCGTCACTATAACTTATATAATGGGTATAAAGTGGTGATCAATGACCGTAACCCATGGTTAAGGCATGGATATTACAGAGATCATTATGCTGGCTACCGTGGCCGTCATGACCAGGTGATCATCCGTAACAGCCGTGATGCACGTTATGCCAATTACTGGCATGGTAACTATGCCCGCAGAACAACTTATGCCCGTCCACACTACAATAACGGCAACCATTGGGGCAACCGAGGGGGCAATTGGGATGGTAATCGCGGACATGGTAATGGCAACTGGGGGGGTGGAAATCACGGTGGCGGACGCCCGGGTGGTGATCATGGAAACCACGGTGGGGGACACGGTCCCGGCGGAAACCATGGCGGTGGCCACGGAGACCATGGCCATCATTAATTAAAAATATTGAATATATAAAAACGGGCTCTCCATTAATGAGAGCCCGTTTTTTGGCTTTGATTAAAAATGCAGGATAACCTTAAAGCTCAGATTCCGCCCCATATTGTAAATACCCATATGCCCATTGGGCGATGCCTGGTAATATTCAAAATACTTTAACCGGTTTAAGTTTGCCTGGTATGCGGTATCAAATAAATTATCACCTTGTATAAAAAACTCATAAAAAGAAGTTTTTGCCTTTTCTGCTTTAATCGTAAAACCAAGACCCGCGTTAAACAGGGTGTATCCTTTGGTAAAAGTTTCGGTATTATCCAGTGCATAAAAATGGTTCTGATTAGCATAAGCGTCGGCCTCGATACGGGCATTTAGCTTGGTAAATACGCCATAAGTTCCTGGCAAAGTAGCTCTCAATGCCGACCGGATATGCAGCGGCGGTATAAAAGGGAGGTATTTAGCAGCCTCGCCATATTTATCTATGAGCGCCTGGTTTTTGTTTAACCCGTTTACGTATGATATGCTATTATCAAGTGCCAGCCATTTAATACTTTGGGGATGTAGATTTAGCGTTAATTCAGCACCATAAAGGCGGGCTTTTGATTGCTGGTACTGGTAGGTACTGTTACCGGGTACAATAATGACCGGATTACCATTGGCATCATTCAATTTAGCCTGGTAAATATAATTGTTGATGTTATTGTTGAATACCTCGGCAATAATGTCCATATCAGGCAGGTAAGCGATAAACCCAAGATCCTGTTGCAGGCTGAATTCGGGGTTAAAACTGCGGTTACCCAGGTAAACGATATGTGCACCAGGATCAAGTCCGTTTGAACCAATCTCGGTAATATTCGGCGCCCGGTAACCCCGGGCAATATTAGCTTTAAGCAGCAGGCGATCGCTGATATTATAGGTAAGGCCTAAACTGCCCGAAAAGCCCCGGTAATTATGCGTAAAAGCTGGAAATTGCAAACTCGCGCCCGCCGTATCGGGTAGATGTACTTGTTTTCCAAAACCGGTTTGCGCATCAGTGCCCACATAAAAATTATTCCAGGTGACGTGCCTGGTATCATATCTTAGGCCACCGGAAATATCAATATGGCCAAAGCTTTTCTTGGCAAACAGGAAACCCCCGGCATCAAACAAGTTGTAATCGGGTATTGGAAAATCGGTAGCCGTTTTACTGCGGTTGCTTTGATACATGCCATTGATGCCCGCCGTAGTTTCAACTCCGCCAAATGAAGGGAGATTATATCGCACATCGTAATTAATGGTATTCAGCACCACGTACAGCCCTGCCTGCTCCGGGATTGTGGGGTGGTTATATTCCCGGCGAATACTTTGCTGAAAGCCTAATGAAGTATTGATGCTGCCATCCCCAATTTTGAAAGAGTTGGTGTTGTATACCCTGTAATGCTGTATGCGCTGGTGTAAAGGGGTGATGGAATAAGAATGTAATTCGTCGTTAGAAACTATAGGGCGGTTTTTGATATTGTCTTGTCCGGCCTCATAGATCTGTTGGGTAAAACGGCGACTGAGCGAATCGCGGCTGCCATCAGGGATCTCCTGCCGGTTATCATATAATGTAGCGCCAATTTGTGAGTAACCCCATGATTTATCAACCCGGGCAATGCCAGAGAGGTTAAATTCACGGAAACCGGTGTTATAAACAAAGCCATCAATTTTGTTCTGGTAGTCGTGCGCCGTTTTGGCTGTTGCCCGGAAAGCATATTTCCAATTGTTTTGCTTGTAGGATAAGCCCACGGAAGTACCGATCATGCCGTTGTTGGTATGGTAATCGGTTATGAAATCGCCGTTGAGTTTGCCGTCGTCGCCATTAGGAATGTAGGGAATCAGGTTGATCACACCAGCCAACGCATCGGAACCGTAAGTTAAACTGGCTGGACCCTTTACCACTTCGGCGCGACCAATACCGTACTGATCTATCTCGATACCGTGTTCGTCGCCCCATTGCTGGCCTTCCTGTCGGATACCATCGTACAAAGTTAAAACCCGGTTATAGCCGAGGCCACGGATAAAAGGTTTGGAGATATTAGGTCCGGTGGTAACTGCGCTTACACCTGGTACGCCTTTGACAATAGCATCAATGATATTGTTATTGACATGCTGTTCGATCTCTTTTTTACCCATTACCGTTATAGGAACCGGGTTGCTGCGTAGCTGCGTGGCCCGTGATACGCCGGTTACAACCACTTCGTTGAGTTTTGATGGCTTTTCTTTCAGGGTTACGTTTTTTATAACCGGTTCATCGTTGTTAATGGTGATGCGGATGGTGTCGGCTTCATAGCCGATGCTGGTAATGGTAATGCCGTAGGTGCCCGGAGGGATGTTTTTGATCTCAAAATAGCCTTTAGTATTGGTGCTTGCGCCTCTCCCAAGCCCTTTAATGCTCACCGACGCGTATGATAAGGGTTCATTATTGGCAGTAATACGACCCTTTAAAATGCCATTTTGAGCAAAAAGCTGATTAGTTATCAATAATATAAAAAGTAAAAGTAGTACCCGCATATAACATAAATTTATGCAAACATATTTAAATAATTTGATTAATTAAATATATAAAATTAGATAAGACTAATTTTATAATAAACGAAATGATTTTAGCTATGTTTGTGTGTAATCATAAAGGTGGATGTACACATTATCAGAAGAGAATTACCTAAAATCAATTTATCGGCTTAGTCAGCAACTTAATTTTAAGATAACGCCTACCGCTATTGCAGAGTCGTTAAAGAACAACCCGGCATCGGTAGTGGATATGATTCGCAAGCTGACCGATAAGCAGTTAATAGAGTACGACAAGAAAAAAGGTGTAAAACTGACCCCGGTTGGTTTAAAAGACGCGGTGCTGATTGTGCGCCGTCATCGGCTTTGGGAGGTGTTCTTGTTGGAAAAATTAGGGTATCATTGGGATGAGATCCATGATATTGCTGAAGAACTGGAGCACATCAGTGATGCTACCCTGGCCGACAGGTTGGATAAATTTCTGGGTTTTCCAGAATATGATCCGCATGGTGACCCCATCCCAAAAGCAAATGGTAAGGTACCCAAACCTTATTCCGTAACCTTAGCCGATCTGAAAACAGGAGACACCTGCAGGGTAGCAGCTGTAAAAGATACCAGCAGTTCGTTTTTACAATATCTGCAAAAATTAGATATAGGTATAGGTACCAACATCAAGCTGCTGGAAAAAATACCTTATGATAATTCACTGGTGATCAGTATCAGCGGCAAGGAAAGTACTACCGTATCACAAAAATTTGGTGAAAATATTTTGGTAGACTGAAGAGCTGAAAGCCTAAGGTAAAAAGCTTAAAGCTAATGAGAAATAATGAAAAAGGCCCAAAACTGAAGAAGCTTTGGGCCTTTAGCTTTCCGCTTTAAGCTCTATTGTGTTTTCCCGTTTATTTTGGCCGATTCTTCCAGTTCATTATCAACCTGGTCGTCAAAATACAAGCGATATATTACCCAATCATTTTTGGGCTTGTAAAACATAAAGGTAAAGCGTACCGGTTGGTTTTGATGTTTTACCAGGTAGCTGTATAATATCAGGCTGTTTGATGCCTTGCGCTGTACAATCAGTTCCTTGCCGATATACAGGCCGATCAAAGAACGGGTGGTATCAATTTTGGCTATTAATCCACGCAAACTGGTGGAATCAACTAATGGGTTGGTTTTAAAAATATTGATGATAGCCCTTGAAGTACCATCTTTTTCATATGTTTTAAAAAACTTATCAATGTAAGCGGTCGCACCGGTAACAGTGGTGGCAGGCGCTTTAGTAGGGGTGGTTGTAGCCGCTGATGTTTGCGCATAAGCGCTGTTACAGATAATAAAAGCTATGGCTAACAGAAATATTGATTTTAATGCTTTAGGATTGAAGTATTGCATACTGATGATTTATTAGCTAAAATAAGTAATTAAATAATAGGAGTCCTTCTTCATGGTAAAATGATGGTAAATTTATTGTTAGAAGTCACTTTTTAATAGAATGGCTTGTCGGTTCTAAAGCAATCACTTGTAACAAATTTGTTAGGATTGAGGTACTGTTTTTTCTAATGATTAATAGATAGATTTGTTATTGACTGATCACATAATTTATTATTCATGAAATTAAAACTACTTTTTTCATGCCTCGTTTCTGTAGGCATTACCTTACCTGTATTCGCACAGGAAACCGTTGACCCAGCCATTGTTCAAAAGATCCGTGAGGAGGGCTTAAACCACTCCAAAGTAATGGAAACCGCGTTTTATCTTACAGATGTTTCCGGGCCGCGTTTAGCAGGCTCACCCGGCTTAAAGCGGGCGCAGAACTGGGCGGTTAACCAATTGAAAACCTGGGGACTGGCCAACGCCAAACTGGAAGCCTGGGGCAAATTTGGCAAAGGCTGGGAAGTTCAAAAAAACTATGCCGCCATCACATTGCCCTATTACCATGCCATTATTGCTATCCCGAAAGCCTGGACGCCAGGCACAGGTGGCTTGATCAAGGGAGATGTTACAATAGTAAAGGCTGATTCGGCTGCAGAGTTAGATCAATATAAAGGTAAGCTGCAGGGTAAGGTGGTTATATTTGATATCAAGCCACTGGTTGAGCGTAGTTTTAAGGTAGATGCGGCCCGCTATACAGACGAAGAACTTGCCGAAATGGCCAATGCTACTATGCAACCAGCCGAAGGGCGCCGGCAATTTGATGCCAACTCGCCCCAGTTTGCCGCTATGCGTAAGTTGCGTGCTTTTCAAACTACTTTAAGAGCATTTATACATGATGAAAAAGCGGCACTGATATTGAGCCAGGCCCGCGGAACCGATGGTACGGTATTTACCACCAATGGCGCATCATATGCAGATACTGCGAAAGCGGTATTGCCTGAGTTGGAAACCAGCAGTGAAGACTATCAGCGGATATTACGTTTAGTAAAGGCCGGTCAGAAAGTGGAGTTGGAGGCCGATATCAAAACCCAGTTTTTAACTGACGATCTGCAAGGTTATGATGTAGTTGCCGAAATTCCGGGCACGGATAAAAAATTAAAAGACCAGGTAATTATGATAGGAGGCCACCTGGATTCATGGCATGCTGCCACCGGTGCCACGGATAACGCCGCAGGCAGCGCGGTAATGATGGAAGCCATGCGCATTTTAAAAGCCATCAACTTTAAACCAAAACGCACCATCCGTATAGCACTATGGAGTTCGGAAGAGCAAGGTTTATTCGGATCACGTGGATATGTATTGAATCATTTTGGGGATCCTAAAACGATGCAATTGAAACCAGAACAAGCTAAATTATCAGCCTATTATAACCTGGACAATGGTACAGGGAAAATACGTGGTATTTATTTGCAGGGCGATTCCGCAGCCGGCCCTATATTCAAAACATGGCTGGAGCCTTTTAAAGATCTGGGCGCTACTACAATAACCATCCGCAACACTGGCGGTACCGATCATCAGTCGTTCGATGCGGTTGGTATTCCAGGCTTTCAATTTATACAGGATGCTATTGATTATGGTACACGCACGCACCACAGTAATCAGGATACTTATGACCGGTTGATAGAAGACGATCTGAAACAAGCCGCAACCATCATCGCATCATTTGTTTACAATACATCGGAGCGTGCCGAAATGATACCAAGAAAGGCATTGCCTAAGGTACAGCCGGCTAATTAAAAAAAATTGTCATTCTGAGCGGAGCGAAGAATCTAATCTTCAACATGCTCTGGTAGCAGATAGATTCTTCGCTCCGCTCAGAATGACAATTTAGATACTATTCCAACTCTATCTTTTGATGTTGGAATGGTATTTCTACTTGCTTAAATCCTGCATCTTTCAGCTTATTGCTAAAGTGCTGTTGTACTTCATATTCACCATGAACCAAAAATATCTTTTTAACTTTTTCAACATCCTGGCAGGCCAGAAAATGTAATAGGTCTTCATAATCACCATGAGCGCTCATGGATCTGATTGATTTTACCTCGGCCTTTACTTCATACAATTCACCATATATATGCACTTGGTGGTCGCCATTAAGCAGGTGCCCGCCCAGTGAATTCGGCTCACAGTAGCCTACCATTAAAATAGTATTCTTATCATTATTGATGTTATTTTTAATATGATGCTTTACCCGGCCAGCCTCGGCCATTCCAGATGAGGAGATGATAACACAAGGGCGCTGGTCGTTGTTCAAGGCCTTTGATTCTTCTGTTGATTGTATAAAACGTAAACCTTTAAAGCCAAAAGGATTGGCATCGGTTTTTAAAACCTCTTTTACTCCTTTGTTATACACTTCCGGGTGATTCATCAGCACCTCGGTTGCTTTTTGCGATAGCGGACTATCTACATAATAATTAATATCTGGCAATACGCCCCTTAGTTCCAATGCATTTAGGGCATACAATAATTCCTGGGTACGGCCAACGCTGAATGCCGGAATGATCACTTTCCCTTTTTTGATCTCGCAAGTTTGTTTGATAATATCCAGCAGGGCATCTTCAATAGGCCCCTGCTCCTTATGGAGTGAATCACCATAGGTTGATTCCAGCAAAATATAATCTGCCTGCTCAAATGTTTCTGGATCGTTCAGTAACATATCGTCATAGCGGCCTACATCACCACTAAAAGTAATATGGGTGGTCTTGCCATCTTCCAGGATAGCTAAATGTACCGCAGCACTGCCCAAGATATGCCCGGCATCTGTAAAGGTGAGTTTTACCCGGGGAGTTATTTCGTATTCTTCGTGGTATTCAACAATTTTAAATAATCGCAGGGCTGCCATCGCCTGCTCGTCGGTGTACAGAGGCTCCAATAATGGCTGACCTTTACGGGCCCGGTGCTTATTATTGTAGGCGACGTCCTGCATTTGTATATGTGCCGAATCAAGCAAAAGGATCCTTGCGAGATCCATCGTGGCTGATGTACAAAAGATAGGACCAGTGAAACCTTCGGCCACCAGGCGCGGTATCAATCCGCAATGATCGATATGCGCGTGTGAGAGTACCAGATAATTTACTTTCTTGGGGTTGAAGCCAAAATGTTCGTTTAGGTCTTCCGAGTGTTCGCCCATGCCCTGGAACATGCCGCAATCCAATAAAATGGTTGTTTCGTCCTTAAGGCGGATCAGATGTTTGCTGCCGGTAACATTACGGGCGGCGCCATGAAAAGTTATATTCATTTATAATAGGTATGAAAGTACTTAACGAAGATGCACAATAAAGCGGATAAAAAATAAAAACTAAAACTTTAGTTGTTATTTTGATTTATAGTATCTAACTTAGATTAACCAATTGGATAATTTGATGCAGTGTTGGTTAATGCATCAGGAAAATTTACTCACGTACTATGGAAATTAAAGAATTAACGCGCGCCGAAGAACAAATTATGCAGGTATTATGGCAATTGGAGAAAGGGTATGTAAAAGATGTGATCGATCAGCTACCCGAACCAAAACCTGCTTATAACACGGTGTCAACTATTATCAGGATATTGGAAACAAAGGGTTTTGTAGGGCATGAGGCATTTGGTAAAAGCCATCAATATCATCCTGTAGTAAGCAAAGATCAATACCAGAACTTTGCTGCCGATAAGTTATTGAGTGGTTACTTTGACAACTCGGTGAACCGGATGTTATCCTTTTTTGTAAAAAAGGAAAAAATAGACCTGAAAGAGGCTGATGCCATTATGAAACTGATTGAAAAACTTAAAGACCAATAGTTATGAGCTGGTGGCAATATTTATTACTGGTAAATATTTACCTGGTACTGTTTTATGTATTTTATGTTTTACTGCTGCGCAAAGAAACCTTTTTTCAGCTTAACCGCATCTACCTGGTAACGGCCGCGTTACTATCGTTCGTTATACCAATGATCCAGGCAGATTGGGTGCAAAATTTGTTTATTACACAGCAGGTAAAATATACCATATACAGCAGCCCCGTAATCATTTACAGTTTTAAACCGGTTGCCGCCAGTCGCATTAGTATTGGTCAGATACTGGCCGTTTTGTATGGCACGGGTATATTGTTTTTATCGGTAAGGCTCACCTGGCAGCTTATCAAATTAAAAAGAGTGATCAACCAACCGCAGGCAACTGCCGCTTACTCTTTTTTTGGTACGGTACGGCTGGATGAGGCGAGTTCAAATAATACCATCATTGAGGCTCATGAGCAGGTTCATGCACAGCAATGGCACTCGGCCGATGTAATGCTGATTGAACTGGTAATGATCGTTAACTGGTTTAATCCGGTAGTATATATGTACCGTTTCGCTATTAAACACATTCATGAATACATTGCCGACAGGCAGGCTGTACAAGCTGGCACCAACAAAGCCGAATACGCCTTATTACTGCTGAGCCAAACGTTTGAATCACCGGCGCATCAGCTGGTTAATCCATTTTTTAATCACAGTTTATTAAAACAGCGTATTATCATGTTACAAAAAAATAAATCACAGCGCATATCGCTCATTAAGTATGGTCTTTCTGCTCCTCTGTTTATATTGATGCTTATTTTATCATCAGCAACTATTAATAATAGCAAACCGGTTTCTGTTATCAATAATAGCGCTCACCAACTATTTACTACACCTGCGACACCGGGTTTTTTAAGTGATGCGCTTCGTGAAGACAAGCCGTTAGAAAAAAAAGAGATCCCCCGCGCCATTCACGAAATTGGAATAGATACTGTCAGAAAAAAAGGCACTGTATATACATCTGTTGAAAAAGTACCGGAATTTCCAGGTGGGCTTGATGCCTTTGGTCAATTCTTAGGTAAAACTATCAAGTATCCCAAAGCCGATCGTGAGAACGGCACACAGGGAAGGGTTATTGTAACCTTCGTGGTAGAAAAAAACGGCTCCCTATCAGGATTAAAAGTATTAAGAGGTGTTAGTAGAACAATAGACGCCGAAGCCGTCAGGGTATTGAAATTGTCGCCTAAATGGAAGCCCGGTATCGAAAATCATAAAAAAGTAAGGGTTCAATATACCGTTCCGATCAGTTTTACCTTAAATGATGTTGCTGCCAAACCTGCAAATGAGGATACCAATACTGTATTTACCTCAGTTGAACAAGTGCCTGAATTTCCAGGTGGCCTGGAAGCCTTTGGAAAATTCCTGGGTGAGAATGTAAAATATCCAAAAGCCGACCGTGAAAAAGGTATCAAAGGACGGGTTATTGTCACCTTTATTGTAGAACCTGATGGGGCATTATCAAATATCAAAATTACCCGTGGTCTTAGTGAAACTATTGATGCAGAAGCCGAGCGGGTATTGGAGATATCACCTAAATGGAAGCCGGGCCTACAAAACGGTAAAGCCGTTAGGGTTCAATACTCTGTACCAATTAGCTTTACCTTAGCTAATGATGATAAATCAGGTAAGCCCGGGCCAGATAAAGTGGGAGTCATCGGAGCCGATCAGAATAAGGGAAAAATTAACCTGATTGCGCACAATACAGGCAAATGGGGTCGGGGCACTTCTCCTATTACTTTTAGCGATGGGAGTATCCTGAAAACCGATGCAGTACATCTAATAGATAATAAGGTTGCAGCGCCCTTTACACTCAAATAATATTGAATGTTGCATCGCGCTTAAAAACCGATGGGCTACAACAAGAAAATAATATCCTTAACCTTATCCGCAAAAAGCCTTTCATAGTTATATATGAAAGGTTTTTGTGTTTTGCGGGCTATTTTTTCTTTTTACCGCCTTCAGTAATAGGTTTTACAGAATCTTTTTTTCCTGATTGATAATCTGAGGGTGCTTTTTTGCTGCCTTCGGCCGCGGGTTTCTTTTTTTCCTTAATAGCTTGCCTGTCCTTGCTCATAGTTTTATGTTTTTTAATGTTTTTTTATAACAGGATGCAGATATTTACATCTGTTAAAAAGTACTGTTGACTGAGGTGTTTTTTCGGGACGATTCAGTTGATGCCCGGTTTAATGCAGAAAATGGTTGCATTAATTCAAAAACGCAATATCTTTGATCGGTTTTTATAGCAACTGATTAAAGATAGCTTATTTAAATTGATAATAGCTTTTTATATTATGCACATTTTAGTACCAAATGCCTGCATAATTTCTTAGCTTTGACACAGTTTTTGATACATATACTATTTATACAGATAAATTATACAATTCGTTTAAAATGAAAAGTTTTATTTCACCAACACTTTATGCGGCTTTTAACTACGTGATCGCTATTGTATTACTGACTTCACCGTGGTTATTTGGTTTTGAAGGTCATAAAATAGGAGCAGCTTTATTGTTACCCATGATCTTAGGATGGTTTCAGTTGATCATGGCGATTTTTAGTAATCACCAGTTTGGTTTTATTAAACAATTCCCTTTGCAAATGCACTTCTTTTTGGATGTACTGGGCGGCTCATTCCTGTTTTGCTCACCATGGATATATGATTACGCTCACATCACATTTTGGCCGCAGGTAATTATGGGTGGCTTACTCGTGATCTTTGGCGCATTTACTAAAGGTTCAAGGTTTTCAACTCCAGCTGTTCATCATCACGATGGCGGTTTAGCTACACTTTACCAAGACTAAGTAAGATTTAAGATGGTATACAAAGAAAAGGGATGCAAATTTTTGCACCCCTTTTCTTTTACCAGATTCCAGGCATTACAAGAAAGGCGACTCT
Organism: Mucilaginibacter sp. RCC_168; assembly: GCF_041355315.1. Lineage (NCBI taxonomy): Bacteria > Pseudomonadati > Bacteroidota > Sphingobacteriia > Sphingobacteriales > Sphingobacteriaceae > Mucilaginibacter > Mucilaginibacter sp. RCC_168. The sequence goes on from NZ_JBFUPN010000026.1 coordinate 68,185, forward strand.
AAGCCAACCTTTGTATTAAAATACCTCGTTAAGACCTAAGAAAAAGCCACTTGAGCCATAGCTGCCTCTGCCATAATCAATACATAGGTTGGAGCGGGTGTATTTGTTAAACAGCAACCGTAACCCTACTCCAGCTCCCGGCTCCCAATACCTAAGCAGTTTGATGTTGCGTTGATTGTCGGCCGATTCGATATTTACAAAAGTAACGCCGCTTAGGAGTTTATTGTCCGTGATCGGGAAGCGGTATTCCATCTCGTTATATACAAATGAGAGCCCTTTAAAACGCCCAATAATAAAGGCCCGTCCAATACGGCCATAAGCATCGCTACCCGTGCCTGGGAGATCAAGATAAGGCAAGGATCCGCTAAGCAGATAGTTAGCCCAATGCCAGAAGGCCAAAACTTTCTCGGGGTTACTGTCAGACAGGCTCCAGTATTTCCTGAATTCAATTTTTAGCTGTAGTGCTTTGCGGTCGCTGCCGAGCCAGGTTTCATTTTCCTTTAAAATAACATCGGCATAAATGCCTCGGAACGGCCGGTTGGGTTGGTCGCGGTTGTTGAACTGAAAGTTAACCAGTATGCCATTGGCCGCATACGCATCCGGCGAATAACCGTTTTTAATGCTGTACCTGAAATTATGGGTAGCTGTTATGGGTATGTTTTTGCGGTCGTCATCAATATGACTGTAAAAGTTAAAGCTTAAACCAGCGCCCGCATAAATATGGTTGGCCAGTTTACGGTATATCCGCTCGTTAATTTTGATGTATACGTACCGAACCGGGTACTCATCCGGGTTGTTTTCATAATGCTGACCACCCATATGAAAATCGCCTTCGCCAAAGCTGCGGCGCCCGGTGCCCAAACCGTTGTCTTTAGCTATAGTTTTACCAATTTGCATCACCCCCTGCAGGTTCCACCTATTTTCTGACGAGAATGCGTTATGCTTAAACTCGAACGTAGAAAGCTTATTGGTAGAGATATAAGCCCCCGCATTAATGACAGACATGGTAGTATTTTCCGGATTGCCGAAATACTTACCGCCCGATGTAATGGCCCCAATGGCGAAACCAACGCTGGGATTATAAGCTGCTGATGGTAATACCGACCAGGTAGAGGGCTTCTTTTTTTTGCCGGTATCTACTTTAGGGCTTTTGCCTCCAAAAAATGAACTTAAAATGCCATTGGCGTCCCTTTGCGTTTCCAGCGAATCGGCGTCCACGGAGCTTGTTTGTGCCAACAGGATGTTCGCGCTCAGGATCATTAAGCATAAGGCAAGCGCATAGCGACAGCGGCAAATCAACAGGGTCAATTAGATTTATTAATTAGAGTTAGTGCTAATATAGAATTATATGGTTACGATTAAAATACTACCCGGATAATTGATTGTTAAATTTTGAGCGACATCTTGGTCGGCAAAACTTTTTAAACCTTAAATTTTAACAAATTTCTGGTCGAAAACAGCATAAAAACCGCTCATAATCTCTCGAAAACATCGATTTTAACACTTTTTAACAAATTTTAAAGCGGTTTTACTATGTTTATGAAACTTTAAAAAGTATCCCCGCGGGAAAGCTAGTCACAATGTCCTTACAGTCGCACAGGTCACTATTGTTCTGCCCGCTTTCGCCCGAAGCTTATCTGCTAATGGGGAAAAGAAAAATCAATAATTCACTAACTCACTAATTCAATAATTAAAAAGCGTTAGGGCAATGAGGCGTGGAGAGGAATATGCCCATTGTTTTTTACTGCTATAACTTCTTTAATAAAAAGCTCAAAACCATTTGTAAATAACATAAATAGCTGTATCTTTGCAGTCCCGAAAATGCGGGGTATAATAAACGTTTAAACAATTTAATTTAAAGCAAGTGAATACGTTAAGTTACAAAACTGTCTCAGCCAACAAAAAAACCGTTAACAAACAATGGGTTGTTGTTGACGCACAAGGCGAGATTTTGGGGCGCTTGTCTACGAAGATCGCCATGATCATCCGTGGAAAAACCAAGCCAGATTTCACCCCGAACGTAGACTGCGGTGATAATGTAATAGTTATCAATGCAGACAAGGTAAAGTTGACCGGAAACAAATTCAGCGCAAAGCAATATGTTTCTTACACTGGTTATCCAGGTGGTCAGCGTTTCATTTCTCCTAAGGAGTTAATGGCGAAACATCCAACACGCGTAATTGAAAAAGCGGTGCGTGGTATGTTACCTAAAAATCGTTTGGGTAAAGCATTATTTGGTAATCTGCATGTATATGCAGGTTCTGAGCATCCTCATGCAGCACAAAACCCAACAACCATTTAACTTTTTATTTTAAAGGAGAAAAAAAATGCCAACAACTAACACTTCAGGCAGAAGAAAAACAGCCGTTGCCCGCATCTACCTTTCAGAAGGAAATGGTGCGATCATCGTAAACGGTAAAGATTACAAAGAGTACTTCCCAACATTGCCATTACAATACATCGTTACTCAGAGCACTGAGGTTTCTGGTTCAACCGGAAAATTTGATGTTAAAGTAAATGTTGCAGGTGGTGGTATTAAAGGACAGGCAGAAGCCGTTCGTTTAGCTATTGCGAAAGCCATTGTTGAACTTGATCCTGAAAAGAAACCTTCACTACGCGCTAAAGGTATTATGACACGTGATGACCGTATGGTTGAGCGTAAAAAACCAGGTCGTAAGAAAGCACGTAAGAGATTCCAATTCAGTAAACGTTAATCAAAGGAGGACAACAAAATGGCAAGAACAACATATCAGGATTTACTGGATGCAGGTGTACACTTTGGTCACCTTACCCGCAAATGGGATCCGAAAATGTCACAGTACATTTTCATGGAGCGCAACGGTATCCACATTATCGATTTAAATAAAACCTTAACTAAGGTTGAAGAAGCTGCTTCAGCTATAAAACAAATTGTAAAATCAGGCCGTAAGGTATTATTCGTAGCTACAAAGAAACAAGCGAAAGATATTGTTGCCGATTATGCAAAAAGCGTAAACATGCCATACATCACCGAGCGTTGGTTAGGTGGTATGTTAACTAACTTTGCAACCGTACGTAAGTCGATCAAAAAGATGTCAAACATCGATAAATTGACTAAAGACGGTACTTACAGCAACCTTTCTAAAAAAGAAAGACTGATGATTCAGCGTGAGCGTATCAAATTAGAAACCCTTTTAGGTGGTATCTCTGACTTGAACCGTTTACCTGCAGCATTATTCCTGATTGACGTTAAGAAAGAGCACATCGCGGTTTCTGAAGCATTAAAGTTGAACATCCCTACATTTGCTATGGTTGATACCAACTCTGATCCTTCAAACATCGATTTCCCGATCCCTGCGAATGATGATGCTACCAAATCAATTTCATTGATCACCAGCATTATCATCAAAGCTATCGAAGAAGGTTTGGACGAACGCAAACGTGAGAAAGAAGACGAAGCTGAAAAAGAAGCAGCTGTTGCTAAAGCAAAAGCTGATGCTCCTGAAGTAGCTGACAGAGCTGAAGGTGGTAAAAGAGCCCGCAAAACTGCTGAAGTAGCAGACGTTGTAGCTGATGCCGATACCGAAGCTCCTGCTGCCGAAACAGAAGAGTAATATTGAAGTCGTAAGTACGGAGTCGCGAGTCTGAAGTATTTAGACTTTGGACTTCATACTTACGACTTTTAACTTTTAGAGGTTGTGAGTTATAAGCTTTTATATCTGCAATTCACGACCCATAATTTTAATAATAAAAATAGTTACAGGTTATAGTGAGGCTCTAATTTAGCGGCCAACTGATAACTTAAAACTCACTACTTAAAACTAATAAAGATGTCTACAGTACAAATATCTGCAGCCGACGTAAACAAACTGCGCCAGCAAACTGGTGCCGGTATGATGGATTGCAAAAAAGCATTAACCGAAACTAACGGTGATTTTGAAGCAGCTATCGATTTTTTAAGAAAAAAAGGCGCTAAAGTTGCAGCAAGCCGTCAGGACAGGGAATCAAACGAAGGCGTTGTTATTTCACGCACTTCTGCTGATGGTAAAACCGGCGTTATTGTTGAGCTTAACTGCGAAACTGATTTCGTGGCTAAAAATGCTGAATTTATTGCTTTTGCAAATGAAATTGCAAACAAAGCAGTTGAAAACCAACCCAAAAGTATCGAAGAGCTTTATGCCCTTTCTATAGATGTTGATGCTACCACCACTACTATTGGTGAAGCGGTTATCGACAAAACAGGTAAAATAGGCGAAAAGATTGGTGTATCTAAATTAGAAGTGATCACAGGCGAAAAAATTATCGCTTATGTACATGGTAACTTCCGTTTAGGTGTACTGGTTGCTTTAAATGCCAACCCTGAAGGTGCCGACGAAGCTGGTAAAGACGTAGCAATGCAAATTGCCGCTATGAACCCAATCGCGGTTGATAAAGACGGTGTTGATGCTACTACTGTTGAGCGCGAATTAGAGATCGCTAAAGATCAGATCCGTGCAGAAGGCAAACCAGAAGAAATGGTTGAAAAAATCTCTTTAGGTAAGCTGAACAAATTCTACAAAGACTCAACCCTGTTAAACCAGGAGTTTGTAAAAGATTCATCCAAAAGCGTTGCTCAGTTCCTGAGCTCTGTTGAAAAGGGGTTAACAGTAACCGCCTTTAAGCGAGTAGCTTTAGGAGCTTAAATATTTTATCCCCCTCGTTTTAACGAGGGGGATTTTTTTTGTCATAAAAATCCACGCGTCATTGCGAGGTACGAAGCAATCCCCGATTTGCAGAGCCGCTCTGTATAGTTTAGAGATTGCTTCGTACCTCGCAATGACGGTTTGGTAAAATAGAACAGTTATATGATAACAGCGCTTCACAATCTAAAACTGATTTCTGGTGGCCAGATCACCGAAGGTAAAGCCGTTTTAATTTCAGATGGCCAGATCATTGATGTTATTGCAGATACTGCCATTCCGCAGGATGCTGTAAAGAAGGATCTGCAGGGTAACTACCTTGCTCCCGGATTTATCGATTTGCAGATATACGGCAGCGGCGGACAGCTGTTTGCAGGTAAACCCACGGTTGAGGCGTTGGCGCAGTTGGAAAACGACCTGCTGAAACAGGGAACCACCGGCGTGTTTGCTACCATTGGTACCAATACCAATGATATAGTAGAGACCGGAATTGAGGCCGCTAAAATATACCGTGCGCAAAGTAAAGGCGCTTTTTGGGGTCTCCATTTAGAAGGGCCTTACCTGAATCCGGCAAAAAAGGGGGCACACCCGGAAAAATTTATCAAGAAAGCTACCCTGGCCGAAGTGAAGGGCTGGTTGGAACGTGCCGATGGCGTGATAAAAATGATCACCATAGCGCCCGAGCTGCAGGATCAGGAAGTGATCGATTACCTGTTTAACCAGGGTATCATTATTTCATCAGGCCACAGCAATGCTACTTATGCCGAAGGGAAATCATTTTTAAATAAACCGGTACAGGCGGTAACTCACCTGTTTAACGCCATGCCGCAGATGCACCATCGTGAGCCGGGTTATATCCCTGCTATTTTTGAAGAGCGGCCATATACCAGCGTGGTGGCTGATGGCATCCATGTTGATTTTGCGATGATCCGCTTGGCTAAACGCGAACTGGGTGATAAGCTTTTTTTAATAACGGATGCGGTTACCTCCACCAAAGAAGGCGCTTATCAGCATGAATTAAGGGGCGACCGTTACACTATGCCCGATGGTACGCTGTCTGGCTCTACCTTAACTATGTTAAAGGCGGTTGAAAATTGTGTAAAAAAGGTAGGTATTGACCTGGCCGAGGCGGTAAACATGGCATCTTTATATCCGGCGCAATTAGCCAAGCAAACCAAAAAAGGTAAAATTGAGAAAAACTTTGATGCCGATTTGGTTGTTTTTGATGCGGAGTTTGAGGTGAAAGACACTATACTGAAGGGAGTAAGCACTAAGTACACTAATTGAGGCGAATTACACGAATTGCCTTGTTATTTGTGAAATTCGAAAAAATTGGAGCTAATTCGTGTCTATTTTTTTAACAAAGACAACATAAAATTTTAACACTGGCTTTTATTCTTTATTTTTGCCGAACTACCCATTATATGAACAGAGCTTTATCAATTCATGATATAAACGCAAGCAGGTTCTGTCTATTCCTATTACATCTATTTCTATTCATAACAAACCACACCAGATGAAGTATAAAAGAATCTTACTCAAACTTTCGGGCGAATCGCTGATGGGCGCAAGGCAATACGGTATTGATAACAACCAGGTATTGCAATATGCCCATGACATTAAAAACGTATATGATGCAGGTATTGAAATTGCGATTGTTGTTGGTGGCGGTAATATTTTCAGAGGATTAAGTGCCGAGAAATCGGGTATGGAACGTGCCCAGGCTGATTACATGGGTATGCTGGCCACAGTAATTAACTGCATGGCGCTGCAAAACGCGCTGGAAAGCATTGGGGTGGAAACACGCCTGCAATCGGCCATAAAGATGGAACAGATCTGTGAGCCTTATATTCGCCGTCGTGCCATGCACCATTTAGAGGTGGGCAAAATTGTGATATTTGGCGCCGGTACAGGTAATCCTTATTTTACTACCGATACAGCAGCTTCACTACGTGCTATTGAAATTAAAGCCGATGTGGTACTGAAAGGTACACGGGTTGATGGTATATACACTGCCGACCCGGAGAAAGATCCATCAGCTACACGTTACGACGAGATCTCATTCCAGGAAGTTTATGATAAAGGCCTCAACGTAATGGACATGACCGCCATCACTCTTTGCCGCGAAAATAAACTACCAATTATTGTGTTTGATATGAACCAATCAGGTAATTTCATGAAAATAGCCCAGGGCGAAGCCGTGGGTACATTAGTACATTAAATATAATTCCAACAAGAGCATTCCTTTCTGCGCGTCATTGCGAGGTACGAAGCAGAAGCCCCCTCTAAATCTCCCCCAAAGGGGGAGACTTCAAAAAAGTATTTTAAAGCCCTCTCCTTTGGAGAGGGTTGGGTGAGGCTTTTCCTCTGTGCCTCGCAATGACGTGGGGGATGAAACAACAAAAAGGCCGCCATAAAATGGCGGCCTTTTTGTTTAAATAGCAGTGAGATTATTTAACATCAGCACCACCAAGTTCCTTAGCTACATTATCTGCGGCAGTGGCCGATGCGGTATCATTTAACTGTGTACGTTGTGTTTTGATAGTTTGCATTGTGGTCGCTATAAATTTGTCGGCACCGTACATTTTATATTTAATACCAAACTCTTTAAGTTCAGCAATACCCTGTTGAGCATATTCCGGCTTTTCAACCCTGCCAATCATATCGGCAAATACTCTTACGCTGGCGAACTTATTGTTAATAGTACCATTTTTAAAGGTATCAAATACATAAGGCCATTCGGCTGTTCCTCCTTTTGTGGCGTACAGGCTAAATATAGCGGTTGTTAAAGCGCCTTTATTATCTTTCTCGAATGCTTTGGCTTGTTTTAAGGCTTCGGGTGCATCCACCTGGCTAAGCGCCGTTAATGCGGCTCCCTGCACCGCGTATGACTCGCTGTTAAGGGCCTGTTTGAACAAGGTTATATTACCAGAAGCATTTAACTTACCTAAAGCGGAGATAGCTGCTGCTTTGGCCAGGTTATTATCATCGGTTTGTGCCAATGAAGCCAATACAGGTTGTGCCGCGGTTCGGATATCGTCATTGGTGAGGTTCAATGCCCTGATAGCTTTGATACGCAAGCCATAGTATTTGTCTTTTAAAGCGGCTATGATAATTTTTTGATTAGCTTTTTCCTTTTGATTGGTGGCAGCAGCTTCAATGGCCTCAAACCTGTCCATATACAAAGGTGCGTTAAAGTACTGGTAGGAGAACTCCTCTATACTTTTATTGTCGGTTTTTTTAGCCAGCAAAATTTTATCGCCATCCACATTCACCAGGTCGGGTTTGGTAGCCAGGTGGAAGGTTAACGTATCCGCCTTATCATTCATCCACACTTTATGTCGTTCTTTTTTACCCCCAGCATAAATATCAATAGCCATAGGCAATTTAAAGGTTTGGCCATCCTGGTTTTGCTGCAGGTAAACGGTTTGGGTTTTGGTAGCATCGTCCCATTTATAGCTGATGGTTAAAATTGGATGACCGGCACCATAATACCATTGGTTAAAATACCAGTTCAGATCTAAACCACTGGCTTCTTCCAATGCCAGGCGTAATTGCTGGGCTTCGCCATTTTTGAAGGCATTTGTTTTGAGGTAAATACCCAGCCCTTTGAAAAAGGCGGCATCGCCCAAATAGTTACGCAGCATATTTAAAATACGACCACCTTTTTGATAGGTAACTGCATCAAAAACATCTTCCTTGTCGTCATAATGAAAACGTACAAGATCCTTGTTTTTGCCCTCAGGCGACCTGAAATAGGTTAACATGTCATTATGGTTATGCTCGTCGCCGGCATCTTTGCCATACTTATGTTCGGCCCAAAGGGTTTCGCTAAAGTTGGCAAATGATTCATTCACGGTTAGGTTGCTCCAGCTTTCGGCGGTTACATAATCGCCAAACCACTGGTGAAAAAGCTCATGCACAATGGTACTGCGGCCATCGTTGTAGTATGCATCAAGCAATTCGCGGTGTGTGCCCTGTACGTATTCGCCATGTAAAGTAGCCGTAGTATTTTCCATAGCGCCGCTTACATAATCACGTACCACTATCTGGGCGTATTTGTTCCATGGATAATCAACACCTAAGGTTTTGGAGTAAAACTCGATCACCTCGGGCGTAAATCCGAATATTTCTTTGGCGTAAGGAGCATATTTGGGCTCCAGGTAATAGTTTACCTCTTTATCGCGCCATTTGTCTTTATAGATCTTGAAGTCGCCAACGGCCATCATGAACAGGTATGGCGAGTGTGGGAGATCCATTTTCCAGTAATCGGTACGGGTACCATCGGCATTGGTTTTTTGTGATACCAGTTTTCCGTTTGATAGGGTAACGTACCTGGAGGGCACGGTCATGGTGATCTCTTCGGTAGTTTTTTGACTTGGCTTATCAATGGTCGGGAACCAGGCCGATGAGCTTTCGGTTTCGCCTTGTGTCCAAATCTGTGTGGGTTTATCCTTTTCGGTACCGTCTGGGTTGATGAAATATAAACCCTTGGCATCATTGATAGCGGCGCTGCCTTTTGATTTTAGCTCGTTAGGCTTAGCCGTGTAATCAATGTAAATGGTATAGTTTTCGTTGTTATGATAAACCTTATCCAGTTTTATGGCTACCGAAAGGCTATCCTGGTAAGTAAATTTCAATGGGATATTTTTACCATTTTTTACTATTGATATGTTTTTAAGATCCATGCCTTTGGCATCAAGCCTTAAGCTGTCGGTCGGGTAAAAATGGGGTTTTAAAGTAACCCACTCTTTGCCGTACAGGTAACGTTTCTTATAATCAAAACGTACATCGAGTTTGGTATGTACCAGGTCGTTAACCTTGGTTGGTACTGCACGATAAATTTTCATTTCCGGATCGTCCGGTTTCGGCGCCTGTTGGGCGTACGATGGGATGAGAGTTGCCGTTAACGCACAGGCTAACAGCAGTGTTGAAAATGGTTTGAGATCAGTCATAGAGCAATATTAGTATTTTGCCTTTAAAAAATATAAAACAAGGGGCGTAATTGTGAATTTGGCACATTCCCGGTTTAAACGGATTACGTTAAGTAGCTATGACGCTTTATGTGTACTATATGTTACTACGGATAAAATTTATTTCGGTATACATCCGCATAAAAGCGAACACCACCTGTACGGATTCGAACAGTATGAGTTGTTTTTGTTATTTAACTAATTGATTTATAAAAGGTTAAATAAATGGCACAATATTTTAGCCTAAGTGGAAGACGCAACAATACAAGCTTTTAATATGATCAAGAATTATTTAAAAATTGCCTGGCGTAATCTGCTCAGAAACAAGGCACATACATTTATAAACATCGCCGGTCTTTCCATTGGTTTGGCTTGTAGCCTGCTTATTATGCTTTGGGTGCAGAATGAGTTAAGTGTTGATGCTTTTCATAAAAATAAATCCCGCTTGTATAATGTATACGAGCGCCGGTATTTTGATCATAAAATTTCAGGGCAATTCCGCACCCCTGGTGTTTTGGCCGATGAGATGAAAAAGGTGCTCCCGCAGGTTGAATATGCTGTTAATGCCACTTATTACGAGCAAGGTACCTTTAAGGCTGGGGATAAAATATTAAAACTGGATGGCGCGGCCGCCGGCGACGATTTTTTCAAAATGTTCAGCTATCCGCTTTTACAGGGTACGGTTAAAGCCGCTTTAAATTCACCGCTTAGTTTAGCCATATCGCGTAAAATGGCCCGCGACTTTTTTGGAAGCCCTGAAGCCGCCATAGGTAAAACCATACGCTATGAAAATAAAAAAGATTTAAAAATAACGGCGGTATTTGATGATGTACCTGCCAACGCCTCTAATAAATTTGAATATGTAATGAACTGGTATGCCTTCCTTGAGGAAAACCCGAGTTCAAAAGACTGGAACAATAACGGGCCTTACACCAGCATTATGCTTCGCGCTGATGCTGACCCTGCTTTGTTTGAGAAAAAAATAACCCACTTTCTGGACAACTATAACAAGAGCCAAAAGAAAGGGACTTTTACAGTTGAGTTAGCTATACAACGCCATGATCAGGAGTATCTTCACGGTACTTTTGAAGACGGTAAACTGAGTGCCGGGCGTATTGAATATGTAAATCTGTTTAGTATTGTGGCTGTTTTTATTTTATTGATAGCTTGTATCAATTTTATGAACCTCACCACGGCACGGTCGGTAAAAAGAGCCCGCGAGATTGGCGTACGGAAAGTTGTTGGTGCGGTACGGTCGGTACTGATCAAACAATTCATCGGCGAATCGTTATTTGTTACTACGCTTGCGGTAGCCATTTCCTTAATACTATTGGTTTTACTGCTGCCTTTGTTTAACCAGGTAACCCAAAAACAAATTGCACTGCCATTTGATCAAACCGGGTTTTGGCTAAAACTTATCTCGCTTACGCTTATTACCGGTCTTGTTTCCGGTAGCTATCCTGCCCTGTTCCTGTCGTCATTTAATCCGGTTACGGTTTTAAAGGGTACTCTTAAACTGGAAGCTGGTACCACCTTGTTCCGAAAAGGATTGGTGGTTTTTCAGTTTGTGCTTTCTGTAGTACTGGTAACGGCTACTATTGTGGTGGCCCGGCAAATGAACTTTATTCAATCGCGCAATTTAGGTTATGACCGGGAGAATCTCATTTTTATACCGGTAGATGGCGAGCTTTCATCACAATATGATCTGTTTAAACAGGAAGCTTTAAAAATGCCGGGGATCCAGGCGGTCAGTGTTTCGGGCGCGAGACCTACACAAATAACCAGTGGAACAGTTGGTGTTGACTGGGCCGGGAAAGACCCCGATCTCCGGATCAGGTTTAACCAAAGCGCTGTTGGTTATGATTATATAAGCACACTAAAATTAAAGATGGCAGCCGGGCGCGATTTCTCCAAAGATTTTCCTACAGATACCGCCGGCTACATAATCAATGAAACGGCTTTAAAAAGAATAGGCTACACTAATCCTATAGGTAAATCATTAACCTTATGGGATAATAAAGGTACTATCATTGGCGTGGTTAAGGATTTTCATTTCGATTCCATGCACGAGCAGATCAACCCTTTGATCATTTGGCTGGGTAAAAACGGTACCTATGGTAATTTACTTATCCGTACAGAGCCGGGTAAAACCAAACAGGCCCTGGCCAGCCTGGAAACGCTGTGCAAACAGATCAACCCTGCGTTCCCGTTTAATTATTATTTCTCTGATGAGGAATATCAGAAGCTGTACCGCAGCGAACAGATAGTAGGAAAGCTGGCTAACGCGTTTGCTTTCCTGGCTATTTTTATTTCGTGCCTGGGGCTTTTAGGTTTAGCTATGTTTACTGCCGAGCAACGGGTAAAAGAGATCGGCATCCGCAAGGTATTAGGCGCCAGTGTTGGGTCGCTTTTCAACCTGTTATCATCTGAATTTTTGGTACTGGTATTTATTGCCCTGGTTATTGCTTCGCCTATAGCCTGGTACGCCATGAACAAGTGGCTGCAGGGTTTTGCCTATCATACCAGTATTGAATTATGGATGATCGCCCTTTCGGGAGGGATGATCATATTGATAGCCCTGGCAACGGTAAGTTTCCAGGCAGCGAAAACGGCGCTGATAAACCCGGTGAAGAGTTTAAGGAGCGAATGAGCTTGATTTCGGAATTGAGATGCTCGATTTCGGATTTAGAAATTAGTTTTTAGAGTTTAAGTGTTTAGATTTTAGAATTTTAAAAAATCATGATCAAGAACTATTTAAAAATTGCCTGGCGTAACTTCATCAAAAATAAGGTCCACAGCTTTATTAATGTGGCTGGCCTGTCGGTTGGCATGGCAGTGGTGATGCTCATTAGTTTATGGATCTGGGATGAGCTTTCCTATAATAAGTACTTTGCCAACTACGACAGGCTTGTACAGGTTTGGCAGCATCAGACCTTTAACGGCGAAGTTGGCAGCCAGACGGCTATGCCCATTCCATTGGGTACAAAGTTGCGCGAATCATACAAAAGTGACTTTAAACATGTAGTGCTTTCTACCTGGACACAGGAGCACATTATCACTTATGGCGATAAGAAGTTTACCCAACTGGGCAATTACGTGCAGCCCGAAATGCCTGATATGCTTACCCTTAAAATGATCAAAGGTACGCGCGGCGGATTAAAAGACCCTTCATCTATCGTCATTAATGCATCATTAGCGAAAACACTTTTTGGAGATGCTGATCCGATGGATAAAACGCTGAAAATTGACAACCAATGGGTGGTTAAAGTAACCGGCGTTTATGAAGATATGCCCAATAATACCCAGTTTAAGGATATTACCTTTTTTGCACCCTGGGATTTGTACATGACCAGCATGCCCTGGCTTAAAAATGCCGCGACCCGCTGGGGCAATAATTCATGGCAGATATTCGCGCAATTAGCTCCCAATGCCGACTGGCAAAAGGTATCGGCTAAGATCAAAGACATTAAGCTGATCAATATAGCCGCCCAGGGCGATAAAATTGGGGCTGATTTTAAGCCCGCCGTTTTCCTGCACCCCATGTACAAATGGCATTTATACTCGGAGTTTAAAAATGGCATCAACACCGGCGGTAGCATCCAGTTTGTGTGGATGTTTGGCATTATCGGCGTGTTTGTATTGTTGCTGGCCTGTATTAACTTCATGAACCTGAGCACGGCCCGGTCCGAAAAGCGGGCAAAGGAAGTAGGTATCCGTAAGGCTATAGGCTCGCAGCGTGTACAGCTCATCTGGCAGTTTTTTATGGAGTCGATGCTGATCGTGGCTTTTGCCTTTGTGCTTTCTATTATACTGGTTATGCTGGCGCTACCCTGGTTTAATGGTGTGGCAGATAAAAAAATGGGTATATTATGGAGCAATCCATGGTTTTGGACGCTTGGTCTTCTATTCAGTCTGATATCGGGTATTATCGCGGGAAGTTATCCGGCTCTTTATTTATCCTCATTTAAGCCTATTAAAGTATTAAAAGGTACGTTTAAAGTTGGCCGGTTGGCAGCTATACCCCGTAAAGTATTGGTAGTACTGCAATTTACGGTTTCTGTAACGCTCATCATCGGCACCATTATCGTTTTCAGGCAGATACAGTTTGCCAAAAACAGGCCAATAGGTTATAGCAGGGACGGCCTGATATACGTGGTAGAAAAAACAAACGATATACATAGCCATTATGCCGCATTGAAAGATGAGTTAATACGATCGGGTGCCGCGCTGCAGGCAAGCGAATCGGGAAGCCCTGTAACCGGGGTATGGAGCAATAACAGCGGGTTCGACTGGAAAGGAAAAGCTCCCGGTATGCAGGATGATTTCGCGACCGTGGGCGTAACCGATGATTTTGGAAAAACAGTTGGCTGGCAGTTTAAAGACGGCCGCGATTTCTCAAAAGCATTTTTGACGGATTCATCGGGCATTGTTATCAACGAAGCCGCCGCGAAATTCATGAATTTAAAAAACCCGGTTGGCGAAATTGTGAAATGGGGCGACAAGCCATTCAGGGTGATAGGTGTTATTAAAGATATGCTCATGAGTTCGCCCTATGAGCCGGTTAAGCAAACATTTTTTTACCTGGATAAGGATCCGGACGGGGTGATAACGGTAAAGATCAATCCGAAATCAAGTCCGCATGAAGCGCTGGAAAAGATTGGGGCCATCTTCCAGAAATACTCACCGGCAGCGCCGTTTGATTATAAGTTTGCCGATGAGGAATACGCCAAAAAGTTCGGCGAAGAGACGCGGATAGGTAAGTTATCCAGCTTTTTCGCCTTCCTGGCTATATTCATTAGCTGTTTGGGCTTATTTGGTATGGCCACCTTTATGGCCGAGCAAAGGGTTAAAGAAATAGGTGTTCGCAAAGTTTTAGGGGCATCGGTATTTAACCTGTGGCGCCTGCTATCAACAGATTTTGTAATACTGGTTATAATATCCTTCGTTATCGCATCACCTGTAGCCTATTATTTTATGCATGGCTGGCTGCAAGGTTATACCTACCGGTCAGCAATTCCATGGTGGATATTCGGGATATCGGCAGCGGGCGCTATAGTCATAACCCTGGTTACGGTAAGTTTCCAGGCTATTAAGGCGGCGCTGGCAAATCCGGTAAAGAGTTTGAGAAGCGAATAATAGGCTGAAAGCCTAAGGCAAAAGAAACGTATTACGTACAACATAAAACGTACAACATGATCAAAAACTATTTAAAGATCGCCTGGAGAAACCTGATCAAGAATAAGGCTTCGTCCTTTATTAATGTTGGTGGACTTGCCGTAGGCATGGCTGTAGCTATGCTCATTGGGTTATGGATTTGGGATGAGTTATCGTTCGATAAATACCATCAGAACTATGACCGTGTAGCCATAGTGATGCAAAACGAAGTTTTTAATGGTACTATCAACACAGGCGAGCCCATTCCTTTGCCTTTAGATGCCGAACTGCGCAAAAGTTATGGAAGCGATTTTAAGCATATAGCCTTATTGTCATGGACAAACAGCCATATTTTAAATGTTGCCGATAAAAAGCTTTCTTTTAAAGGGAATTTTATGGGTGCCGAAGCGCCGGAGATATTTTCGCTTAGGATGGTGCAAGGTTCACGTGGTGGACTGAAAGACCGTTCTTCTATACTCATCTCGCAGTCGGTGGCTAAAGCATTGTTTGGGAATGCCGATCCCATGAATAAGATCATCAGGATGGATAATAAGGACGGTTTTAAAGTTTCGGGGGTTTATGAAGATCTGCCTGGCAATACCACCTTGCATGATGTTGCATTTATTGGTCCCTGGGAATATTACATTCATGCTCCGGGCAATGAAAGATCACCGACTGATTGGGGCGATAACTCCCTGTTTATGTACGTGCAGATAGCCGATCATGCGGATATGGCCAAAGTTTCCGAAAAGATAAAAAATGTTAAGCTCGATAAACTGGAACGGGAAGATAAAAAATTCAATCCTCAACTATTTCTTCAACCGATGAGCAAATGGCATTTATATGCCGAATTTAAAAATGGCGTTAACACGGGCGGCGCTATCCAATATGTATGGCTTTTCGGTATCATAGGCATATTTGTGTTATTACTGGCCTGTATCAATTTTATGAACCTGAGCACAGCCCGCAGCGAAAAGAGGGCCAAAGAGGTGGGTATACGCAAAGCGGTAGGTTCATTGCGTGGGCAATTGATCAAACAATTCTTCTGTGAGTCGTTCCTGATAGCTTCTTTGGCTTTCACCTTATCGCTGGTGTTAGTTTGGCTGGCTATGCCGTGGTTTAACGATGTTGCCAATAAACAGATGACTATTTTATGGAGCGCTCCGCTTTTCTGGGCGGCTGGTATCGGGTTTACACTGTTTACGGGTACAATTTCCGGGCTTTACCCGGCTTTGTACCTTTCGTCATTTAACCCGGTTAAAGTATTGAAAGGTACTTTTAAGGCGGGCCGCTTCGCAGCGCTTCCGCGTAAAATTTTGGTGGTGACGCAGTTTACGGTGTCTGTTATCCTCATCATTGGGACTATTATTGTTTTTAAACAGGTACAATTTGCCAAGAACAGACCGGTGGGATACAGCCGGGATGGTTTGGTAGATATCCAGGTAACTAACGATGACCTGCATAAACATTTTGACGCTTTACGTGCCGACTTGCTTCAATCAGGGGCGATAGCCGAAATAGCGGAATCATCCAGTTCAACTACCGGGGTAAACAATCACCGGGGCGATGTTAGCTGGAAAGGAAAAGATCCATCCATGACCTCTTTCTTCGGCAATATCAACGTTACCACAAACTACGGTAAAACGGTGGGCTGGCAATTTACAGATGGCCGTGATTTTTCCAGCCAATCTGTTGCCGATTCTACAGCGATTGTGTTGAATGAAGCTGCCGTAAAATATATGGGGCTGAAAAACCCTGTTGGCGAAATAGTGCGGATAGGGAAATGGGATATGACCGTAATTGGCGTAGTGAAAGATATGGTAATGGAATCGCCTTATGAGCCGGTTAAGCAAACTATCTTCCGAATAGGCAGAGGTGCCATGGATGATATTCTGATCAAAATAAATCCGAAAATAAGCACACATGAGGCACTTGGCAAGATCGAAGCGGTTTGTAAAACTTATTCACCTTCGGTGCCGTTCACGTATCGCTTTGCTGATGATGCCTACGCCCGAAAATTTGCTACTGAAGAACGCATAGGCAAGCTGGCAAGCTCGTTTGCCATGCTGGCTATTTTTATCAGCTGTTTGGGACTGTTTGGTATGGCATCTTTTGTAGCTGAGCAGCGGGTAAAGGAAATTGGAGTACGCAAAGTTTTGGGTGCAAGTGTGTTTGGTCTTTGGCGCTTAATGTCTAAGGACTTTGTATTATTGGTGCTTATTGCATTGTTTATAGCCACACCTGTTGCTTACTATTTTATGCATAACTGGCTGCAGCATTATACTTACCGGGCCGAACTTTCCTGGTGGGTATTCGCAGCAACTGGTGCAGGGGCTATTATGATAACCCTGTTAACTATAAGTTATCAGAGTATCAGGGCAGCACTGACTAACCCGGTAAAAAGTTTGAGGAGCGAGTAGGGAAGTAGTGAGTGGTGAGTTTTGAGAAAAAGACGTAGCCCATTTTAGGTTTTAGTATTTAGAATTTAAGAGATCATGTTAAAGAATTATTTAAAAATTGCATGGCGAAACCTGATTAAGAATAAGGCGCATAGTTTTATTAATATCGCGGGTTTGTCGGTAGGGTTGGCTTGCAGCCTGCTCATTTTATTGTGGGTGCAAAACGAATTGAGTATCGATCAGTATCATGTTAATGGCAAGCGCTTGTATTCGGTATATGAAACGCAATATGTTGATAATAAGGTAGAGGGCCAGTACAGCACGCCGGGATTGCTGCCAGAAGAATTAAAAAAACAGATTCCGGAGATTGAAGCTAGCACCGGGATCAGTTACGGAGAAGAAAATACCTTTCAGGTGGGTGATAAAGTATTAAAGATGAATGGCACCGATGCCGGCACCGATTGCTTTAAAATGTTCAGTATCCCTCTTTTGCAGGGGAATGCGCAAACAGCTTTAAGTTCGCCGGTAAGTCTGGCTATATCCCGCAAAATGGCCAGGGCGTTTTTTGGCAGCCCGGAAGCCGCTATAGGTAAAACTATCCGTTACGATAACCGGAAAAACTTTACTGTTACGGGTGTATATGAAGATCTGCCCAATACCGCCTCCCAGAAATATGATTATCTCCTGAACTGGTATAATTATATAGAAGAGAACCAATGGGCCAAAAGCTGGGGTAATAACGGGCCGGCCACAGTTATTATGCTGCGTGCCGACGCTAATCCTGATGTGGTTGAAAAAAAGGTAGCGCACTTTTTAGATAACTTAAACAAAAGCCAAAAGAAAGGCACTTTTACCGAAGAATTAGGCCTGCAACGCTTTGGCGATGGCTATCTGCACGGCAATTTTGAAAGCGGGAAACCGCAGGGTGGCCGTATAGAATATGTGCGTTTGTTTACTATAGTCGCTATTTTTATTTTATTGATAGCCTGTATCAATTTCATGAACCTCACCACGGCACGGTCAGTAAAGCGCGCCCGCGAAATTGGCGTGCGGAAAGTAGTGGGTGCCGTTCGCCCGGTTTTGATCAAGCAATTCATCGGCGAATCGTTAATGATTACTTCGCTGGCCGTAGTGGTTGCATTAGTGCTGCTAACGCTTTCATTACCAGTGTTTAATCAAATTACACATAAAGAAATAGCACTGCCGTTTCAGCAGCCCTTGTTTTGGCTAAAGCTGGCCGGGATCACTTTAATTACGGGTTTAATATCAGGTAGCTATCCTGCTTTATTCCTATCGTCGTTTAACCCGGTGAAGGTTTTAAAAGGGACTATGAAATTAGATTCAGGTGCCATGCTGTTTCGCAAAGGCCTGGTTATATTTCAGTTCGCGCTATCGGTAATCCTGATAACCGCTACTATTATTGTTTCCAGGCAAATGGCCTATATCCAATCGAAAAACCTGGGATATGACCGCGAGAACCTCATATATATACCCATGCGTGGTGAGCTTATAAACAAATATACTACCTTTAAGGACGAAGCTTTGAACTTACCCGGGATACAATCGGTTACCCGCATCAGTAATACCCCAACAAATATTCAAAACTGGACAGGCGACGTTAGCTGGCCCGGTAAAGACCCAAATGTAATTATACAGTTTACGCAGGTTTCAGTTGGCTATGACTTTGCTAAAACCATGAAATTAAAAATGGCATCCGGGCGCGATTTTTCAAAGGCCTTTGCAACCGACTCGATAGGATACCTGATCAATGAGTCCGCTTTAAAAAGAATAAAATATGCCGATCCTATAGGCAAACCACTCACTTTTTGGGATAAAAAAGGGGTTATTGTTGGGGTGATCAAAGATTTTCATTTTACTTCCATGCATGAGCAGATCAAACCATTGGTGATCCGCCTTCGTGAGGACGAAAAGTATGGTAACGTTTTGGTAAAAACGCAGCCCGGTAAAACCCGCGAGGCGCTGGCAGGATTGGAAGCTTTGTGTAAGCAAATTAATCCTGCGTTTCCGTTTACTTATAATTTTTCAGATCAGGAATATCAGAAATTATATCAGAATGAACAGATCGTAACCAAACTCTCAAACGCGTTTGCTTTTCTGGCCATATTTATATCATGTTTGGGGTTATTAGGGTTGGCCATGTTTACGGCAGAACAACGTTTAAAAGAGATCGGCATCCGCAAAGTGCTGGGTGCCAGCGTAAGTTCATTGCTTACGTTATTATCAATGGAATTTTTGGTGTTGGTGCTTATTGCTTTGTTAATTGCATTACCGGTATCCTGGTATAGCATGAGCAAATGGCTACAGGCGTTTGCTTATCGTACACCCATGCAGTGGTGGATGTTTGGTATGGCAGGTGGTATTATTATCATGGTAGCCATGATAACAGTTAGTTTCCAAGCCATTAAAGCTGCTCTTGTTAATCCTATAAAGAGTTTAAGAAGCGAGTAAAAGCTAAAAGCAAAAATATATCCCGTACAACTTAAAACGTACAACATGTTAAAGAGCTATTTAAAAATTGCCCTGCGCAACATCGCCAGAAACAAGGCGCACACTTTTATTAATGTGGCCGGTTTATCGGTGGGTTTGGTGTGCAGCCTGCTTATTTTGCTATGGGTGCAGAATGAATTGAGTGTAGATGGTTTTCTTAAAAACCGTTCGCGTTTGTACTCGATATATGAGCATCAGAACTTTGATCATAAGATGCATGGCTCTTATAATACCCCGGGGCCAACCGCTGAACAGATGAAAAAGGTGTTGCCAGAAGTGGAGTATGCAGTGAGTTTTGGTTTTGATCAGTGGAATACATTTCAAGTTGGAGACGAAATAATAAAACAGCAAGGTTCATCGGCAAGCGCTGATTACTTTAAGGTCTTCAGCCTTAAATTGCTGCAGGGTAATACGCAAACTGCATTAAGCTCACCAGTAAGTTTATCTATCTCCCGAAGAATGGCCAACCGTTTTTTTGGCAGCCCGGAAGTAGCTATTGGTAAAACCATACGTTATGAAAACCATAAGAATTTTACGGTAACCGCCGTATTTGAAGACCTGCCTAAAAACTCTTCGCAAAAATTCGATTACCTGATTAACTGGTATGCTTTTCTGGATGAGAATGCCTGGGCAAGGGAATGGGGCAATCAAGGCCCTGCCACTTTTGTGCTGTTGAAGCCCAGTGTTAACCCCGCTGCCTTCGAAAAAAAGATAGCACATTTTTTGGATACCTATGACGGCACCAATCGCAAAACATCAACTTTTCTTATCGACCTGGGCATACAGCGTTATGATGAAGGGTACCTGCATGGTACCTTTGAAGGGGATAAATTTGTAGGCGGCCGCATAGAATATGTGCGCATTTTTAGCATTGTTGCCATATTTATTTTACTGATAGCTTGTATTAATTTTATGAACCTAACCACAGCCCGGTCGGTTAAGCGGGCTAAGGAAATTGGTGTACGTAAGGTAGTAGGCGCCGAGCGCTGGGTTTTGATCCAGCAATTTATCAGTGAGTCGTTATTGATCACTACCATCTCGGTGGGCATAGCCTTGTTATTGCTGGTGCTGTTGCTCCCCATATTTAACCAGGTTACTCAAAAACAAATGGAACTACCTTTTAGTCAAATCTCGTTTTGGGTTAAATTAGGGCTGATCACCTTAATAACCGGGCTCGTATCAGGTAGTTATCCGGCTTTGTTTTTATCGTCATTTAACCCGGTGAGGGTTTTAAAAGGCACTTTGAAGTTAGATGCAGGCACAACGCTTTTCCGCAAAGGCCTGGTCGTATTTCAGTTTGTGCTGTCGGTAATACTCATTACCGGCACCATTGTTATTTCGCGGCAGATGAATTATATCCAGTCAAAGAACCTGGGATATGACCGCGAAAACATGGTCTACATACGGCTTGAAGGTGACCTGTTGCCTAAATACAACCTATTTAAGGAAGAAGCTTTACGCATGCCCGGGATCCAATCGGTAACCCGTATCAGTATCGAACCCACCAACATACAAAATAGCACGGGTGGGGTAAATTGGATAGGGAAAGATACAACTGTAAATGTTCAATTTACCCAGGCTTCTGTAGGTTATGATTTTGTGAAAACCATGAAGCTGAAAGTACTTTCGGGTCGTGATTTTTCAAAGGAATATCCAACGGATTCGGTTGGTTATATACTGAACGAGGCAGCTCTGAAAAGGATAGGTTATAAAGATCCCATAGGTCAACCACTTACTTTTTGGGGAAACCGTGGAAGGATAATAGGCTTGATAAAAGATTTTCATTTTAACTCGATGCATGATGAAATACGGCCGTTAATATTAAGATTGAGAGAACATGAAACCTATGGAAGTATATTGGTAAGAACCCAACCCGGCAAAACACGGGAGGCATTGGCCGGTATGGAAAAACTATGCCGCCAGCTGAATCCCGCATTCCCGTTCACCTATAATTTTTCGGATCAGGAATATCAGAAGTTATACCAAAATGAGCAGATAGTTGGTAAATTATCAAATGGATTTGCTTTCCTGGCTGTATTTATTTCTTGCCTGGGTTTATTAGGCCTGGCCATGTTTACAGCCGAGCAACGCGTTAAAGAGATCGGGATCCGCAAAGTGCTGGGCGCCAGTATTAGTTCATTGTTTACTTTATTATCATCAGAGTTTTTGATATTAGTGATTATTGCCCTGTTTATTGCATCGCCTATTGCATGGTATGCCGCAGTCAAGTGGCTACAGGGCTTTGCCTACCGCACGCCGGTGCAATGGTGGATGTTTGCCTTGTCGGGAGTTATTATCGTCTTCATTGCCCTGGTTACCGTAAGCTTTCAGGCGGTTAAGGCAGCATTGATCAACCCGATAAAGAGTTTAAGAAGCGAATAAGCTTGACTTTGGGATTAGATTTTAAAGTTTTAAGAATCATGTTAAAAAACTATTTCAAAACAACAGTGAGATATCTGTTGGTTAACAAAGTATTCAGTATTATCAATATCATAGGCCTGGCAACAGGTATTTGTGTTTGTTTTTTTGCTTTGTTGTATGTGCAATTTGAACTTAGCAGGGATAGTTATAACAAACAGGCCGATCGTATTTATCGCCTGGTAACGGATATTAAAACTCCTTTGGGTATTAATTATGAAAGTGCACCTGCGCCTATGGGGCCGGCCATAACCGCTGCTTATCCTGAAGTAAAAGCTGCTGCGCGGGTATTTATGGATGATATGATCATTCAAAGCAATCCAAATAACGCCGCCAAAGTAGAAATAGCTTATGCCGATGCTTCTGTATTTTCCATTTTTACCTGGCCGCTATTACGTGGTGATTCCCGGCACTTATTTGATGCACCATATAATGTAGTGCTATCGGAGTCAGCTGTAAAAAAGTATTTTGGCGATGCCGATCCGATTGGTAAAACACTGCTGATAAACGGGCAACAAAATGCCGCGGTAACGGGTGTAATGAAAGATATACCTTATAATTCACATCTTCGGGTCGATATGCTTTTTTCCATATCATCTCTGGTCAATGAAAATTGGAATCATAATTGGAGAAGTTTTGGCTTTTATACCTATTTGCTTTTGCAGCCAGGTGCTGATGAGGAACGGTTAAGTGCAAAACTGCCGGCTTTTGTTAAAGCCAATATGGATCAAAGCAAGGTGAAATATAAATTATCCATTGAGCCTTTAAAAAAAGTGTATCTGTACGGCAATCCGCGTGGCCACCGTACCGGCAGTTCAGAAAGCGGTAGTATCAATAACATATATATCTTTTCAATCGTAGCGATATTTGTACTTTTTATTGCCTGTTTTAATTTTATTAATCTTACTACCGCTTTCTCCCTAAAAAGGGCCAGGGAGGTTGGTGTACGTAAGGTGCTTGGCGCATCAAAAAAACAATTGGTATTCCAGTTTTTTATGGATGCGGTCTTTCTTTGTTTAATAGCCTTTTTTATCGCTCTGCTGATGGCAGCATTTTTACTGCCTCTGTTTAACCAATTATCGGGCACAACTGTGAGTACGAATGTATTTGACCATTTATACTATGTTGTTTGTTTGTTGCTGATAGCGATAGTGGTTGGTTTATTATCGGGTATTTATCCTGCTTTGTTTTTATCAGGATTCAATCCGGTGAATAGCTTAAAAAAACAGTTTATACCTGGAAATAACAGTTTGCTGTTTCGTAAATTGTTAGTTGTTGCGCAGTTTACCATTTCAATTATACTTATTATAGCCACTCTTACAGTTTATACGCAGCTTGATTTTATGCAAAATCAAACGTTAGGATTTAAGAAGGAACACAAACTGGTAATTGATTACCAGTTTGACAGACGTATTAATGAGCATGCCGCTGCTGTAAAACAACAGCTTTTGAGTGTTTCCGGAATAAAAGGAGCCTGTTTATCATCAAGTATACCCGGTACACCCAATAATAGCTACAGTGTACTTTTGCAAGACAGCCACAACCTGCAGCAGGAAATACTTGCAGATTCATATTATACCGACGATGATTTTTTAAATCAATATGGTATAAAGGTTATTGCCGGGCGCGGCTTTACGGCGCAATATGATACCGAGCGCGACAAAGCTTTGCTGATTAATGAGGCCATGGTGAAAAAAATGGGTTATAAGAACGCAGATGAAGCAATTGGTAAGGGCTTTAAACAGTTTGCTGGAGAAGGCACAGTTGTTGGTGTGGTGAAAAACTTTCATGTCCACTCTTCACAAGAGGTAATAAAACCCTTGTTTATAAGACCTGCTAATGGCTTTTTTACTTGCCTTACTTTAGATATTAACGCTGATCATATTCAGCAAACCGTAAACGAAATTGAGAAACAATGGAAACAAATAGCTCCTGGCTTGCCCTTTGTTTACTTTTTTGCTGACGAAGCTTACAATAAACAGTTTACGGCCCAGTTACGTTTTGGCAGGTTATTCCTCTGTTTTTCAGCGCTGGCTGTATTAATATCTTGTTTGGGGTTGATAGGGCTTTCGGCTTTTAGTGCAGCTCAGCGTAAAAAGGAAATCGGTATACGGAAAGTTTTAGGAGCCTCGATAATCAATATAACGGCCTTACTGTCTAAAGATTTTGTAAAGCTTGTTTTATTGGCATTTATTATCGCTTCGCCATTAGCAGGGTGGGCCATGTACAACTGGCTGCAAGACTTTGCCTCCCGTATTCAAATATCATGGTGGTTATTTATATGTTCAGGCGCTATGGCATTGCTGATAGCCCTATTCGCAGTCAGTTTCCAGGCTATTAAAGCAGCAATAGCCAACCCGATAAAGAGTTTAAAAACGGAGTAATGATCCCTAAATGAAAAATAAAATCTACCTTTTCCTAATACTGTTCATATTCATGATCGCCGGCTTGATTAATCAGGCCAAAGCTCAGGATACCGTTGTCACGAAAACCTATCACGGTAAGCTCGACTCCATAAACTCAGGCGTACTAAAACAAAAAAGGTTGATACAGGTATTTACTCCTGCTAATTACAAACCAGGCAGTACCGATAAATATGATGTACTGTATGTACTTGATGGCGGCAACTGGAATACGGGCCTGATCCTTCAGCTCAAGAATTTTTTAGAAGGAGAACCCTATGTGCCTCCAATTATCATTGTCAGCGTTTTAAATATCGATCGCATCAAAGACTTTACACCCACTCATGCGGATGATTGGAAAACTTCGGGCGGGGCAGATAACTTCCTGAGTTTTCTTAAAAATGAATTGATCCCCCATGTTAATAAAACATACCCCTCCAATGGTAATAATACACTCTGGGGGCATTCATTGGGGGGCTTATTTGTAGTATACGCGCTGTTAAATGAACCCAAAACTTTTAAATCATATATCGCGGCTGATCCCAGTCTTTGGTGGGATAAGGTTTATCTGCCCAAAATGGCCGCCGGTAAATTACCTGCTTTAGCCGGTTTAAATACCACCCTTTTTATGGGCGGTCGTGATAGTGAAGACGGTAAAAGCATGAAGATTGATACCATGGATACCATACTAAAAAAAATGGCCCCCGCAGGTTTTACCTGGAAAACGATGATGTATCCTGATGAAACGCATAGCTCGGTACGACTAAAGCTCACGCACGATGGGTTGAAATTTATCTACAAGGGGTATGGCGCCCAAGGCCCCACAATTCATCCAACAAATGGGATCTTCTTAAAGAATAAGCCGATTAAAATGTGGTTTTTTGGCGATTCATCAAATGTAAGATATACTACCGATGGCACGGAACCTACTTTAGCATCTGAAAAAATAAGAAAGGAGTTTACTTTATCAGCGCCGGGCAAACTAATTGAAAAAAGGTTTTCGAATAATGGTAAGTATGATATTTCCAGCATCGCTGAATTTAAAGAAGGAACCTATCTGCCTGGCCTTTCGAAGGTGAAAAATTCAATACCGGGTGGCTTTCATTACGCTTATTATGAGGGTAAATGGGATAAACTACCCGATTTCAGTAAATTAAAGCCCCTTAAATCGGGGCTTACAGATACAGCTTTCAAACTCAATAAACTTCCCGCCAAAAATAACTTTGCCCTGCTTATTAATGGCTGGCTGCAAATAAAAGAAGATGGCTATTATTTTTTTGCGCTGGTTTCTGATGATGGCTCAAGATTTTACATTAACAACCAGTTGGTGATTGACTATGATGGATTACATGGTGGTGATGGAGCCAGATCATATATAGCGCCATTAAAGAAAGGCTTTTATCCTATCCGGGTGGAGTACTTCCAGAAAGAAGGAGACGCTGACCTGGACCTGCTTTACCTCACACCCGGCATTTCCGATATTAAAAAGCTTATTTCGGTGCCTTTTGAGTTGCAGTACCACCATCAATAGAAACAAAAAAGCTGAAAGGAGTTGATCATCCTTTCAGCTCTTTGCTTTAAGCCTTCAGCTTAATTAGCAATATTGTTCAAACGCACCAATTAAGTTATCGGCGATCATTTGTGCCGGGCGACCTTCAATTTGGTGGCGCTCAATAATATGTACCAGTTTGCCATCTTTAAATAAAGCCATAGCTGGTGATGATGGAGGATATGGCAGCATGTAGTTACGGGCGGCATCAACAGCTTCTTTTTCCATACCTGCAAAAACAGTTACCAGTTTGTCAGGGTGTTTTTCATTGGCTGCTGCGATTCTGGCTGCAGGGCGCGCGTTGGCTGCTGCACAACCACAAACCGAATTTACCATTACAAATACAGTGCCTTCGCTTTCAATAGCATGCTTTACAGCATCGGCATCCTTAAGCTCCTCAAAGCCAACTCTTGTCAAATCTTCCCGCATTGGGGCAACTAAATATTCCGGATACATCATGTTTTTTGTTTACACTAAAATTTACTTCAAACAAAAATAATAAATGATTGGCAGCTTATATGTAAAAAACACAATAATAACACTTTGCTGACGATGAACGCGTCAAAAAGCACAACCGTTAATTGCTTATTAGTTATTGTTTTATTCAAAGCAGGGGTTGATTTATAAATAGTAATAAGTATATTGCGTACCCTAAGTAATGAATTGGATGAACAAAAAACCTTCTGAGATTAGTACGGTTGTTATTATTAGCAAGAACCATCAGCATACCAAATCGGTACAAATAAAAACCAAACATTTGAACAGAATACGGCACTATGTGTATAGCACACTGAGTGTTGTGGTAGTGTTGGTAGGTTTGGTGATTTATTTAAGAGCACAAAATACCAGGCAGGAACAGGAAAAACAACAGTTACTGGCGCAGATAGTAAAATTGAAGGGAGCCGTTCCGGTTGTATCTGTCGAAGGAAAAGAAGGCAGCGCCCAATCATACATTCAGGCTATTGAGGGAAAGTTAAAAACCATTAACAGTTATTTAAAACGCCGGGGCCTGAAAGGCTTTGCAACCAATAGTGTTGGCGGTGAT
The DNA here is from genome assembly GCF_041355315.1 of Mucilaginibacter sp. RCC_168. Taxonomy (NCBI): domain Bacteria; kingdom Pseudomonadati; phylum Bacteroidota; class Sphingobacteriia; order Sphingobacteriales; family Sphingobacteriaceae; genus Mucilaginibacter; species Mucilaginibacter sp. RCC_168. Next base: position 95,291 of record NZ_JBFUPN010000026.1, read on the forward strand.
AATAATGCCGAGGGTAAAAAACTAAGTGATAAGGAAGTATATTCCTTGTATAATGATTATTTGAACCGTTTGGTGGGTACCATCGCCTTTACGCCGATGGGATACCCGCGCATCAGCTCTTTTACTTCATTTTTTGGCTACCGTAATGACCCCTTCGATGATGGTCATGCCGAGTTTCATCCAGGCATCGATTTTAAAGGGCACAAAGGTGATGAAGTAAAATGCACCGCAAGCGGTAAAGTAGTTTTTGCAGGCTGGAGCGGTGGTTATGGCAATTGCATCCGCATTGCGCATATCAATAACCTGGAAACTGTTTATGGCCACCTGTCAAAGATCAAGGTAAAAGTAGGTCAGGAAGTAAATGTTGGCGACGAGATAGGCCTTGTTGGCTCTACTGGTCATTCCACCGGCGCACATCTGCATTATGAAGTACGCAAAAATGGCAAACCAATTAATCCCGTTAACTTTTTAACGCTCAATAAATAAATTGGTGAGTAGTGAATAGATAGTAGTGAGTAGTTTTCATTCACCACTCTCCATTCACTGCTCACTACTCACCAATTCATTAAATAACGATGGCTATTTTCGGAAAAAAAGACAAAGTTGCGCTTGATCTTCAGGCTATCTCCACGCTGATTGGTGATGGCGGTATTTTAGATGGTAACCTTAAAGCTCCGGCTTTTGTCCGTATTGATGGTCAGGTAAATGGAAACGTGACCATTGACGAAGGATTGATCCTGGGCGAAAAAGGCGTGATCAGCGGAAATATCCTAACCAAAGAAATTGTTGTATACGGAACAGTTTTGGGTGACATCCAAACCGATTCGCTCGAGATAAAAGCCACAGGTAAAATTACCGGCGAAATAAAAACGCAAACCCTGTTGGTTGAAACCGGCGGCGTGTACAACGGAAAGCTTACGATGCAGCAAGGGGATAAAAAACTTTTGGGGGCGTAATAGGTTTTACGTTGTAAGCTTTACGTTTTTTCTCGGACGGTAAAGAAACGTATAACTTACAACGTTACACTTATTACCTGCAACGTCCAATTGTCCTATGGCAACTAATTGCATCTGCTCAACCCGTCATTTCATTTTGATGTTTTTATGAGTTATTTTTGTGCCTCATAAAAACCCGAAATGTTATGTCATCAGTAGAAACTGCATTCGTTAAATACAAAGTAAAAGATCTTTCACTGGCCGAATGGGGCCGCAAGGAAATTGAGCTGGCCGAAGCTGAAATGCCGGGCCTGATGGCTCTGCGTAAAGAATATGGCCCGTCGCAACCTTTAAAAGGCGCACGTATTGCAGGCTGTTTGCACATGACCATCCAAACCGCTGTTTTAATTGAAACCTTAATTGCCCTTGGCGCCGAAGTTACCTGGTCGTCATGTAATATATTCTCAACCCAGGATCATGCCGCTGCTGCAATCGCCGCTGCCGGTATTTCTGTTTATGCCTGGAAGGGTATGAACGCCGAAGAATTTGACTGGTGTATTGAGCAAACCTTATATTTTGGCGAAGACCGCAAACCACTGAATATGATCCTGGATGATGGCGGTGACTTAACCAACATGGTACTGGATAAGTACCCTGAGCTGATCGGCGATATCAGAGGTCTATCAGAAGAAACCACTACTGGTGTTCATCGTTTATATGAGCGTGTTAAGGCCGGTACATTACCAATGCCTGCTATCAACGTGAACGATTCGGTTACCAAATCAAAATTTGATAATAAATACGGTTGCCGCGAGTCATTGGTTGACGCTATCCGTCGTGCTACCGATGTGATGATGGCTGGTAAAGTAGCTGTTGTTTGCGGTTATGGCGACGTAGGTAAAGGTTCTGCCGATAGCTTACGTAACGCTGGTGTGCGTGTTATTGTTACCGAAATTGACCCTATCTGCGCATTACAGGCAGCTATGGAAGGCTTTGAAGTGAAAAAACTTTCAACCGCTATTGCCGAAGCTGATATCGTAGTTACCTGTACCGGTAACAAAAACATCGTTCGTGAGCAGCATTTCCGCGCTTTAAAAGATAAAGCCATTGTTTGTAACATCGGTCACTTTGATAATGAGATCGATATGGCCTGGTTAAACGGTGCCTACGGTAATACCAAAATTGAAATTAAGCCACAGGTTGATAAATATACCATTAACGGTAAAGATGTTATTGTACTGGCCGAAGGCCGCTTAGTGAACCTGGGTTGTGCAACCGGTCACCCAAGTTTTGTAATGAGTAACTCGTTTACCAACCAAACTTTAGCCCAGTTGGAGCTTTGGACAAATGGCGCTGCATACGAAAACAAAGTATACACCCTGCCAAAACACCTGGACGAAAAAGTTGCCCGCTTACACCTGGCCAAAATTGGAGTAGAGCTGGAAGTGCTTGATCAGGATCAGGCAGAATACATTGGGGTAACTGTTGAAGGTCCGTTTAAACCGGAGTACTACAGGTACTAAGTCAAAAGTCAAAAATAAAAAGTCAAAAGGGCATGGTTTTCGGATCATGCCTTTTTTGTTGGATGCAACCTGCTGATAGTCACAAGTCATCCCAGCACCGGCTACCGCACAAGACTTGCGCCAGAGAAAGTAAAATCTCCTCATTTTTACTACTTGTCAAAAGCCTTATCCCATTCGTCAAAAAGAAAAATCGACTACATAGATCCGTGCTTACCTTTAATCTATGAAAAGAATCGCGATACTTTTGGTCTTGTGCTTTATCAGTTATGTTCAAAGCTTTGCCCAAATCCATATTGATACCACGGGGTATATCAAAAACAATCCCCTCCTATATTCGCTGGTCATTTCAAAGAGCGATAAGATCATCTGCCAGCAGTATTTTAACGGGCAGGATAGCACCACTTTGTTTAATGATCAGTCGCTTACCAAAAGTGTAACTGCTTTACTTATTGGTATCGCTATTGATAAAGGCTATATCAGATCGGTAGATGAAAAGGTGGCCAACTTTTTCCCGGAACTAAAAACAGATACCGATAAACGGAAACAAGATATCACCATTAGACAGGTTATGAACCAGGCTTCCGGTTTTTATCACGAAGGTGTTAATGTGGGCGCCTTGCTGAACATTCCTGATCCATCCGGCTATGTGATCAAAGCACCGTTGGTGTCGGAGCCGGGCAAGGTATTTCGGTACAATAACGCGGCTACGCATTTATTGTCTGTGATTATTACCAAAAGTACAGGGATGGACACCTATTCCTTTGCTAAAAAGTTCCTGTTCGATCCGCTGGGTATTACCACGTTCGACTGGAAAAAAATGAACGATGGCTATTATGATGGCTGCGGATTATTAAGTATCCGTCTGCGCTCTGTTGATATGCTGAAACTGGGCAACCTGGTACTAAATAAAGGAGTTTACCATAACCGGCAAATCATCCCGGCTAAATGGATAGCCTCCATCATCAATCCTGAGGTTACTTACAAAACACCCTGGGGGCTGGATAATTCCTTATACGGCCAGTGCTGGTACCATGCCGACTACCAGGGGATAAAAATAACCTACGCCCTGGGTTGGGGCGGACAATTTATGTTTGTGATCCCTTCCCTAAAAGCCGTAATCACGACCAACTCCAGCGTTGCCGATGCCACTGCCATTAAAGAAGCGGCCTTGATCACCAGGAGACTTTTTCCTGAACTGTTGAAGCAGTTGAAAGATTGATCAAAAGCTCCTCCTTCAAGGGGCAGGGGGGCTAAACTCATCCTCCATGCTTTCCCTTAAATCATATAGCAGCCATTGTTTTTTGGCGATGGAGCCTGCTTCTGATTTTAATAATTTGATAAAGTCATTTACGCCGGTAGGTTCATTGCCATTGCCGTGGATGAGCACGATACTGCCCGCCTGCGGTTGCTGCCCTTTGGCCAGCCAGGCATCGGTACCAATGGGGATCAAACCATAGTCGGTTAGTTTATATACCAGTTGCTGGTCCGATACCAGACCCGGGAACCTGAAAAATACTGATGGGAGCAGACCATTCTTGAGCATGGCCTTTTCGGTTTCCAGTATCTCGTAGTTCATGTCTGTGCCCGGCTCCAGCAAAAAATTTTCTTTGAGCGGCGCTTTCGCGCTTACCCGGTGATTAAAGGAGTGGTTGATCCAGGTGATATAGATCTCATGTTTGGCCTGCATTTGTTTGAGCCATTCCAGATCCTGCGGGTGCTGGCGCATCCAAACGCCGGTAACGGAGAGGGCGATAGGTGCGGGGCGCTCTACTTTCTGGAATTCTGTAAAAATGTCGGTAAATATGCGCCTGTCGAGTGGGCGATGAGAGGGACAAAGATCGGCCGTTAAACTGATGCCAGTTTCTTTAGGGATTCCGCTTTCAATACCCGCGTCCTGCAGGGCTACCGATTGTTTTTCGGCCTTGCGCAACGCTTTTTGGTAAGGGGTGCTTTTGAAAAAGTCGCGTGCTTCGGTAATATTCATGGGTTTTACCTGGTAAAAGCCGGGCTCATCAATTTTGGTCACCAGGGTTTGTGGATTTACCAGCAGATAATAGGTTTTGCCTTCGTTCTCGAACTGACGCAGTATCATCCAATCCTGCGGGGCATGGTGCGCCCAGCCGTAAAAAGGCTTGTAGTTTTCTATTTTGCGATAATTGGCTTGCGCGGCGACCTGGTGTTGTAAGCAGCTTAAAATGAGTATAACAAGCAGGTATTTAAGCAGGGGTTTGTTCATTCTTATTTAAATTCCAGTTTTTGCCTGTAAGTATAGCGGTTATCACCAATATCAACATAAAAATAATGATCACAATTAAGGTCGTCTGCTTAATAGCGTAAAGTGTATTTTCCATTTTCTGTTCATAAGAAGGTTCTGCTTTTGGCAAGGCCGATAATGGTGGATAAACTGTCCAGCCTGGTTAGGCATCATATTCAATAATGCAGAAAACGGGTATATTACGATAAGGAATAGAAAGTTAGCGATTATCAATATTAGGTTTTGCAATCTTCTTTTATAACGATAAAAGCCTTCTTTAATCAAATAGATAAGAGTGGTAAGCATTAAAAATATCGGAATATTGATAACTGACCGGTCGATAACAAAATAAGTGTCATGCAAATTAATATCGAGAGAAGCGTTTCCTCCCCATAATGCGGTTAAGAAAGGGATGAGTAACCACGTCGCTATATAAATAACAGCAAGGATAATAACTTCTATGATAACAGGTTTAAGTTTCATAACTTAAATATAAAACTTAGTAAATAAGAATAGGTTTATTATTGTATAAAGGATGTATTAACTTTGAACCATGACCCGCTTATCTGTCAATATCAATAAAATAGCCACCCTGCGTAACTCGCGTGGAGGTAATAACCCCGACCTGATACAAGTTGCCAAAGATTGCGAACGTTTTGGCGCCCAGGGTATCACCGTGCATCCCCGGCCCGACGAAAGACATATCCGGTACAACGATGTTTTTGAATTGAAAAAGATCGTAACTACCGAGTTTAATATTGAAGGGAATTGCCAGGAACAAAAATTTATTGACCTGGTGCTGGCCAACAAACCCGAGCAGGTGACCCTGGTGCCCGATGTATTGGGACAGATCACCTCCAACCACGGCTGGGATACCATCACGAATTATCATTACCTGAAAGATATGATAGCGGTTTTTAAAGAGGCCGGGATCCGCGTATCCATATTTGTTGACCCGATTGCAAAAATCATAGAAGGCGCCGCCAAAACCGGTACCGACCGCATTGAACTGTACACCGAGGGCTATGCCACGCACTATCATCAGGGCCGCGAACTGGCTATTGCACCCTATATTGAAGCCGCAGAAGCCGCTCAGGCCGCAGGCCTGGGCATCAACGCCGGGCATGATCTTGACCTGAACAACCTGAAATATTTTGCCGAACTGGTGCCCGGATTGCAGGAAGTAAGCATAGGCCACGCACTCATTTGCGACGCGCTTTATTATGGCCTGGAAAACACCATTCAACAATACCTGCGGCAACTGGTCCCGGCTGAGACGGATCTTTAATCTTTTGAATATCGAACACAGAATATCGAATGTTGGATAATGAAGTAAAATAAGGATGATGTTCAATATTCATTATTCGATATTACTTCCTCCCCTGTAAACCCTTTTTCGTCCCCTTAGGGTCTCCTGAAAGGGACCCTAAGATTTCCTGGGAATAAGGCTATAACTCAGGGTCTCTCGCAGAGGACCCTGAGTGGACATAAAACCAGTTTTTAAGTTCACCTATCATTTTATCCTGCTCAGGTGGTAATTCCGTTTTACCGAATATCAATTCATCAATTCCTGTAGCTATATCGGTAGCTACAGTTCTATGTCTGATAAGGTTTATAATCCAATTGACACCGCACAGCCATAAAAATGCCACTATACCTACCCACCAGGGGCCGCTATTTACTAACATAAAAACGGCCATAATAATTGACATTGTTGATGTGGTGATAAATAACTTATGCATATTTATTTGATAGTTAAGTAGCCAACTATTGTTTTCATGAATCAGATTGAAAACACCATTATCAACACTACCAAACAATGAGCCCCTCCAATTAGATGTTGAACCTTTATAATTAACAGACAGGTTTTTAACAATAACGTTATCTGCTTTACCATTCAATATGCTTTCTCTAATATATTGTAATATCTGTCCTTTGTTGTCAGGTGTTATTACTGTTTTTAACGATCTATTAAAGATAACAGAAAAAGGAAAATCATTATTAGCAAACTTTGTATAAAGATAATAGAATATTTTTCAGCGTTAGAGATAGGAAGTTTGAAAATGATGAATATGAAAAAGTACAGTAATATTGAGTACTACTGCGCTTTTGTGACTCTGTGTGGACAGAATATCCAACATAGGATATCTATGAATGTTGAATAATGAAGGAAGGTTCGAATAAATCCGAAATCCAACATCCCAATTCCGAAATCCTTCCTCACCCCTGTAAATCCTTTGTCAATAATATATTAGAGAATTGTTACTCATGTTGTAAAACTGTACCTTTGCGCTAAATTTAGAGGGACACTTGATTCATGATGTTGAACGCAGACTACCAGGAGAAGTTTCAGTCGAGACATATTGCTCCAAATGAAGCCGATACGGCAAAAATGTTAAAAACTGTCGGTGTAAATTCACTGGATGAATTAATATCGCAAACCGTGCCTGACAGGATCAGGTTGAAAGCTCCGCTTAACTTACCGCCCGCCAAAAGCGAATTTGATTACCTGAACACTTTAAAGCAAACCGCTTCCAAGAACAAGGTTTTTAAATCATACATCGGTAAAGGTTATTACGATGTGATCGTGCCTGGTGTAATTCAACGCAACATCCTGGAAAATCCGGGCTGGTACACGCAGTATACGCCATACCAGGCCGAGATTGCGCAAGGTCGTTTACAGGCATTGCTTAACTTCCAAACCATGGTCATCGACCTTACCGGGATGGAAATTGCCAATGCTTCGTTATTGGACGAAGGTACTGCCGCTGCCGAAGCGATGTTTATGCAGTATAGTCTACGTAAAAATAACAACGCCAATGTGTTCTTCGTATCTGAGGAACTGTTCCCTCAAACTATTGATATTTTAAAAACCCGTTCGGAACCTTATGGTATCGAACTGCAGATAGGCGATCACCGTACCGTGGAGCTAACCGAAAATATGTTCGGCGCTATTGTACAGTATCCGGCTGGTAATGGCGCGGTTTACAACTATACCGACTTTGCCGCCAAAGGGCATGAAAAAGGCATTAAATTAACCGTTGTTGCTGACATCATGAGCCTGGTGCTGTTAACGCCTCCGGGCGAATGGGGCGCCGACATTGTGGTGGGTTCTTCACAACGTTTTGGCGTACCTATGGGCTTTGGTGGACCGCATGCCGCTTTTTTTGCTACTAAAGAAGAATACAAACGCTCTATTCCGGGCCGTATCATCGGTGTTACCATTGACAGTGCCGGTAACTATGCCCTGCGTATGGCGCTGCAAACCCGCGAGCAGCACATCCGCAGAGATAAAGCGACCTCAAATATTTGTACCGCGCAGGCCTTACTGGCTATTATGGCTGGTATGTACGCTGTATATCATGGTCCGCAAGGGGTTAAATTAATCGCCGAGCGTATCCATGGCCTTACAGTTTTATTGGCTAAAGCTCTTGGGGAATTAGGTTACGAACAACTAAATGAATCATACTTTGATACCTTAAAGTTCGATGTTGCTCATTTAGCCGGTCCTATCCACTCAGAGGCCTTAAACAACGAAATGAACCTGAGCTATAACGGTTCGGTAGTTACTATTTCGCTTGACGAAACCACCTCTGTTGAAGATGTTAAAACCCTGGTTAGGTTTTTTGCCAAAGTAAAAGGCAAATCACTTACCGATGTTAATATCGATGAGCTGAAAGCTGACCTGCAAACGGTTATCCCAGCTGATCTGCAACGTCAGTCGGCTTATTTAACGCACGCCATATTCAATACGCACCATTCAGAACATGAAATGCTGCGTTATATCAAATCATTGGAGAACAAAGATCTTTCGCTTTGCCATTCCATGATCGCTTTGGGTTCATGTACTATGAAGCTGAACGCCACTACCGAAATGGTGCCGGTTACCTGGGCTGAGTTTAGTAAGATCCATCCATTTGCCCCTGCCGACCAGGTAGGCGGTTATATGCAGTTGTTTGATGAGATCAACAACTGGCTGAGCGAGATCACCGGCTTTGCGGCCATGAGTTTGCAGCCAAACGCTGGTGCCCAGGGCGAATACGCCGGTTTGATGGTGATCCGCGCTTATCATCACGACCGTGGCGATCATCACCGTAACATCGCTTTAATTCCATCATCAGCACACGGTACCAACCCTGCGTCAGCAGCTATGGCCGGTATGAAGATAGTGGTAGTAAAATGCGACGATAACGGTAACATTGATGTGGCTGATATGAAAGCCCGTGCCGAGCAATATAAAGATGAACTTTCCTGCTTAATGGTTACTTACCCATCTACCCACGGGGTATTTGAGGAGTCGATCATCGAGATCTGCGATATTATACACCAGAACGGCGGCCAGGTTTATATGGATGGCGCCAACATGAACGCGCAGGTAGGCTTAACAAGTCCGGCCAATATCGGTGCCGATGTTTGTCACCTCAACCTGCACAAAACTTTCTGTATCCCACATGGTGGTGGTGGTCCGGGTATGGGCCCTATCGGCGTTGCCAAGCACCTGGTTCCTTATTTACCGGGCCATGCGGTGGTTGATATCGACAGGGGAAAATCTATCCACGCGGTATCAGCAGCTCCATGGGGTTCGGCTTCTATCCTGATCATATCACACGCTTATATAGCGATGATGGGCGGCGATGGTTTAACCAATGCTACCCGTTATGCTATCCTGAACGCCAACTATATCAAGGCTCGCTTGCAGGATCACTTCCCGGTACTATACACCGGAGCTAATGGCCGTTGCGCGCATGAGATGATACTGGATTGTCGTTCATTTAAGTCGTTTGGTATCGAGGTAACCGATATCGCTAAACGTTTGATGGATTATGGTTTCCATGCGCCAACTGTATCGTTCCCGGTTGCGGGTACGGTGATGGTTGAGCCAACTGAATCGGAGCCAAAGCACGAGCTTGACCGTTTTTGTGATGCGATGATCGCTATACGCCATGAAATTGCCGATGTTGCCGAAGGCGTATCAGATAAAACAGATAACCCTTTAAAAAATGCACCTCATACCGCCGCCGTTATTACCGGCAACGAATGGGAGCATAGCTATACCCGTCAAAAAGCGGCATTTCCGCTAGCTTACGTGGCCGCATACAAATTCTGGCCATCTGTAGGCAGGGTTAATGATACCTATGGCGACCGGACACTGATCTGTTCATGTCCGCCGCTGGAAGATTACGCCTTTGAAGAAAGTGTGATTGAGTAACGGATGTGCGAATGTGCGGATGTGCAGATTTCAAATGTGCAGATGTGCAAATGAGGAACAATAAAGAAATGTGCAGGTGGTTTAAAATCATCTGCACATTTGAAATCTGCATATCTGCACATTTTCAGGATCATCTGCACATTTAATTAGTGAATTATTGAATTAATGATTTCATCAGCACATTTGGAATCTACACATCTTCAAGCTCATCTGCACATTCGCACATCTGCATATCTGTACATCTTTCTCGTCTTCTCTTTTTAATCATTTAATATGCGATTAGTCATTTTATTCACTGTGTTCTTTTCTGACATTATTTGTGTTTATTTGAAACTTTCAATACACCAATAGCTGTTATATTGGATAATTAAAATGCGGTTTTCGTGTTTTAATTATTGGTTTTTAGCTTTTTTAGGGTGTTTTTATTGTTTGAGAAGAAATTTGCTGAAGCGAAATCTGGAAAATTCAATACACTTTAATCTGATGTTTTTACTGGAAAAAGCCGGAAGATTTAAAATAAATATATCACTTTGCGGTTATTAATACACCCGGTTAAAACAATACCAGACTTAACAACTTGTAGGAATATAACTTTTTAATTTCACGTATCGTATAAATACATCTATAAAAAGCACATCTATTTTAAATGCCTTATGACCATTAATGATAAACCTGTGAGTGTATTATTAATTGATGATGATGAGATCAATAATTTCATCTCCATTAAGTTAATAAAGAAAGCGTTGCTGAATACCGAAATCATGGCGTGTTTAAATGGAAAGTTTGCCATTGAACAGTTAACGGATATACAGCGGAAAGATCCGGCTAAAATGCCCGATTATATTTTGCTGGACATCAACATGCCTATTATGAATGGCTGGGAATTTTTAGATGAGTATAAGCGTCTGAACATCGACCCTCAGGGTAAAAGCAAAATCTATATCATTTCATCATCGGTGTTTAGTAACGATATTAACAAAGCTAAATCATATCCGCTGGTAAAAGATTTTATATCAAAGCCCCTTAATGTCGAAAAAATAAAAGAACTTTTTGAGGTAAATGCCCACAATTAAGCAGGTTCAACTTTAAAATGCTCGTCATTACGCGTTACCTTGCCTATAGCAAAAGATTTAGCATGGTAAAAAAGGCAGATCCATCCCTCAGCGGCTGCCTTTTTTCCATATTCTTCGCGTAATTGCATTGCCTTACGGCCGTCCATATCGTATTTTGCAATAAACTTTCTGATCAGCTGTTCGGGTTCAGGTAGCTCATCACCTCCAAAAAACACTTTCCTGCCTTCCAGTTCTATCCAGAATACCTGGTGATAGGGGCAGTGTCCTCCTGAATGTTCATACCTGATACCAGGCTGCAATTCCCCGCTGCCCTCCACGAACGTAATGTTGACCCCCTGAAGCGCTTCAAATATTTCTTTATGATAGGATGAGGTTTTACCCGCTAAACCGGTTTCCCATTCCTGGCGTTGGATCACATGCTTTGCTTGCGGAAAGCTGGGCTCCAGTTTGCCGTTCCGCTCAACAACCAAACCGCCGGAGTGATCATAGTGCAGGTGCGACATCAGTACCAGGGTAACATCCTCCGGATCAAAACCAGCGTTGCGTATATTTTGGTGCAGCAGTAACTCATCCCGGGTATCTTTAAAACCAAGGCCTGTATCCAGTACGATGAGATCGTGGTCAGTCTTGATCAGAAACGGGTTTACGTGGATAAATAAGGATGCGGGGCGATCTTTCGGATTGTCAGTTTGCGGATCAAACGGAATAAATTTCTTACTTGCATCAACCGAATAAGAGCCCTCACCTAACGCGAAAATTTCCATTTTTTTAGTATCAAGTAGCGAGTATCAAGTAGCACGACAAAAATCTTTTGCAAGTATTCAAAAATCTTGATACTTGATACTCGCTACTTGATACTAACTATAGTTATCTTTACTGTTTTTATTTGCAAATGTATGAATAAACGCTGGACGGTAAGGGAAAATGCTGATCATGAAGTAGTCAAAAAATTAGCCGCCGACCTGAATATTGATGCCGTTTTAAGTACCCTGCTGGTTAACAGGGGGATAAGCACATTTGATGAGGCCCGTTACTTTTTCAGGCCTGACATTTTGCACCTGCATGATCCATTCCTGATGAAGGATATGGAAAAGGCTATCGAACGTATTGAAGATGCCATAGCCGCCGGCGAAAAAATACTGATCTTCGGCGATTATGATGTAGATGGCACCACTGCCGTTGCTACGGTTTATAGTTTTTTTAAAGAGCGCTATGAAAACCTGGAATATTATATCCCCGATAGATATAAAGAAGGTTATGGGATATCAACCCAGGGTATCGATTATGCTGCTGATAATGGTTTTACCCTCATCATAGCATTGGATTGCGGTATTAAATCGGTTGATAAAATTGATTATGCCAATAGCCGCTGTGTTGATTTTATTATCTGTGATCACCACCTTCCAGGTGCTGAGTTGCCCGCGGCCGTTGCGATACTTGATCCCAAACGAAATGATTGCGAATATCCCTATAAAGAGCTTTCGGGCTGTGGTATTGGTTTTAAGCTGATACAGGCTTATGCCGAAACACATGATATTCCCTTTGAGGAAGTAGCCCGTTATCTGGACCTGGTAGCTATCAGCATCTCCTGCGATATTGTACACATCACCGGCGAAAACCGCACGCTGGCCCATTTTGGTCTGCAAAAGATCAATAGTGATCCGTGCATGGGCGTAAAAATCCTGGTAGAGATTGCCGGCAGAACAGGCAGCCTGACCATATCAGACGTAGTGTTTTTACTGGGCCCCCGTATTAATGCTGCCGGTAGGATAGATGATGCCAAACACGCTGTTGAACTGCTGATTGCCTGCGACGAAAAACTGGCCCGCGAAAAAGGCATGATGATCAATACCCATAACGCCGAACGTAAAGGGCACGATTTGGATATTACCGGCGAGGCTTTAAATATGATTGATAATGACGAGGAGTTGATCGGTCGTAAATCAACCGTGGTTTTTAATGAGCATTGGCATAAAGGGGTGATCGGTATTGTAGCCTCGCGCCTCACCGAAAAATATTACCGGCCAACCATTGTGCTTACCCGTTCCAACGGACATGTGGCAGGTTCGGCCCGGTCGGTATTAGGATATGATCTTTATGAAGCGCTTTGCGAGTGTAAAGATCTGCTCATTCAGTTTGGCGGTCACAAGTATGCTGCCGGCCTAACCATGGAGCCCGAAAACGTGGAAGCCTTTAAAGCACGCTTTGAAGAAGTAGTAAGCGCTACTATTTCCCCGGAACAATTAATACAGCAGATACAAATTGACGCGGAATTACGTTTAAGCCAGATAGAACCGAAATTCTTCCGGATCCTGAACCAATTTGCACCGTTCGGGCCCGAGAATATGTCGCCGGTTTTCATCAGTAAAAATGTGTATGTTAGTGGCAATGCGGCTTTAGTAGGCGCTGCCCATATTAAAATGTCGGTAATGCAGGAAGGCTCAGCAGCGTTTGATTGTATCGCCTTTAACCATGGTGAATATCTGCCGCAATTAAAGCCGAGCATGCTGTTTGACATTTGCTACAGCATTGAAGAAAACGTATGGCGCGAAAGGCGCACTATACAATTGAATATAAAAGGAATAAGGTTTTAAGTCTTAAAGTCGGGAGTTCTGAGTCTCAAGTCAGGAGAGCATAACTCAGAATTTAAGACTTAAAACTTAAGACTCAGAACTCAAGACTTAGAATGATATTAAGAGCAGACCATTTAGTAAAGAAATATAAGCAACGCACGGTTGTTAACGATGTATCGTTTGAGGTATCACAGGGCGAGATAGTAGGTTTGCTTGGGCCAAATGGCGCCGGAAAAACCACCTCATTTTATATGATCGTAGGACTAATAAAACCAAATGAAGGCCTTATTCACCTGGATGATCAAAACATTACCCAGGACCCAATGTATCGCCGGGCGCAAAAGGGTATAGGTTACCTGGCCCAGGAAGCATCGGTGTTCCGCAAACTTTCTGTTGAAGATAATATCAAAGCTGTACTGGAAATGGGCAAGATGACCAAAGAAAGGCAACGCGAAAAACTGGAAGAGCTTATTGACGAATTTAGTTTGCACAAGGTTCGTAAGAACAGGGGCGACCTGTTATCGGGTGGCGAGCGCCGACGTACCGAAATTGCCCGTGCCCTGGCTGCCGAACCCAACTTTATTTTGCTGGATGAGCCATTTGCCGGTGTGGATCCGATAGCGGTGGAGGAGATCCAGGCCATGGTGGCTAAATTAAGGCACCGGAACATTGGTATCCTGATCACCGACCACAACGTACAGGAAACATTATCCATCACCGATCGTGCTTACCTGCTTTTTGAAGGCAAGATACTGGAATCGGGCGTTCCGGAGGTACTGGCCGAAAATGAAATGGTGCGTAAGGTGTACCTGGGATCGAATTTTGTTTTGAAAAGAAAAGTATTTCCGCAATAATTTGGGGAACAACGATTGTTGGAACAAGGAGCAAGGATTTTGAGAATATGGATTCATTTGTCCTGTATTTAAAACTTAGCTTCTACCTGTTTAATGTCTTTGCTCCTTGCTCCAAAAATCCTTATTCATAAAACCAATGGATAGGCTTTTTACTATTAACTGTATTTTTTCCTATCTTGACTCTTGATTCTAATTTCTTGACTCTGCTACACTATGACGATCTTTAACTCTGTATTTACCTGGTTCATGAAAAAGCGGATCCATCAGATAGAGCTTTTTATGAAGTACCCCAATGAGGTGCAGGAGGAGTGGTTTGAGCAACTGATATCCGGCGCCGAAAGCACCGAATGGGGGCGCAAATATCAATATAAAAGCATCGAGAACCTCAATCAATTTAAAGAACGGGTGCCTATACAGAGCTATGATACGCTAAAGCCCTATATTGAGCGGATGCTTATGGGCGAAAAAAATGTACTGTGGCCCTCAGAGATCCGCTGGTTTGCCAAATCATCCGGCACTACTAACGACAGGAGCAAATTCATCCCCGTGAGTGAAGAGGCCCTGGAAGAATGCCATTTTAAAGGCGGTAAGGATCTGCTTACCATTTATTTTAATAACCAGCCCAATGCCCGTATGTTTACTGGGAAGATACTGACGCTTGGCGGCAGTCACCAGATGAGTCAGCTGAGTGCAGATACTTCTTTTGGCGATCTTTCGGCGGTGATCATGAAAAACCTGCCCCTTTGGGCCGAATTTCACCGCACCCCCGATCTGGATATAGCCCTGCTGGAGAACTTTGAGGAAAAAATTGAAAAGATAGCGCAGGCTACCAAAGATGTAAACGTGACCAGCATCAGCGGAGTACCAACCTGGAACCTGGTGTTGTTTAAACGCATACTGGAAATTACCGGCAAAAAAAACCTGCTTGAGGTATGGCCCAACCTGGAAATGTACTTTCATGGCGCGGTTAATTTTACCCCCTATCGCGAGCAATTTAAAACGTTGATCCCGAGCGATGACATGTATTACCTGGAGAACTATAATGCCTCAGAAGGCTTCTTTGGAATCCAGGATACCAAAGAGCCTGGCGACATGCTGTTGATGCTGGATTATGGCATATTCTACGAGTTTTTGCCCGTGGAAAATCTGCCCGACGAAAATCCTAAAACACTTACACTTGATGAGGTGGAACTGGATAAGAATTATGCCCTCATTATCACCACCAACGCCGGCTTGTGGCGATATATGATCGGCGATACTATTAAATTTTCGTCGCTGTCGCCATTCCGTATTCAGGTAACCGGGCGAACGAAACATTACATCAATGCCTTTGGCGAAGAGGTGATCATTGACAATGCCGAGCGCGCCCTGGAAGAGGCCTGCCGCCAAACCGGCGCCATCATTAAGGAATACACAGCGGCTCCCGTTTACTTTAATGGTAATGATTGCGGCGCACACGAATGGATCATTGAGTTTGAAAAGAAACCCGCCGAATTTGAACGTTTTGTAGACCTGCTTGACGAAACCCTGCGCCGTATCAATTCGGACTATGATGCCAAGCGCTTTAAAGATATGGCTCTGCGCCGTCCCATCGTGCGTCGCGCCCCCGAAGGCACTTTTTTCAATTGGATGAAAGAAAAAGGTAAACTGGGCGGTCAGCATAAAGTACCCCGCCTGGCCAATAACCGCGAATACATCGATGCCATTTTGAAAATAATGGAACCGGTGGGGAGTTAGATTTCGTCGGCCGGAGGCCGGGAGATAATCGTCACTCGGCTGGAGCCCACAGGTGTTGGGAAGAGTTACCAGAAAGGGGTATGATGGCCGTTCGGAGGCGGTTTGTCAGGGTCTCCACCATAAAGTCTTACAATAAACTTCATGAGTTCGGCCTCCA
>NZ_JBFUPN010000027.1:0-109336 GCF_041355315.1 Mucilaginibacter sp. RCC_168
TTGCTGTACTCGTCCGCCAGCCAAATACATGCTCCGTTTGCCACGGAATAGCATGGTCACCCTCCGCAGAATACCCAATTAAAGACCCGATGGTGCTTGAATTCTTGGGACTCAAACCGGAGGCCGCATATTATGAAAAAGATCTAGAAAATGCGTTGATCACCCATCTACAGGAATTTATGCTAGAATTGGGAAATGGCTTTTCCTTTGTTGCCAGGCAAAAGCGTATCCATTTAGATGGTGATGATTTTTTTGTTGATCTGGTGTTTTATAACCGGTTACTGCAATGCTTTGTTATCGTTGAACTGAAAACTCATAAGATTACACATCAGGATATCGGGCAGTTGCAGATGTATGTTAATTATTATGACCGTGTTGAGAAATTATCCCATGAAAGCCCTACGGTGGGAATTTTGCTATGCTTAGAAAAGAACGATACAGTAGTGAAATATTCTCTGCCGGAGAAGAGCAATATTTTTGCCTCTAAGTACCAACTTTATCTCCCTACTTCTGAGCAGCTTGCTTCTGAAATTCAGAACGAAATGCTTAGACAAATGCAAAAATAAAAACTTCTAATTCAACGAAAGTTTTGGTGTAAGAATCACGTTTAATTTGATGAAGTGTTCTGATTCCAATTATGGGCACTTTCATTACACACACAATGTCGAAATGCGGTCAAATTTATGCTGGAGCTAAAGGTCACTTAGTTAATCGATATACGCATTCACGATAAAATTAAACTTATGATACAAATATCCGCGGATACATGCTCAAATTAAATATACAATTTTAATATTTTGATCTTAAGCTTAAGGGTATTAGATTTGGACAAACCTTCGTCGCAATACTGCTTATCTGACCCCGTCAAAATTCAAGAAAGAGCCTTATTTGCGGTAAATAAAGCAAATTTGGTATGAATGAGCCATTGAAACTTATAAGATATAACGACTTTGAAACAAGATTAATTCGTGCTAAGAAATCGAATAATTTAGAATCATTTATAGACGAGTTAAATGATTTATTAAGCAAAAATCTGAATATATACTTGGCAAACTTATTTTTAGCAAGGGCTTTTGTTGCGATTAACGATTTACGGAATGCGAGAAAGTTTTACGACAACGCAATTAAACTTGCTAAAGATCCAAAATGGTTAATAGATGAAATTGACGACTTTTATAGAATTTCACGTCTAAGCTTATCGGAGGCCGGCCAAATGTTCAACAAGGCGAAGATACTAGACAACGATGATCAAAAATTAAGCTTATTCCGCGAGATATATGATTCTTCTGATTTGAGATCAGAAATATTTATACATCACTACGTGACATTATTACAGAGAATGAAGATGTATAATAAAGCACACCATTTGCTTGATGATAATCTTAAGTCTAATCTACCACTTGAGAATAAAGCAAAGTTTTTAATATTAAAGGCCCAAATGAATAGTGCCACCGACGATTACCAGGAGGCCATTAAAAACTATTCCGAACTTATTGAGATTAATAAGACACTAAACGCCAAAACCTCTAATCTTGGGCACTTATATTTCGAAGTGGCAAAATTATATTTAAGATTAAATGAAATTGAAAGTGCTACATCTACGGCTCAAATTGCTTATAAATACACTCCGACTGCAATTATTTCCAATTTTTTAAACTCTATAAAAAGAGACGCTAAAGCTGACTTGGAAAGTGATTTTTCGATCGAAATCAATGACGATCAAATTGATTACGTGAGTCCAATGTTGAAATTTGACATAGAGGACTTTGATTACCGAGATAACATCATTGTAAAGAACGGAAAGGTATCGATTGAAGATGCAGGCAGATTATACTCTATCGCTCAAAACAACATTACGAAAGATTTATCCTTAGTTTATCCATTATATTTAGAAGCTGCAAAAGCTTTTAATGACTTAAAGGCTGCAACATACAACTATAGTGATTTCATTGACGCATTAGCTAAATATTCCGCACATAAGAGCAACGCTATTTTTTATACATATAGAATTGAATTATTTAACTCAGAACCTGACCCTAACAGACTTAAAAGGCTTAAGGATAGTACCTGTAGTTATATCGAAGCCTCTTTAAATTTAGAAAACGACACTAGGAAACTACTATTCCTACTTACAAATTATTTAAAAGTAACAGTTTCTTATTTTCTATATAGAAATGGGGATGACTTTAAAGATATCCTAAGCTTAAAATATTTTAATCAAGTAATAAGGTATTGTGTTTATCACACTAATAAAGATATTGTATTAAAAACCCATCAAGCCATTATCCATTTTGGATCGGTGTCAATCAGAATATGGGATAGGATTAGTCGACCGGGCAGAGACACAGGAGAGTTTTATAATTATTTAAAATCATTGAGGCAACAAGTTGTTAAAAAACAGCTTGTTGAACAACTGAATTTATACGAGAATATACGGGTTGACTCCAATTTAAGTGTTGGACAAGTGTTCTATAGATATATTAAACGCCGAAAAAATCAAAAGGAATTATTTGAGAAGAACTTAGTAAGCCTTCGGAGCCTTGCGTTTATTCCTAAAAACACCCCTATTATTCTTGAAACGTGGAATTCGATAAAGAATGAAAGCGAATTACTCAGCGAAACCGATCATGAGATTTCAAATTCACTGGATGATATATTAAAAATTTATCTACCATACTTAGATAGGACAATTTCGGAAAGAACAAATATACTGTACCAAGTCAGAACGGAAATAGATAACCAAATTAAGTTTATATTAGAAAACACGACCTATTGGGGACGAGCTATGTTTTATCCATTGTTAAAAAAATGGAGAACCGATATAAACCTTATTGAAAGAGAACGGGTCAGGCAAACAATACCAATTTTATCTGCATTGACCGATCCGAGCTTTATATTTAAAAAAAATGGCAGCTTTTTTGTAAACTTAGTAGTAAAAAACCAAGGTCAGTCCACAGCGTCATCTTTTATTTTAAAGCTACAGGTATCGGCATTAGACGGCCAATCCATTTTACACTCAGAAAAAAAATTTGATACAGAGATTGCCGTTAATGGCTTGGTTCCCATAGAAATAGAATTAGATTCCCACCTACTTAAAATTCAGAAAGCTGCTAAATTAAACGTTCAACTTTCACCTATTTATCAAAATAAGGAAATCATTCAACAGGCGATTGAATTCACTCTTGAAAAAGAAACTGGTTCACTTTTGAAACTTGACGAATTACCATGGAATGAAACTAAAATCCCTAAACAGCATTTATTCAAAGGGCGCGAGACTTTGATAAAGCTATTAAGCCAGCATTATAAGTCAATCAATAGAGACAAGACATATATACTATACGGCCTGACTAGGACTGGAAAAAGCTCGGTATTGAGATACTTGGAAAAAGAAATTGAAGGAGAACTGATTAAAATTGAAGGAGAAGAAAAGCATATCATCACGTTCTTTTGGGATTTATCGGAAGCCTCTGGTCAATCAAACGCTCAGGATTTATGGGCATTCCTTTTATATGATAGCACAATTAGTAAAATTGAAAATCTCTGCACTAACGGCTTTCTGCCCCCAGAAGCACTGTTGGCTTTGAACTTAAAACCACGTTTTAAAGATTGGAAGAAGATAATCGAACATCTTAATAACAAGGGATACTATCCAGTTTTCTTAATTGATGAATTTGCCTACTACAAGTTATTACATGATAATGGAAGATTAGACCAGTCATTCCTTGCAGCAATAAGACAATATGCGCTAAATGGCATATCGAGTTTTATTTTCGCTGGCACATACGATCTTAAAGAACTTATTAAAAACTCCCAGTATGGTATAACCGGTCAATTGACTAACACAGTAGAAAAGCTTATTTCGAATATTGACGTAGTTGCAGCAAAGGATCTTATAAATGTTATAAAGGACAAGTTAGAGTTCACACCAGAAGCTATTGAGCACATTTTATTTTTATCTGGTCGAGTGCCTTATTTTATACAAATACTATGTAAAAATTGCGGCTATTACGCGGTTGAAAATAATCGATCAATTTTAGGTTATCCAGAGATTGAAATTGTTGTAAAAACATTGATTGGTGAAAATCGCCCTCCGTCCGAAGATTCACTAATAACTTTACTATCGGCAGGAACATTTCAAAATAACCAGTATAGTCCTTCCGATACGCATGAAATTCAAAGTCTGATTAGTTCTATATGCTTCAAAAATAAAAACAAGATCGTTCCTAGAGGTATTTCTTATCCTGAGCTACAGGAACTATGGAGTTCAAGAGACATTGTAGGTTTCGCACCTAAACTCGCTGAAGCCATCGCTTACTTACGAGACAAGGAAATTATAGAAGAGGTGGAAGACGAAACAATAACAACCTATATTATCAAAGTTGATTTGTTTCGAAGATGGTGGGAAAATCAACATCGAGATATAGAGTTAGAACTAGACATATTAAAGGATAAGTAATGAAAGCTCATTTAAAAGGTATAATTACTGATCCTCAGTATTTATATGGAAGAAATAAACCCGGAGGGCTGCTTGAAAAATTGGTTGGTCACCTGTATCGGTACAATAATATCCAAATAGTCGGCGAAAGAAGATTCGGAAAAACGTCTGTATTACGATGTCTTGAAACGCGACTAAAGTCTGACAATAAATTTGTGACTGTTTTCATAGATATTAAAGAATACTCTTTTATTAAGGGGAATGCAAATGTGTACAGATTTATTTTAGCCCGATCGGTTCAGGAGTTATCGATAAAAGGCCTATTAGACTCTGAGATAAAACTAAAAAATGTTGTTTTTAAAAAAACACTTGATTGGGAAGATTTTTATGAAACGTTACTTAATGTTGCTGACTATCGAATTAATGATCTGCTAAAAGAGTTTTACAATTTTTTTTCTGAGTATTTCAACACAACTTTTGTCCTACTTATTGACGAGTATGAACATCTTTTTCTATATGGATTTGATGACCCCAAAGGATTTTTTTTATTTAGAAATATTGGACAGTCACAAATTAATGAGTCAATAGTACCCCTATGCTTTATTATCGCGGGAACAATGACTTGGGATAAGATTTGCACTATGACAGGCTCAGCAGAGTTAAATACGTTAAGCAGCGAAATTTTATACGTTGATTCCCTGAAAGAAGACAGTTTCACCGAATGGATAAGTAATAAAGTATCTTTCCCAAATAAGGAAAATAGTGACCCCCATTATTATTACAAATTATGTGGTGGCGTTCCATTTTACACAACAATAATAATTGAGTCTCTATTTTCAGGTTTAAGATTTTCTGATAATTCACTATACCCGCACTTTGAGGAAATTTATCGAAATTTCGACGATAGAGAAACTAGACTATTAATGCAGATAGTTAATAAAGAAAAAGTAGACATTAAAAACTACATTGCTCAAGTGCTTATCAACAAAGGACTAATAGAAGAAAACAACAAGCAAGGACTAATTAAAGGTGATCTATTCAAAAATTATTTAATTTCAAAGTTTGATAATACTACGACTGGATTAGATTTAGAACAGTCTGAATTATTTAAAAAAGTGTCGGCACTCTTCCAAAAAATGGCGTCAATTAATGAAACTTGTGAAAACAAATCAAGAGACCACATCTTTAAACCAGTAAATCAAGATGCATTTTTATTAAACGATGTGCAATTAAAGTGCAGCGATTCGCAAGACATCAAACGGTTTGCTAGCGCAATTTATTTGATAACATTCGAAAAGACAAAACTTAATAACAAATCGCTTCAAACGCTTCCATTGAAATTCCAAATTAAAAATGAATTCATAAGAACAGTAGATAGTCTAAGGCATTTCTTTGGAGGCCATTTGAAAGACACTTTTACTCTGAAACCTGGGCAGCTATCAAAAGCCGACCTTTTAATTAAAATTTTGAACTCCCCGAATAATCCGGTTGATGATGAATATTTTATAATGCAAAATTATATTCTCTCCGCTTTTACTGCTTATCTAAAAGATCTGGACAACTTTATAAAGAATCCACAAAACGACAGCAAATGGTAACATCATGCTGACGAGATGCCATTAACATTCAGTCCGACTCGGACAAACTCGGAGTATTTTCCCACTCACTTAACTCAATTTTGTACCAAAGCGATGCATCTCATAATTGTAATGCATGAAGTTAAGCTCATGTCAATTCATACTGGCTCAACCGCTAATAAAAGTGATTTAACAAAATTGAAGTTATGGCAACAGAAATTATCACCAGGGAAGACCTGACTGAGTTTGGTGAGAAACTCGTAAATCAAATCAAGGCATTATTATCCGGCGGATCAGCCGAAGGGCTACCACCTAAATACCTCAAGAGTTACCAGGTCAAGAACCTGCTCAAGATCTCCAACAATACCCTCCAAACTTTGCGGGACAATGGCACTATTCCCTTTACCAAGATCGGCGGCATTTTATATTACAGCTTCGAGGATATACAGAAAGTATTGCGTGGGGAAGTGCAGAGTAAACGTATCCGTATCGCTAAATGAAACTGTCTTTTAGGAATGGAGCAAGCCATGTTTTCGCTACGCTTAAACGGCTTGCTCCTTTGGAGACAAGAGCGATTTTGCACTTCGTTTAAAATCAAAGATCATGGGAAGACCACTGGTAAAGGAAGAAGACAAAAGAGTTGTCCAGGTCAATATCCGATTAACAACCGGCGAGAATGAACGGGTATTAACCTATGCCGAAGCATCGGCGATGACACCCGCCAACTGGATACGGCAGAAGATCTTTACAGGGAAATTCCCACAGGTTAAAATATCGCCGGTCACTGCCGCGATGTACCGGGAGCTGCATCAAATCGGCGTGAACCTGAACCAGATCACCAGGCAGATGAACGCGGGTAAACAACCCAACTTCGTTGGCGTTATCGCGGAACTGGCCAAACAGCAAAGAGACATTCTTAAATTATTGATTCATGACAGCAGACCAGGTGAAGGGCAAAGGATTCAGGGGAGCACTGAATTATAACCTGGAGAAAGTTAGCCAGGGCAAAGCAGAAATACTGGACACTTCTTTTACTGAAGTAAACGAAAAATCCATTATGGAAGAAGTGAAGATGGTCAGGATGCAGCGCCCCAACCTGGCCAAATATTTTTACCATACATCCCTGAACTTTCCGCCTGATGAAAACCTAGGCAATGAACAAATGAACATTATTGCAAATGAATATTTGAACAATATGGGCTTTGATCAGCACCAATATATGATCTTCCGGCATTATGATGCCGACCACCCGCATTTGCATCTCCTGGTCAATAGGATCGGCTATGACGGTAGTTTGGTATCCGATAGCAAAGACTACGAGCGCAGTGAAGCTGTTTTAAGAAAACTCGAAAAGCAATACGGACTAACAGAAGTGATCTCCAGCAAACAGGCACAGGAAAGAGCAATGACCAAGAACGAACTCGAAATGATAAAACGGACCGATACCCCTTCTACCAAAATGAAGTTACAGGTTATGCTAAAAGAAGTGCTGAGTAAGAAACTAATTACAGAGCAGTTCATCAAGCAATTGGAAGCAAAAGGCATCGATGTCCGGTTCAATCAGGCCAGTACCGGCTTCGTGAGTGGTATCTCTTATGGTTTTGAAGGAATGCAGTTCAAAGGGCAACATTTAGGCAATACTTACAAATGGTCATCGGTAAAAAACAGTATCAGTTATGAACAAGAAAGAGATTACGCAGCAGTTCACGAGGCAAACCTTAGAACAGCAGCCGGGCAAAGTGCAACGGGAGTCGATACCTATGGAAGAATCATCGCGATTGCAAAAGGACATAGAAGAGGCCCGAAAACTGCTCATGGAGATCCGTCTACTACATCTCAAGGCACAGGACGACTACAGGAACGGATCAGCAAAGCGGATAGCAGACAGCACATACCGACTACAAGAACTAGAGAGACTAGCGACGGGTATCGTCTTTCAGATCAAAATGACGGAGGCCAGCACGGAACAAATAAGACAAGACAACAACCGGATCGGCAGCAGGTGGCTGCTCAGAGTGTATCTGATCGCGGTTTTATCAGCGATCTGCTCGGCACTAACCACTCTAATAGTGATATGGCTGATCCGGCACTAACACCAAACCGGCGCAGGAAGCGAAAAAAGAAACGCGGGTTATCCATGTAATGGCTATTGCTGTAAATGAATAAAACTGCAATTGTAGTTTTATAGAAATACAGCACTTTTTGCATAAGGTGAGAGGGAAATATTCCAACATTTTGTAAACTGAATTTAGATATTGAAATTAAGAATATATGCTTGTTGGCAAGCTTGCTCGTTCGTGCAAAGATTTCATCAGCCAATAATTTAATAATGCAAACCTACCTGCTTATTATCCAAACAAAGATCACGAACGTAAAAATTCTGGATAGTAAGTTGGTACTAAAGGAATGTATTATGCAAACTATTAAGTACTTCAAACTACCGCACCCTGGCATTTTTTAAACCTGCCCCTGGGTTTAACGCACGAACAGTTTGTCAAATTTGTAAGTGAAAGCGATAATAATGTTTATAGTGCGATCCTGAAGACGGAAGCAAGCCTGCGGGACAAAGGTTTAACACCCGATCAAAAGAACGAGGCGCTAAAATACCTGATCCATCTGGTCGGTGACGCTCATCAGCCGATGCACGTCAGTCGTAAAGAAGATAAAGGTGGTAACACCATACAAGTACGTTTTGACAATAAGGGAACTAACCTGCACAGCCTTTGGGATAGCAAACTGATCGATCATGAAGGTTTCAGCGAAGCGGAAATTGTCAGGTCTTACGATGTAGCGACAACGGCGCAGATCAAGCAATGGCAATCAGATAGCCCCATGGAATGGATCTGGGAAAGCTACCTGGTCAGTAGCGAGCTTTATGCACAAGCCAAACCCGGTCAGGAAATAGATGAAACTTATTACCAGAAATACATCACCGTTATCCATAAGCGTATCGATCAGGCCGGTATCCGTTTGGCTGGTGAACTCAATAAACTGTTCAATAATGGGCAGGTGAAGGTGAACAGCGTATTGCCCTCGCCGTCAGCTGGTACTCAAAGTGTAAGTGCCGTAAAGCTGGAGGCGATCAGGAATGCGATTGGGAAAAACGTGAGTGTGCAGGGCAAGGTGTACAGCAGTAAGGATATTGGCAGTATGGTACTGGTCAATTTAGGCGCAGCCTATCCCAATCAATTATTGACGATCGCGCTAAAAGGTAAAGCAAAAGAATTGGGAAATCAGTTGAGCGGTAAGATGATCACGGTGGAAGGGGAGGTAATTGACTATAAAGGAAAGCCGGAAATTATTATCACGGATACATCAAAGGTCAAATTTTAATGTGCATGAACCGTTTATCATACTCGTATCCTACCTACCAGGGAAAGGAGTACGAATTTAAAGCGCGTTTTGATGGGTGGGGTACACCCACCGATCGCCGTGCTGAATGATGAAATGACTTTTACCTTTGAACCTGATGAGGAAGGCGGCTACAAGGCTTTGATCAATCCGGAGCAGCCCATGGCACCGATTCGATGAATCTTTTCTTTGGCTGACTCTGACTCCAGAGATTGTTTGCGAATTCAAAAAAAAATCTGATTTAAGAGTCTGAATGTGATTGTTGATGTTAAAAAGCGGCTCCGATAAAATGGCTAATTTGGGACGCAATCATGGGATTTGTTATTATAGAATTCATTATTGTTTCTATATCCATAATAAATTCATTTCTAACCCACCTTTGGGGGTTTAAACTACTATCGTATCCGGAAATCTGGCTGAAAGGAATTTTAACAGGATATCAGATCGTGATTCTTTGTTCGAGCCGTTGTTACAAATGTTTGATGATGTTAGGGAATTGGACTTTCTTGACGATGCGCTAAAGAAATTCAGGGGTGCAAGCAACCTAACCTGTTTTACGGACGTATATTGAATATGCCAACCGATGCCTTATTAAAACCGAGCCGCGACATTCGTTTGGATTTAATGCGCGGTATTGCCGTGCTATTGGTGATCTTCAGTCATTTAATAATACCAGATATTAGTCCGGCTGGGGTTAGTGGCCATTTTATACGGTTTTTTTGGAGTGTCTTAAAGTTCATCCGAACGGGGGGCTGGATCGGTGTCGATCTTTTCTTTGTACTTAGTGGCTTTCTGGTATCAGGCCTATTATTTCAGGAATTTAAGAAGACGGGTGAAATAAACCCATATCAATTTTTGATCAGGAGAGGCTTCAAAATCTATCCGGTGTTTTACACCTTTCTGCTTCTTACCTTTTTGATTGATTTTGCCATATTTAAATTAAAACTGCCTGCTTTATATAATTATGAAAGTATAAAACAACAAGTTTTACTTTATACCCGGGATGCGTTTTTTCTGAATAATTATTGGCCGGGTCGCTGGCCACATACCTGGTCACTGGACGTAGAGGAACTTTTTTATATATTGTTGGTTTTCTATTTTTTGCTCCTGATCAAGTGGAAGAAACTGAATTATCGAAATATACTCTACGCCTGGGCTGTTTTATTATTATTGGGTATCCTATTCCGTACTTTCGCATGCATCAATCACCCTGGCTTTAATTTCGGAGCACAATATGCAAAATCGCACTTCAGACTGGACGCATTACTCTTTGGCGTACTGCTTTCCTGGCTTTATCATTATTCCCCGGAAAGATTTCTTTTTTTTAAGCGGTATAACTTTTTCTTAATTACCTTAAGTATAGCATGGCTGCTTACAAACTTCCTGTTCGCACGGTTTGATAACTCCTGGATCGCCATTGTCTCGCTTGGTGTGAACCCCGTTTGTTTTGGAGTTCTGTTAATGGGGGCATTAAATTCCAACGCGCAATTTCTGAGATATAAAATATTGGCTTACATTGGGCGTGTATCCTATGCAACTTATCTCTGGCATGTTTTTATCAACATGTGTTTCATTGCGTGGGTGCCATCGATAAAGGACAATACAGTAATTTGGGCATTATATGCTATTTGCTACCTTTTATTTTCAATACTGATAGGGGCTATTTTCACTCACCTGGTGGAGGCACCTCTCCTTAACTTGAGGAACAGGTATTTTCCTTCCAGTACATCTCCGGAGACTAATCAATGAATTTCTATGAATTAACTTTTTTAATATTAATTAATTTTTTTAATTCAAAATCATAGTTAAGGGTGTTAATTGGAATGTTTTTTAATTGCTTGAAACATAGGGTTATAGTATTTCATTTTTCACATTGATTGAATGATGATTTAACATAAATTATTGCTGCAATGAATATTATTATATTAGATTTGAATACCTAAATCATTTACATATGAAGATACTTCATTAGCGTCTCGCTTATATTTTGCAAGGTTAGGCCAACGTTTGCCAAGGCCAAACTGGCTGTCCTCTGCCGAAGGATGTTAACCGTTCATCCAACTCCCGGCTTTTATAAAATAATAAGACCGAATGTTCCAAGCCTATACTTAACCGATAAATAAACCTAACACAATTTTAACTTATGATAAGAAACGTTGTACTCCTTTTCTTAGGATACTTTGTTATTCAAGGTGCAAACGCACAGAATTCATCTACAAATGCTGCTTCAACAGGAACGGAACTGACAACGCCGCCAAATGCGGCTGCATTTACAACCTATGGCAAAGTTCCTGTAAGCCAATTCACCGGTGTAGCCGACATTAAAGTCCCGCTGTATAATATTAAAGTCGACAATCTCAACCTACCAATTTACCTATCTTATTATTCAAAAGGAATTCAACCGAATAGTCATGCAGGTTGGGTTGGTACCGGTTGGAGTTTATTTGCGGAATCTGCCATCACCAGGAAGATCAATGGAATGACAGATGAGTATGTGAATCCCGATATTGGAATTACTACAGTTAATGGCCGGAGAGAGATTGGATGGTATTATGCAGATGTACATAACCGATTAAATAACGGTACCTGGAGCAGCCAATCCCAAATTGTAAAATATACCGGCGATAACATAGTTGATGGTGCTTTTGCGGATGCCGCTGCTGATGAATTCGATTTTAACATCAATGGTATAAGTGGCGCTTTCTTTATGGGAGAAGATGGTAAATGGAAGGTTAGAGCTGCTGGCGGAGAAAATATAACCATCGAGGAGACTCTTGGACAATGTACATTCAATACTTATCCCTTAAACACTTTGCATCCTTTTTCAAATACTATTTATAATACGTTTACAAAATTTGTCTTGACAACTGGAGATGGAACGAAATATGTATTTGGTGGCGGCAACCCTGCAAACAATACCAGCATAGATTTTAACCGCGCCGGTCCCCATGTTAATTATAATTATTACATCATTCCAATGGCCTGGCATATCACCCAAATCATCCTGCCAAGCGGCAAAACTATTAACTACAATTATTTCCGGGACGGTGTTCAATTAACTTATAGTCCTTTTGCGAATGGGGCTTATTATAATTATCAGGACGGCGTTAAACCAGCTTGGTACCAAATCTTTGATGGCTATGGAATTTCATCTTCGACCACTAACAATGATTTTTTAGATGCCAGCATGAATTTCATGGACCCAGTACACCTACAAAGTATTACTTTTCCGGAAGGTAAATTAATATTTAATTCCACAGTCTCTCCGGAAACCAACCAATTGGACTATCCATATACTGGATTGAATTTTATGGCTAATACTAGTGTTTATAGCGGTGCCCAAACAGCCTATAGCATTTTTAATTCCTTTTTTGATTTGACCTATAATATTGACCCCAATTTGCACGATACACCTTCTTGCCGCTGGCGTCAGCTAAATGATATTGAATTGGATGATTATAACGGCAACAAACTAAAAAATGAACATTTTAGTTATGGTACCCAAGGCAATTATACAAACCAAAACGGCATATCTATTGCCACCACGAGGATGTTTTTAAACTCTGTTCAGGAAACCGGATATTACAACTCGACAACCGGAACATCACTGCCGCCATATACCTTTCAATATAATACCACACCATTGCCAGCTTATGCGACGCTACAAACTGACCATTGGGGATTCTATATCGGCCCATCAACTAACCGACTCTATAAACTTCCAACTACTTTCGACAGTCACAATTTTCCTGATGCAACATGGCAGGCTTATTATACTAATTTTAGAGAACCGGATGCAACCTACGTTACAGCCGGAATTTTAACCCAAATCAATTACCCTTCCGGTGGTTATTCCCAATTTACATATGAAGCTAATCGCTACCGGAAATGGGTGGCTGACCTTCCAATTACTGTCAATATGTTGTCAGCAGATGCTATCGGCGGCGGTGTTCGTGTGAAGAACATAGTTACAACCGATGCGGCAAATGCTGCTCCAATTACCTATGAATATAGTTATGTTAATGACTTAGCTTCGAATGTTTCCAGCGGCGTATTGGGTATGTCCAAACCGGTATACTTTAATGTGACATCCCAGTTTAGATATGGGAACGGCACAAGTTTTTCTTATTTGACCGCTGACTACGCGTTCTATTCCAGCAATCCCATATTTCCTTCACAGAACGATGACGGAAATATCGTCACTTATGGCAACGTTATTGAGCGGCAAAAAAGTAACGGAACATACAATGGAATGACCGTCAACACTTATTCTAATCATGATAATGGTTATGGTAATAACGGCCCCGATGCCGCATTTTGGATATTATCCAGCGAAACTTCGATATATCACTACAATGACCGGGCATTTGAAAGAGGCATGTTGTTGACACAGTTAACAACAGATAACAACAATAAGCCTATAAAGCTAATCCAGAATACCTATAATAATGATTCTAATAGATTCAATTCCTTCGTAAAAAGCGTATTCTCAACCAGTAGGGTACAACAGGTTAATGCTGGCGGAGCGACAAGAATCCTGAACTTCTGGAAAAGCTCCGCCATTCGCAATTATACCTTTTATCCTTATCTGCAACAAAGCGTGGAAACAGATTATCCGTCAGATCAAACTGCTCCGACTACGGTGACCACCACAAACTATGTATACGATGCTGTAAATGGCACCAAAAACATGGTTCAAAAAACATTGCTCAACAGCAATGGAGAAAAACTCATCAATAATTATACTTACCCATTGGATTTTTCCCAGGGCGCCGGAGATAGTTTTACACTGGGGATTATAAATCTCAGAGCACTAAAAGCCGTCAGTCTACCTGTTGAACAGTACACTCAACGCTCGAATGGAGATGGGACGAACCTGCGTACAGTCGCTGGTTCATTAAACAGTTACAATACTGATTTTCCAATCCCGGATCTGGTTTATAAAACAGACCTAGTCTCCGCAAAATCGAATTTTCTCAAAGCGACGAATGCGACGGGTCTTACCAAAGATGCCAGCTATCAACCAAGAACGTATATCGATCGTTTGGACCCTTCGGGAAACCCGTTGCAACAACATACAGCCTATGGCCGAAATCAATCCTATCAATGGGGCTATAATAGTAACTATCCGACGGTATTTATCGATAATGCCTCGAATACCTACAAAGTAACCACCACCCAAACAACGAGTGGGAATGGCTTTACCATTCAATTCCCTTATACCGATAGAAACACCTACACGCAGCAATTCACCGTTGGTGCTGATGGTGCGACAGTTCTGTCTATAGATTATGGCGGCGATGAAGGAAGTGGTACGGTTCGGGCAGAAATATCTATCGACATTACAGGGCCAAACAATTATGACACAGGCTTCTTTTCCCTTTGCTTGGCAGGAGGAACCGCTACATGTGGGAATTATTCTTCAAGCAGGGTAATTAATGGGCTGGCACCGGGAACATACACTTTGCAAGGCAGCATTTATGATTTGCAGAATCTGAGCCTTCCTATCAATTTATCCGTTTCATATCCCACACTTTTAACCACGACGACGACCAGCGGAGTTAAAGACTTTTACTTTGATGGCTTTGAAGAAGGGGGAGGCAACAGCTCCGTCAACGATAGCAAGACCGGCCATTTAAGTTTCATCGGAGCCTACACAAAACCTTTAACTAATCTGTCATCAAAAAACTATGTGCTGAGCTATTGGCTAAAATCAGGCGGCATCTGGACTTTGCAAACATTACCTCCTGTAAGTGTAACCGGAGGAACGTATACGATTAGCATTCCCAACGGGCAGATCGATGATGTACGTTTTTATCCGGTCGATGCTAAAATGACGACTTATACTTTCGATCCGATGGTCGGTATAACAAGCAGTACGGATGCAAAAAATGAGACTACCTATTATGAATATGATAGTTTTCTGCGTCTGATGAACATCAAGGATAAAGACCGGAATATCACAAAACATAATGAATATCACTATCCAGGACAATAAGTAACCTAAACACTTTGACCGATATCGCCATGCTAATCAATCTGAAAAAAAATATAAAAAATAAATTTCACTTTTTATCTGCTTTATGCCTTTTTATCATATCGGGTAACCTGATGGGGCAGGTGCCTAATATTTCCTACAACAGCCCTCAGACATATATCGTTAATACTACAATACCTGCACTTTCTCCTTCCAATAATGGAGGAGCGCCGAGCATCAATGGACAAACCAGCAGGTTCGCCGGAAGTGGCGGTGCGGGAGCTGTTGTCGACGGAACAGGCACAACTGCAAGTTTTAACGGCCCCGTTGGCATAGCGATGGACAAACAGGGTAATGTCTATGTCGCTGATGCGACAGGTAATGTAATCCGTAAGATTACCCCATCGGCTGTGGTGACAACCTTTGCTGGTAGTGGAACACCCGGTGCGACCAATGGAACCGGTACCGTGGCTACCTTGGGTCACCCGGACGGGATCTGTACCGATAATGCCGGCAATATTTATGTTGCGGATTTGGGTAACCAAATGATCCGAAAGATCACGCCTTCGGGAGTTGTAACAACACTGGCGGGAAGCGGAACAGGCGGTTTTGTTAATGGCACAGGTGCTGCGGCCAGTTTTAATTTTCCCACAGGTGTTGTTGCTGATCCATCGGGTAATATTTATGTTGCCGAAAGCGGGAACAATTGTGTCAGAAAAATCACCCCGTCTGGTGTAGTGACGACGCTGGCCGGCAATGGAACCGGGGGATTTACCAATGGAACAGGTACCGCAGCAACGTTTAACTCGCCATTCGGAATCGCCATTGACGCTTCAAATAATATTTATGTCGCCGATCGGTTTAACCACGTGATCCGCAAAATAACCCAGGCTGGCGTGGTTACCACTTTTGCTGGTAGCGGTGCTTCCGGGATGGCAAACGGCAGCGCTACGACTGCCAGTTTCAATGACCCGGCAGCAGTAACGGTAGATCCATCCGGCAACGTATATGTGGCGGATAAAGGGACAGGCAGCTTTCAGATAAGAAGCATTACTCCCGCCGGGAACGTAAGTACACTTTCCGGAACCGGGGCCACTGGCTGGAACGATGGCGTTGGAAATGTAGCCACCTTTGCGACACCGTGGGGTATTACCAATGATGGGCTGGGTAATTTATATGTCTGTGACTACAGCAACAATATCATCCGTAAAGTGATCTATTCCGCGTTTACCATCAGTCCAGGTCTTCCGCCGGGGCTCTCCTTTAACAATGTCAATGGGGCAGTTAGCGGCACACCTACAGTTACCGCACCTATGGCCACGTATACTATAAATGCTTACAACGGCTCTGGTAAGAGCGCTGACGCCCAGCTAAATATTACCGTGAATGCCGGCCCCCCGCTTAATTTTAGCGCAAATCAAAATTATATTGTAACCTCTATACCCCGTGACAGGGGCCTGACGAATAACGCGCTGTTAAGCACTGCCCTTACCGATAAAGTAAAGGTTCAAACCAGCATACAATATTTTGACGGTTTAGGACGAGCCATTCAAACGGTTCAGGTGCAAGGCAGTCCCGGGGGAAAAGACATCGTCCAACCCTTCGCTTATGATGGATTTGGGCGAGTGAGCCAAAAATACCTGCCTTATACGCCAGCTAACGGTTCAAATATAGACGGGAGCTATAAAGCTGACGCATTGACGCCTGGATTAGGGCAAGGGCTGTTTTACGTTTCTCCACCGGCTGGCGTCACAGCAACAAACTATCCTAAGTCTGTCACCGCATTTGAGCCGTCGCCATTAAACAGGAATATTGAACAAGGTGCTCCCGGCACTGATTGGCAACCGGTGCCCAATAGCGTTAATGGACATACCATTAAAATAGCTTACACGGCCAATAATCAAACGACGTTAACAGATACAGCGAATACCAAACTGGTTCTCCTATATCAGTCAACTGCAAACAGTAATCAAAGCCGGACATTAACATTGAACGGCAGTTACGGTGTTGGTCAATTATTCCTAACAACATCCAAAGATGAAAACTGGAAAAGTGGACGAGGCGGTACAGTGGAAGAATACAAAGACAAAGAAGGACATATAGTCTTAAAACGGACCTTCAATTATGTGCCCGGATCATCTCCTGTTTTGCAGATGTTTTCTACTTATTATGTGTATGATGATTTGGGTAACCTGGCTTATGTGTTGCCTCCAGGGGCATTTCCGGATAATGGAATCCCATCTGCTACGGTACTCAACGGATTATGCTATCAGTACCGTTATGATGAACGGAATCGGTTAACACAAAAACGCATTCCAGGAAGAGGCTGGGAATTTACGGTATATAATCGTCTCGATCAGCCGGTACTTAACCAGGACAGTGTGCAAAGGCTTGCTAACCAATGGACGGTTACTAAATATGATGTGTTGGGACGTGCAATCATGACGGGTTTATGGAACGCAGGATCAGTTATTGCTTTAGGAACGCTGCAAAACAGTATCTATGGAGGTGCACAATGGGATGAACGCGACTATACCAATACAGCTTCAACCTATCCAACCGGGTATATACTCACTACCTACCCCACTTTGTCCAAAACCTTAATTATTAATAATTATGATGATTATAAAATTGCGAACTTGCCGGATGGATACAAAGTAACTAACGGCGTGAGTCAGATGACGAATGGTCTGTTGACAGCAACCAGAATGACAATATTAAATACCGTTTCTAATCCAACGCCAGATTTCCTTTGGAATGTAAATTATTATGATGATCTGGGTAATACGATTAGGGCGTATAAACAACATTACCTAAATGGAATATCAAGTCCCGCGAATTTCGATGTCATACTTTATACGTATAATTTCAATAAACAGATGACTACCGCTAACCGGAGGCATTTTACAACTACCAGTACTACAAATCCACAATTGACCATAAATACCCAGTATATTTACGACCATATGGGCAGGAAGACGAAAACCTGGGAACAAATTCAGAATTTGGGGCAGTCTATTGATGCACGCACACTAATATCAAAAACGGATTACAACGAGATTGGTCAGGTTTACAAGAAAAACATCCATAGCCTTGATAGTTTAAATTTTTATCAAACTGTTACTAACAGCTACAATGAACGGGGATGGTTGTCCGGAAGTTCGTCAGATCAGTTCACAATGAATTTATATTATAATTCGGGTACTATCCCTCAGTATAATGGGAATATGTCTAATCAATCCTGGCTGACAGCGGGAGGAACTGCCACCACCGCGATTTACGTATATGATCAATTAAACAGGCTTGTCCTGGGCAACACGACGAACGGGAATAATGAAAGCAACATTGCCTATGACTTTACGGGTAATATCAAGACATTAAACCGTTATACCACCAATACCCTGACCGACCAATTGACATACACTTATGCAACAGGCACCAATAGGCTGCAAAGCGTGAACGATGCGATAGTGGGCACAGTTGGACAAAAAGGCGGAACGACGAATTATACCTATGACGGTAATGGTAACCTTTTCAGTGATGACGGTAAAGGAATCACTGGCATAACTTACAACTTACTAAATCTGCCGCAAACAATAAATGGAAAGAATACAACATATGTATATGATGCCGCCGGGCGCAAATTACGTAGAATAATAAGCACGTCGACTACAGATTATATTGATGGAATACAGTATGACGGAACAACCTCGGCAATGCCAACAGTAAGCTTTATTCAGACAGAGGAAGGCCGCGTATTACCAAAAGATGCTGCGGCTTACAACTATGAATATATGCTGACCGACCACCTTGGTAGTAGTCGGGTAAATTTTGATACAGGCACCGGTGTTACCCGACAGGTGCAGACAGATGATTACTATGCATTTGGAAAAGAAATAAATAATAAAACAAACGGTATTAAGAATGAGTATCTTTATAATAAAAAGGAATTACAGGAGAATCTAGGGCTTTATGATTACGGTGCGAGGTTCTATGATCCGGTGATTGCAAGGTGGACGAGTGTGGATCCGTTGGCGGAGAAGACGAGGAGGTTTAGTCCTTATGTTTATGGTAAGAATAATCCTATTAGGTTTATTGACCCTGATGGGATGAAAGCCTATGACTGGTTGGATAAAGGTAATGGTAACTATGTTTGGGACGACCGTGTTGTTGACCAAAAGACGGCAGAACAATTTCATGGTAACGACGCTAAATATGTAGGAAAGGAGGCGACAATTACATCTTACACAGCTTCAACGGGCGGAGAGAAATTAGATCAAGTAAATCTACATAGTGACGGTACCATAAGCGCGGAAAAGCTTATGGACCACCCCGGTACTCCTAGTTTAAGGTGGGCCAAGGATGGAACCATAACCAATGCTGCGGGCTCTGTGATTACACCAAGGCGAACAGAGGGGGCTTATGTAGACCTAACTGCACAATTTGCATTTATAGGTGGAGCCGGTATTGCTGCTGGAAAGGTTATCGACGCAGTTGGAAACTCAAAAACATTTTTTACATTTTCTGGTAATATAGGAATTGCAATGGGGGCTGGTGTTGATGTTGGAGGTATTAAGCCTACACGCGGAAATCAATTCTATGTAGATCAGTTTTCAGGTACGTCCTCATCTTATAGTGCTTCTGCATTTATCATCGGCGCAAGTTACGGAGGGAGTATTAACCCTAATTTAACAGGCGCTCAACAGATGAACCCTGCTAATTTTGGAAAAAATACAGATGGCTATACTACCGGAGGTGTAACTCTTTCAGGTGGTTTTGATGTAGGTTTAATGTTTAGTCATGGACAAACA
Organism: Mucilaginibacter sp. RCC_168; assembly: GCF_041355315.1. Lineage (NCBI taxonomy): Bacteria > Pseudomonadati > Bacteroidota > Sphingobacteriia > Sphingobacteriales > Sphingobacteriaceae > Mucilaginibacter > Mucilaginibacter sp. RCC_168. The sequence goes on from NZ_JBFUPN010000027.1 coordinate 20,152, forward strand.
TGGCTTGGTAATTAATAAAGAAATATGAGAAAAATTGATAAGATTATTATTTACAGTATTTTAGGTATAGTTCCTACATGTCTGATCTTATTTTTTCTTTGGAATACAATTTGGGGACCTTCTTCCAAACAAATAATTACTGAGATGGATTTGTCAGAAAATGTTAATGGCGTAGTTGATTCATTATTTGATGATAAAGCAAATCATAACGTGAGGACAGCTATACTGAAAAATCATTATGTGTTTCAAATAGAATCCCAATGGGCATCAAAAATTGAGATAGGAGACTCATTAAATAAGAAAAAAGGCTCATTTCTTTTAGAAGTATATAAAAAGGGGAATAAGAAGTTGGTTTTAGATTATCGATCGACCTTGCGTTAGTATCCCGGCTGGTGCGCGTGAGCCACGCGTTCTATTGATAAGCGATAGGTAGTTTAAACAGGGCCTGCCCGATGAGCGCCGGGCTTTGTTGTTGTTACTTTTTATAAACTATTCGGGTCTTAGCATGCTGAATGAGGCCATCTATAGCGTACATGATGTGCTCCCTGTCTTCATCAGGGAGTTGCTGGATAGATAGCACCTTATCAAAAAGGGCTTGGTCTATTTGCTTATAGATGATCAAAGACAAGCTACAGACAACCCCGAACTGCTGCATTACATCGCAGGTAAGCTGTACATCACTATCTTGGGTGGTATAAATTAACCGGTCTGGACAGACTGAAAGTAACCCTAAAGATGATCTGTAGTAAAGGAGGAAGTGAGGGTGAAGGTTCAAAAGGAAATCCATTTAATCCAGCTTCATTTGGCACGAACAATCGGGGGTATACAACCGATCAGTTTTCCATTGCTCCAACTGCAAGCGTTGAAGCTGGGTTTATGTATAGCCGCGGTTACACATGGTAAGATTATGAATAATAATTTGGCAGTTAGTAAAACAGGAGTGATTAAAATAATAGTACTACTTATAATAGTAGTATTCTTCATTCTTTGGCAAAAGTATTGGTCTCTCACTAAAGAGGAGATCGTACTGGAGGGCGTTTCTTCTATGGAATTTCACGGTAGAATAGATTCTATTTATCGAGACAAAGGGGATCATAATACAATGAAAGTAATTCTATCTGGAGGGTATGTATATGGTATTTATGCTGATTGGGAATCAGAAGTCGATTTAGGAGACTCTTTATCTAAAACAAAAGATTCTCTTAGGGTAAAAGTATTTAAAGTGAGTGGGGAGAGAAAATATTTAGACTATAGACAGTTAGTTAAAGGGTTTAAGAAAAATTAATCCATTGCTGGCACACACCTGTGAACAGCAGCTATAGTAACAACTAAGCCCAACCAGCGCGTTGGGCTTTTACTTTCCATTCTCGTGCTTATCTGTGCAGGAACCGACCACAATGTTGACCTGCTGGCCGATTTTATAAAGACCGAGCGCCAGTGCTGCGATTTCTTTAACTTTAGTATCGACGTTAACAATGACGAAACGGCCAGGTTGAAGATAAAAAAGGTGTAAATATTATTTGACGGAGAAATCGCGCAGTATTTCTTCCCTAACCATATTGACGTCATGCTCCATTTTTGAGTAGAGGTCCTCATACTGTGAACACATGTCAAAAACGGCTAATGCATATTCTGCGTATAAGGCGTCCTGATCTGTATTCGGGGCCTTCCTGATCCTGTGCATGATGTTCTTGACTTTTAAATAGAGCTGTTGAGACCTGGTATTTGATTCGATGACTTCACTATTGGACATGGATACTCTAAAATAGAGGTTGATCAGGTTAAACTTCCAGTTTTCGGTTTTCAACTTATCCATGTACGTGTTTAATTTCACCATTTCCTTGTTTAAGAATTCCAGGCTGGCCTCGCTTCTGGTATTGTTCCAGTTTTTCCAGTAACCGATATTCTTTTTGATGATCACCATCATCTCGCCTGTCATATAAATTCTCTCCAATCTCCATTTTCCTGGTCCGGTAAAGGTTATTTCTTTCACGGTTATATTTGCGCTTATTGGATCAAGGTGCATTAAATGAGTTTAAGCGAAAACGGAAGAAGAAACGGGGCTTGAGTAACGGAATGTAGAAGTATAGAATTCTGCATTTGTTCAATTGTAGAAATGTAGAAGAATAGATTTACAGATTTGTATAAATGAACATTTATACAAATCTGTAAACTTAGAAATACATAATTATGTATTTCTAATAAACCAACTAATAAGGTCTTAAAACCTTTTGATAAACTGGAGGTCGTTGGGGAACCGTAAATTCATCGGACAGTAAAGAATTATCTGCTGGTTCTTCATTGATCTTTACCGTTAGTTCTTTTCCATCCAACGTAGTGCCGTTTAATGCTTCAACAGCAACTTCAGCACCTGCCCTTTCGTTCATCTCGATAAAGGCATAACCTTTACATAGTTTTGTTTTTTTGTCCCGAACGATTTTAAGGGTGCTGATGTCACCATGGGGTGCAAATAACTTTGCCAGTTCTATTTCTTCAATATCAAGCGGAAACCCGCCAACAAATAACTTAACCAATGCCATACCTTGCTACAAATGTAGAGATATAGAAAACTAGATTTCTACATTTATAGAAATGAATATTTCTGTGACTGTAGAAACTTAGAAATGCATAAGCATTTCTAATACTTGAACTATGCTGATCTCAACTATAAAAGATAAAAGCCCCTTTTTTGGGGCTTCGTATTATTTTGAATTCTTTAAAATCTCAATTTTCTCTCTTTCACTTTGTAACAACTGCTCATAGAGTTTTTTATTTTCTTCGTAAACCTCGATAAGCTTATCGATAGGATTGAAAGTACATTGGTATTGAACCGAGCTTGAATTGTCATGGTAGTTATTTCCAATGATATTGAAAACCGCCTCTTCATTAAAATTTTTTATTCCTTCAGCCGTTACCCCCAGAGCTTGTGCTATTTTTTCAAGAGCCAGGTCCTCAACTTCATCACTTTGCTCAATTTTAGAAATAGCTTGTTGGCTTACACCTAATAAAGTAGCTAACGCTTCTTGCTTCATGCCCCGCAATTCGCGAATCTTACTAATTTTTCGTCCAAGGTTCAATTTAGGTTCTGCCATAATTCAAAGGTATATTATAATGGTAAATGTACAAAACAACCTGCTTATTGTAAAGTACAACTTGCTATGGTTCGCTACGGAGATGTTTTGCTATTCTTTTGTTTTGTCGGTTAATGGAGGCCGGTTCAATGTAGGAGTGATGGAAGCAAACCAATTTAACACACAAAATTTTTATCCAAAATATCTTGATCAAGATGAAGTCGATAACCCTTTATTCGTAATCAGGGACTTCTATTCTGCGGACTGGCTGGCGGGACACCTGGAAGAGTTATTGAAGTGGCGTAAGTATGTAATAGAAGAGGGATATTATAAAGATGATACCGACAATCCAGCCAGCCTGTTATATACTCATCGCCTGAATGTTAAACTTGTTGAAGCTATATACCTGATTAGTCAGACCAAAAGAGCTAAAAAACTTGCTAAACAAGTTCTGATAAACTTTGATGACCAGTTAGAACAGGAAGAAAATGAATGGATAGATTATCCGGTACACCTTTCGGCTGTTGAACGCATAAATCCATACAGGTTTATCCGAGAATTCTTTAAAACATATAGTATTGACCAATACCGCAACTTTCTGTATGAATGGCTGGAAACCGGTTTATCAGTCAATGCGGTTGATGAATCAATGGAAGCTTGTGAAATCATATATTTTTATGAAAATATGCAAAAACTGTACGAGGCGGCATGGATCATAAGGCAGAGGGAAATCGCGCCAACCCTTAAAATCAAGACGGATAAAGCAGAAGACTTGCCGGAAATTTCGCAAAAAATTAAAGCCGGTATCCCCCTGTTCAAACAGGACTGCACTTTCAATAATGTCCTAACCAGTGCAGAAAAGGATGGTTTAGGCGAACTGATCGAAATAATTTGCGCGGAAATCGCTTCCGTTCAACTGATTGTTTATTTAGGCACGCATCCTTCCCCAACTACTTTTTATTTGCTCATTATCATAGATGAAGCCGATAAAACACCGGAGCATGAGCTCATTAATAAGATCGAAACGAATTGCAAATATTTGATAAATGTTTGCGCCATTGTGCATAAGTCTGACGGTTTCCTTCGCGCGATAAATGAAGGAAACCGATTTTTTATCAATACGTTAAAAAGGACTAATATTGCTTATCGTTCAGCAGAATTGGCGATACCGACTTTACGTCACATCGACAAGGAGGTAATTAAATTTAGGGCCGAAGCAAACTGGGCGCGATGGGGAAGTCAGGGAAAGAGTTTCCTGGATGCGGCATTAAACAGTATCGATGAAGGAAATTATAACCTTTCAGTGTTCTTAATGCACCAAGCAGTTGAAAGTACCCTAAGTGCAATTATTCGGGTAAACCTTGATTACCGGATCGCTATTCATAATTTGGCGAGAATGCTCCGTATAAGTTTAATTTTCACTAACGAACTTAAAGAAGTTTTTGATCTCAGCTCTGCTGAAGACGTGCAGCTTTTTGAACTGTTACAAACTGCTTATTCCGCGGCTCGATATAAGGATGATTTTAACCCCGATCAAAAGTTGGTTAAAGAATTATCCGATAAAGTGTGTTTGCTTTACATGACGGCGGAACAAATTTACAATGAGATAATAAAAAGCATTAAGGATTAAGCTCGGCAAGGAGGCAGACGGTTTCATTACACCGACAGCCTCCTTACTTATGACAATCTAATGTTCGCTGAAGCTCACAATAGTTTTTCGATGTCTCTCAAATGCCGTTACGAACACCATTACACCGCAATCACAAAATTAGCATCGCAGGAAAAATGTCAAGGGTATATAAACGGTGCAGTTAATTGCTATTTACAGGCAGCACCGCCCTTGACAATTTTCCTGCTTGCCGCTGCCGGTTGTTTAAGCGCTGCAATGGCGCGGTGTGTTCCAATAAATCAAACAACCGATACCGGCTTGACTAAACAAATCATACGTAATTTGTCCAATCGCCACCAATATAATTGTAATAATACTTTATTTCTTAAACACAATAAAACCATACTAAATTAATTAGCAAAACAAAAGATTTTTATATATTTGCATTTATAACGTACACCATCTATTTTACGGTTATAAACATTAAACAGCTAATGTTAACAAAATTTGACAAACATATAGTTGATAACTACTAACTTGCGGATAATCCGCAACGACTATCAAACGATACACCCCATTATGAGCATTTCAGTAAAATTAGCCGCATTTGATCACGTAGTGAATCAGTTGATAGGTTGGTACACGGAAAAGCACGGTAACTGGCACGAAAACGATCTCTCACGACTGAAGATTACGAAATTGCTTTTTTTTGTTTCAGCTGTTACAGCCAAGCAGGATGAATACGGGTTGTTAAATATCTTCGACAACTTTTCGGCGTTACCTTACGGACATGTCGAAAGTGACATCCAGGATCGTATATTGGAATCTTCGAACTATCTAATTACCAAAGATGCTCTATCCTTCCAGGATGGGGTGCAAACCTATGAAAAGTCTCCTGAATTAAGCGAGAATTTGGAAGCACAGGTAGACGAAGCGGTCAGAAGTTTAAAAGCAAAGAACCCGGATTTGATTTCCTATAGCGCATTCGACCTTGTTGAACTCAGTCATCGCTGGCAATCTTGGAAGACGATATTTGCATTGGCAAAACAGAACGGAAAGCTGTCGATGAAAATCCCGCGTGAAATGATAATGAGCGAACCTAAAATTTTCATTTAAACGCCGAGCTAGTCATGAGTGTTATTCTGGCTAAAGCTTATGCCGACCTGACCACTAGGTTCCCGCAAACCTGGGCAGACCAGTTCATACCAATCGGTCCGGATAATCCTAATGATGCCACCACTGTGCTACAACTACAGACGGCAATGACCGGCGGCCTAGAATCAATTGCTAATGAATTGTTCGATAATCTTAACTACTCAGTGCTTTCCGGTGAATATGTCAGCGACATTGATGCTTGCGAGCAGTTGGTCGAACAATTGGAAAACTACATTAAATCGGTTGGTGCTCAAATCGACTTTCCGCTACATCCCCAGATGACATTTATCGCACAGGACGTCTTTCAATCTTACTTTTACGTTTCCGCGAAAGAATTGCTAAAATATTACAGGAAGTTGTTGTATTTCGTCAACAGACATCTTGTACATCAGCCTAATTCCAGTACACTGTTTTACATAACTAGCCCGGAAAATTCAAAAGCTCGGACCGGCAATGAAGCAGCTAAACAATCTGCAGAATTATTTCGATTAAATACGCAGCTATCAGAGGTCGACCATAGCCTGACGTTTAGCAAACAGTTTTTTACGCGCCTTATTTTGTTGCAGGACGTTTTGGACAAACTAACACCGTCAAGCCCGCTGGCTGAAATATTGTATAAGAAATGCTCTTTTCTGCTTTATAAGATCTCAGCGCGTTTAAAGGAAACTCGGAAAGAATATCTTTACGGTATTGACTTCAAATTGTCTGCGGTGGGGCTGGTCGAAATACCTGACTTTGATTTATTTAACCAAATTATCAACGGGCATTACGGAATCACGGTTAATACGCCACTATTTGACCAGCGGCTGCGGAACGCACTTAACAAAATTGACCAGCAAATGGCTCTCGACCTGGGAGATTATCACGCGCTTATCAAACATTACAAAGACGAACTGCACGATTTGGGGAAATTACAGCATTTAAAGACACTGTATCAACCCTATTATCAGTCGCAGTTATCAAGTACTTCTAAATTTGACAGAAAAGCATTAGACATTACGTTTTGCTACCTACTCAATAATATCCTATCTCTAGAGCTGGAAAAGAAACAATTTAACCTTGCTAATTGGGAAACTAAATTTAAGTATTATACAGATGAGGCCGACCGTTATAAGAACAAAAACTTTTTTCCATATTATAAGATCGTAAAGGAATTTCTGATTGCCGAGATATCACGCCTGCTCAAAGAAAAGGATAGTGACCTGATAGTGCTCGGAACGTTGATCGATGATTATAAGACCAACCTGAAAAGTCTTTCCGAGAACCTTCAGATTTGTGAAAACACAGATTACCTAACATTTCAAAACAACTACCAGAACTGCCTAACGACGCTGCACGACTCGACCGGGCGGGCAACGGAGTGTTTTGTCGCTTCTTCTTTTGTGCTCCCACTGTACTATGGTGAGTATAGAGAGGAACTGGAATTTTTCAAAGCTGAGTCCTACAAGTTCGATGCGATGCTGGAGATTCAGCAAATGATGGTATCCGATAGGGGCGAACTCAATTCCGTTAAACAGGAGATGAAGAACACGGACAAACGTAATATTGAGATTCTCTCGATATTCGCCGCCCTGGTGATGTTTGTCTCAAACGAGATACAGATTTTCGGCAAGGTCGCCAATATGGCTGATGCAGTCGCCTATTCCTTATTCTTCGCCTTTGGCCTGAGTTTATTTGTAATGTTGATTTGGCTAATTACCCGACCCGAGGGTTTGAAGAAAGATGACTTTAAGCTAAGCCACAAGATTGGTCTTACATTTTATATTGTAGGGCTGCTAGCCGCAATCGCTTATGTCAGCTTCATCAAGTTCGCTGACTCACCCGAAAAGAAACTGTCACGTATGCAGTTTAAGATCGACTCGCTGAAAAAAATCCGGACTTTTGACACCCTGCAAATGCCTGTTCCAAAACCGAAACTTAAAACATCTGCAAAACTCTAAGACAGCCAAATGTTTGCTGCTAATACTAAGTGTTACAAACTTCTCTTATCTACTAGTCGAGGGAGTCGAACTGTGATTTAATTTAATGCTTACGGTAAAATTACAGACGTTCGGGTGAATCCAAAGGACATACAAGCGGAATATGTATTTCTTTAAAGGTGCCTGGCTTTGATATCGTTCGCCAGTGTGCGTCGAGTTAAAGCGTTGAATAAGACGTTCGTGAAAATATACTTTCAGCCCATCTATTTGATTTTCTTTAGTGTATTTCCCGAATACTTATATGTAAACACAAACGGGCTAGCTTCTGAATGAATGGTATGCAAAATTTTAGGCCACAAACTTAAGACAGACAATGAAAGCTGAAAGATATCCACCTTTGCGACTAACCTACTTTTGAAGGCGAATACTTTGTATCCCTCTTCATAATGCCTTTCCGTAATAATGTCAATTCCCTTTTTCGTTCTATCAAATAAAAAAACAACAGAATTTGCATCTGCATCTTCAAAGTCGCTCGTTCTTATAATTTTAATTTCCTCGGGAATTTGCATTTGGTGCAATAAAACTAGCCCCTCGGCTAAGTTTTTAGGGTATTGAGTATCTAAATAAACTTTAATCATATCAATTTAGATATTCAACAGCAGCTAATATTTGTTCTTTTGTAATTTCGTACTGGATAGATAACATATCAATTGATCCCAGACCATCATAAACAGAGGCTATCGTTTCTGCCCAGACAGCGGTTCCATTATTAATCACCGCTTTACCCCCACCTTGTTTTGGATCAACCACAATCAGCTTTGAATTTTCAATAGGAAAAAATTGTTGTGCTAAACCACTTGTATCAAAGGATATGTTAGAAAAGAAAGATTTGATAATGTCTAAATTAAGTTGACTGGTACCATCTAAGGTTACAACATTATCACCAATCGTAAACTTAATGCTATTACCTGCTACTTTTAAATCATCGCGTACATTATTGGTAGCAAAAGGATATATTTTATTTGTAAGGTTTTTGAGGTTAGTACGGGCAGTAAGAATCTTTTTTAATGCAAATTTATTATCGCGAAGTGTTCCTATTACGACCAATTCGATAAGGCCATAAAAGCTGATGCGCATTTTGTTAACATCTTGCTGTTGCCCAGTAGATAGACCCTCATAATTTTCTTTAGACAGTTCTTTAAACCACCTCGTCACCTTATCTCTTTTAAGACGGCCTTTTGTGATTTGAACTACGTCATTAACGAAATATATGCCTTCATTTAACGAAAACTCTTTCATAGGATTAGCAGCGATATTTTCATTGGCATTTAATGATTCATCTAAATTATAAATATTATTTTCAGTGTCAACTAAATTTTCGCCTATATCGAACGACACTGCGGGTAGGCTGTTAACAATGTCCACTGTTTTTACACTTACATTTATTATACTTAAAAGAAGGTCCAAAATATATCTTGGGTTTCCATTCCCTGCTCCCCAATCATTAGGATCGTTAGAAATACCGCTTTCTTTGTGTTTAACAACCTGATAACGTTCAACTATCCATTCAATCGCACTTTTGCCATTCACTATGTATTGATAGGCTTTATCGGGGATGTTTGAAACACTTATTTGACTGTTATAAATAATCTTATCTTTTTGCTCTTTCTTTTGGAAACGCATCTTTTCTACTGTAAAAAAATCTGTTTCTTCTCCAGTTACTAAACAATCTTGATAAGGAGCTACAGATTCATAATTAATGTGCAGCTCTGCAAGTTCACGGCCAGCCCTACTGATCTTGTAAAAATCCCGAACGTCCTCTACCAACTGTAAGCGAGGGAGCATTTTTTTCAAGTCATTGGCAAATTGTGTACGATATTGATGACTATGTAGAAAGCCATATATATAATAGAAAATATCTTCTTTAGTTACAATTTTACCGTATATGCTTCGTGCTCGATTCAATATATAATCACTTATCCCATCTCTGCGAATATATTTGCTTTCACCTACAGCGTCAAATAGCCCGGGTGTTTGGAGCTGGCGCTCTTCATAATAATATAAGGGTAAGCATTGACAACCCCCATCGAAAATATTGAGGTCGACGATATTTTCAGAAATTGTAACAGAGAATCCCCGTCTCTCACCCAATCCAGGTATTACTATCACAATATTAGGACTTTGCTCATTTGGAAAAAGACTGTCGAATTGTCCTCTTCGGTGAATTAACTTTTCACCGAAATATAGATGCCTTTTATGAAACAATCTGTACGTAGCAATTTTTAGTTTATTACTCTCGAATTTGATTTTATTTCCTTTTTCAAAATGAGGGATTAAGCTGCTTGACCAGCTAATTTTAGTTGGATCATTATTAATGAACTCTGCTACTTTGAGATCATTTTTCTTTTCCCTCGCCTTAATGAAGTCAGTTGTATGACTATTATAAAAATCTATCATTTGCGTAACATTGGCGATAACATTCTTTTTTGCCGAGTTATAAACCCAGGCATCCCGATTTGTATTCGCGCCCAGGGAATTAATTACAAATGCTGATTTTGAGGATTGGTCAAATTTTTTGTCCGGAACCAATGGAATAAAAAATTCAAAGCCCCCCATCCTTTGATTTAACCAATCATTGTGCTCGTTAGGAATCAAGTTTTGCCATTCGATCTCAGGATTAGTAACCTTTGCAAATTTTCTTATGCGATTTAGTTTTTCCTTTCTATTCAAATAATCTCCAATGTCAGTATAATGTATTTTTGCTTTTTCATAGGAATTTGGCTTCTTTACCGCCAATGTAATCGATACACCCGTCATTATTTCAAACACATTTTGCCCTTCACGTCTTGCTGAATCGCCGGAACGCCCACGAATAGAGCCTCTTAGGTTGAACACATAGATTGTTGAGAATTCCTCTTGTAAACACTTACGAAACCCATCAGAGTCGTTTGCTTCGAGCCAACCACTATTAGTTATGAATGCTATGATGCCTCCATATTCTTTATCTAACCTGTCTGACGCCCAGCGAAAGGCTTTAATGTAAGAGTTATACAAATCCTTTACTGAAGTCGCAGCGCTTTCTTTGGCATATGTTGCCGTAATTCTGCTATCTAATTTTGGATAGCTCTGATTCTGCGCATTGTCGTTAGCTGACTTTTGCCCAACTGAATATGGAGGGTTGCCCATAATAACTTTCAGAGGTGCAGCTTTTTGTTTTGCTACCCGTTCTGAATTTTGCGGGAACATATCTTTATGGAGTTTGTAATTATTGTCAGTTTCACCCAATTGAAAAGTATCAGTTAAACAAATCCCATCAAATGCAGTATATTCTATTTGGTCTATAGCATCGTGATAAGCGTTTTCAATATTTACCGCAGCTATATAATAAGCCAGCAATACAATTTCGTTAGCATGAATCTCATGCTGATACTTACGCTTTAAATCGGCCTTATTGATTAGACCACTTTGGATAAGCCGGGTTACAAATGTTCCTGTGCCGGTAAACGGGTCAAGTATATGTATGTTTTCATCACTGATACTTCGACCGAATTCTTTTTTAAGTACATCATTAACCGAATGGATTATAAAATCAACTACTTCGACTGGAGTATAAACAATACCCAACTTTTCGACCATTCGCGGAAACGCTGTTTTGAAAAATTTATCATATAGTTCTATGATAATACGTTGCTTACCCTCGGCGTTATCAATTCCGCTTGCCTTTTTTCGCACCGAATCATAAAACTTTTGGAGTGTTTCTGTATCCTTTTCCAATGATCCAGTTTCGAGTAAATCGATCATGGTTTGCATAGATATTGAAATGGGATTGTTACTTACAAAAGAATAACCTTCGAACAGCGCTTCGAAAACAGGCTTGGTAATAATATGCTGCGAGAGCATCTCAATCGCCTCTTGTGACGTGATACTAGGGTTTATATTTTTTTGTAAGCCACTTAGAAAGTTATCAAATCCTTGTTGATGGATAACATCTTCTTTAACCAATTTGGTAATACGGGCAACTTGTCGTTCAGCGATTTGAGCCACATCTTTTGCCCATTGCTCCCAATACAGCCGATCACCTACTTTTTGCACCATACGAGCGAAAACTATATTCTGTAATTCCTCAAACTTGACAGCTAATTGCTGACCTAAAGCATTACCAGCAACGTCACCATCTTTATCACTGAAAACTGGCATCCCATCCTCAAAAGTAATATCAGGTCGGCCTACTAATATTTGCTCAGGACGGGCTTTGTTCAACTCAATTTTGTTAACAATAGCATTAAAACGGTCATCGTGCGCACGTAATGCGTTTAGGACCGTCCAAACGACTTTATAACGTTCATTGTCGTTTAATGCCACTTCGGCCTTTACAGTCGACGGAACAACGACAGGTATAATGATATAACCATATTTTTTACCGGGTGAAAGGCGCATCACGCGGCCAACAGATTGAACTACATCAACCTGTGAATTTCGCGCCGATAAAAACATTACAGCATCTAATGACGGAACATCAACCCCCTCACTTAAGCAACGCACATTAGTTAGTATACGGCATTCATTTGGTGCAGCTTCTGCTTTCAACCAACCCAATAGTTCATCGCGTTCGGGTGCCGACATAGTGCCGTCAATATGTTTTGAGGCTACGGATACCATTTTATCCTTTTTTTCGCCGGGTAATGAAGCAATGTAAACTTCAGAAGCTGTATTGTACGTTTCCGTAATTTTTTTTGAATTGGCTATTGTTTGACAAAATGCAACAGCTCTGCGCATTGGTTCGGGGTCGTTTTCTTCAAGTATCCCTGCATCACCTAATATTTGCTTTGATAATGCATTAACACAGCCAATTAGTTTAGATGCATCATCTGTGTTGATTTCGTTGTTGCCATTCTCTATCATTTTTTGAACGGCTGGTGGTACATCATTTTCATTAAGAGTTAAAATGAGTACCTTATAATCTGTAAGTAACCCTAACGAAACTGCCTCACCAAACCCTATCCTATAAATTTCTTTACCGTATAAAGCCTCATCATCCATAGAACATAATACAGCATCAGCCTGTGCAGCTTTGGTTTTGGTATCATCGCTATACAAACGAGGCGTAGCGGTCATATACAAACGCTTTTTGCTTTTTATAAAGGTGTTGTCATGAACTTTAGTAAAAGCCGACTCATCGGCACCAGCTAAAGAAACACCTGTGGTACGGTGTGCCTCATCGCAAATTATAAGGTCGAACTCTCCAAATCGACTTTTTTCTTTTAATAATTCAGTTTGTGCTTTGGCAATTACTTCAATAGATTGATACGTTGAAAATACGACTGTCATCCCCGGATTACCAGAGAGTTTAAAATGGTTGAATTGGTGTATGATTTCCTGTACGTTTGTAGATGCCGGCAATGCAAGATCAACCACACTGAAACCATCGCTATCTTCGTTTTTGGTTTGTTTTTTTGTAATGGCAGGATCGGAACAAATGCAAATCGCATTAATTGGCTCGTCAGCTAATATAGTCCACTCTCGCAAGGTTTGTCCTAACAAAGCGATAGAGGGAACTAAAAAAAGAATAAAACCTTTGTTATCGGTTTCGTTTTCAGCTATACGCAGCGAATTAAATGTTTTACCTGTACCGCAAGCCATTACCAATTTACCGCGATCTACCGCTTTGAAAACTTCGTGAGTTTTTTCCATTGCTTCTCGCTGGTGCGATTTGAGCGTGTATTTTCGTGTACGTGCGGCTTCACCATGTACACCATTTTCTAATTTCTCCCATTCAATAGGTGCTTGTTGAAGATCATGTAGTTTTATGCGATTTACAGCGGGGTATTGATTCTTAATGGCTTCCTCTGCATTGCTACCCCATCTTTTACCTGTAGTGTCAATCCATAATCTGTGTGAAAACGCCACAGTCTTCAATTCTTCATTTTTAAACTGACGACTTGACGTCGAAAGAAAGCTATCGACAGCAGGTTTATCTATTATTGCCCCCTCCGCATAACACTTGCACTGAATCGCCCAATAATCACCATCAAAAGTTTTAGCTACAAGATCAATACCCGTATCCACACCACCGAGATCCCGTTTACCATGAAATTCGTTCCATAACCAAACGTTTTTAAGACGGGGCGTATACTGGGGGTCTGTCAATAAATATGCTTGCATTAAACGCTCAAAGCGGTTGCCTTTATCGCGTTGTGAAAAAGATATTGTACGGTATTTATTGAGAATATTGTTGAAAGCAATCATTAGACAAAGTAAACATGTTTAAGCCAATCTACTAATAAAATGGGAATTTGATACGAAACTCTATGTACTCTCAAACCTTTTAACAAAAACCCTAATTAGAGTAGGGGTTAGATATTAGATTTGTTCTACCAAACTGAATGTGTATATTTACATATAAGTTCTTTAAAACAACTCATACTCACTCAAATTATACGGTGACTTTTAAGGTGTCTCTATTGATTTTCGAGTTTATATACAGCTGATATTTAGATATTTAAAAGAATGGTTCGAGTCCCGTCCATTCCGCTAAATACATTCACAAAATGTGCAAAGCCCTTCAAATTAAGTGATTTGAGGGGCTTTTTGTTTTTAGCGCCTCCCAAATCAAACCCGCAAAAGAAGACTTTAACGCCGGCTAAGCATAAAACGAAAATCGATTAGTTTGTATAATACACCAATAATCTATACGGCACACATGATCAACTCGTTCGAATTTTCAGCCAAAAACTTCATCAGGCGAGGGCCTTGGTTGCCCAGTTCCTCAGCGAATCTTTTTTGATCGTAGGTGTGTCATTCCTGATCGCTGTTCTCTTGGCCTGGCTTTCTTTGCCGTTTTTCAATGACGTCTCGGGCAAGCAACTGCACCTGATCTGGACTGACCCGCTCGTCTGGCTAACCTGCTTTTGTTTTTGCCTGTTCACAGGGCTTATCGCAGGCAGTTACCCGGCGCTTTACTTGTCGTCATTTAATGCCGTTAAAGTATTAAAGGGCACATTCAAAGCAGGCCCTGCGGCCGCCGTTCCTCGTAAGATACTGGTGGTTATTCAGTTTGCTGTTTCGGTTACCATGATCATCGGGACCATTGTTGTTTTCAAGCAAATTGAATTTGCAAAGGACAGGCCGGTAGGTTATAACCGAAACAACTTGGTATCCATCCCATACAACGCTATAAAGGGATACAGCGCTTTTCGTGATGAATTGTTAAGGACCGGCGCTGTATCCGGGGTATCGGCATCCTCCAATCCCACAACCGGCGTCTGGTCATCGGCAGATAACCTGAGCTGGAAGGGGAAGGATCCTAACCGTCAGGAAGTATTCGGCACGGTACTGGTCGACCCTGATTTTGGCAGCGTTGTAGGCTGGCAAATGAAAGAAGGCCGGAATTTCTCTAAACAGTTTCTGAGTGATTCTTCAGGCTTTTTATTCAATGAAGCGGCCATCAGGCAGATGGGACTGAAGGAGCCTGTAGGCGAAACCATCCAATGGCACGGAAAAAACTGGAAAGTATTAGGTGTCGTCAAAGATATGGTCATGACCTCGCCTTTTGACCCTATTACGCCGGTGGTGTTTTTAATGGACGACCGGGAGCGGTCATTCAATGTGGTCAATTTAAAACTCAAGGCGGGTATTCCTGTTGCCGGTGCATTAACCAGGGTTGAAGCGGTTTTCAAAAAATTCGCGCCGGATGCGCCTTTCAATTATAAGTTTGCGGATAATGAATACGCGCAAAAATTCATAGCGGAAGAACGTACAGGAAAGCTGGCTTCCGTATTCGCGGTGCTCGCTATCTTCATATCCTGCCTTGGCTTATTCGGGGTGGCATCTTTTGTAGCAGAACAACGTATCAAAGAGATCGGTATACGAAAAGTGCTGGGCGCATCTGTAATGAGCATATGGGGTTCCTTATCCTGGGACTTTGTTATCCTGGTGGGTACCGCATTGCTCATCGCCGTTCCTGTTTCCTGGTATTTCATGCACCAGTGGCTGCAGCATTATACTTATCGTACGGGACTGTCCTGGTGGGTATTTGCGCTGACCGGAGCAGGCGCCGTCTTCATTACTTTACTGACTGTTAGCTATCATAGCATCAAAGCGGCATTGACCAACCCAGTGAAAAGCCTTCGGTCAGAATGATGCTTAAATTTCAAATTTGCACTAAATGTTTATCTTACAATAGCCATTTGCAGGAAGAAAGCTTGCGATGTAAATGAGTAAATAATGAAGAAAAATTCAATTAAAACAGTAATTCTGCTTTGTGTATTTAGTATTGTGCTCTTTACAGGTGCTCGTGCATCGGCACAAATACTTACCAAAAACCGTCTGATTGTAGTTACCGATATCGGAAATGAGCCGGACGATTTTATGTCAATGATCCGGTTAATGTTATACTCCAATCAGATCGATATAGAAGGACTCATCGCATCAACCTCGGTTCACCAGTCAACAAAGGTCAGTCCTGAGCTTATTAAAAAAGTGGTGTATGCTTATGCTAAGGTCCAGCCGAACCTGCTCAAACATGAACCCGGTTTTCCGTCAGCCGAGAAACTTTTAGGGCTGATAAAAAAAGGACTGCCAGTCTATGGTATGGAAGGCGTAGGCAAAGGTAAAGATTCAGAGGGCTCAGAATGGATCATTCAAATGCTGGAGAAAAAAGACAGCCGTCCATTATGGATCGCTGTCTGGGGCGGCCCCAATACTCTGGCTCAGGCACTTTGGAAAATAAAAGAGACGAGGAGCGAAACAGCTGCAAAACGGCTGATCAGCAAATTGAGGGTGTATACAATTTCCGATCAGGATAATACCGGACCCTGGATCCGCCGCAATTTCCCGGATCTGTTCTACATCGCGAGCCCGGGAAATTACTACAATGCGACCTGGTCTGCTATAAACCGGGTATTTTCTGGTGCCAATAACGAGGTGATTTCTAATGACTGGCTTGAAAAAAATGTTCAGGAAGGCCATGGGCCATTGGGCGCCATTTATCCGGATGTGGCCTGGGGTATGGAAGGCGACACGCCATCCTGGCTGATGCTTATTCCAAACGGCCTGAACGAGCCCGAGCGTCCTAACTGGGGCGGCTGGGGAGGACGCTACGAATATTATAAACCGGCCTATGACCCCAAAGTAAAATGGATTGTGCCGCTGGAAGAAGAGACAAGGCCGTTTTGGACGAACGCAGAAGATAGTTTCAAGCCATACAAAGCAGGCAAATGGGGCCTCGCACTGGTAAAAGATACAGCGACTTACAAAGGTAATCATGTGACGCTCTGGAGATGGCGCGAAGATTTTCAAAACGATTTTGCTGCGAGAATGACCTGGTGCCATAAAAATTACAAAGATGCAAATCACCCGCCTGTTGTTAAGCTGTCCACGCCCGAACGGATCACAGTGAAATCAGGTGGAACTTTTTCCCTTGATGGCAGTGCGTCATATGACCCGGACGGAGACGGATTGAGTTATTTGTGGTTTCAATATCCGGAAGCTGGAACATCTAATAAAAGCGTCATCATATTTCCCGAAAACATCTCCGCTTACAATGATTTGAAAGCTCCGGAAGTAGATAGTCCGCAAACTGTTCACATTATACTGAAAGTGACCGACAAAGGTATGCCAAGGCTAAGCCGTTATAAGCGGGTAATCGTGACAATTCTTCCAAAGTAGTACTTGCAGATCACAGCAACTTATTGCGACAATATTTATTGTAAAAAATGGAGAACCGAATAAGAGAAAAAGGTGCTTTTATTCCTTAGAGCCAATTCTGCGGCACGGCTTTACTCCATTAAATTATGCAGTTGCGGGCGGATGCACAAATTTATGGTTGCGGTAAAGCAGCCATAACATACTGGGCAGCACGATTAGCAATAGCGGCAATGCAGCCAGAAAACCACCAATAACCGCGATGGCCAGCGGCTGATGCAGCTGAGCACCCGCGCCTATACCCAAGGCCAACGGCAGCAGGGCAATAATGGCGCCCAGCGCCGTCATTAATTTGGGGCGTAAACGGGTGGAGATAGAATAGATAATGGCTTCATTGATATTTTTGTGCCGGGTACTTTCCCTGAACTGCCAGAAGGTAAAAATGGCGTTTTCGCCAATGATACCTACAATCATGATCAAACCGGTATAACTGCCCACGTTTAATGGCGTTTGCGTTAGCCATAGTGCAAGGAAACTACCACCGATACCCAATACCGCCACCACCAGTATAAGCAGCGCTATGCGGAATTGTTTAAACAGGAAAAGAATCACACCAAAAACCAGCAGACTTGAAGTGATCAGAATGATCAATAGCTCCTTGAATGATTGCTGCTGTTCGGCATAAGCACCACCGTATTCTACGTGATATCCTGTTGGCAGATTGATGGCGCTGATATTTTTTTTGATAGCTGGTATAACCGAGCCTAGATCTACATTATCCAGCCGGGCACTGATAACACCCATGGCCTGCAGGTTTTCGCGCTGTACTTCCGCATCGCCTGTTCTTAACTCTACATTAGCCAGCTGACTAATGGGCAAGGGCTTGCCATTGGGTAAAAAGATGGTTAGTTTTTTAAGACTGGCCACATCTAAGGAACGGTTGCCGGGGTACACCATGCGGATGGGGGATTGCTGTTCTTTCTCGAACAAACTACCGATCACATTACCCTGTAAGGCCGATTGTACCTGTGTTTGCAAATTGGCAGGTGTAAGGTTGTATTGCGCCAGCATGGTATAATCGGGTATAATGTTTACCGATGGCCCGGCAATCACAATGCCGTCAAATACATCCGCAGTGCCTTTTACATTGGTTACGGCGGCGGCTATTTGTTTGGAGAGCTGTTGTAATTTAGCTTGGTCATCACCAAACACTTTGATCTCGATAGGCTGGGTGGATGTCATTAGGTCGCCCAGCATATCACCAATCACTTGTCCAAAATCAACCCGCAGCGCAGGTTGGGTCGATTCGATCTTCTGCCGCAGATCGCCGATCACTTCTTCGGTGGTTTTACCATGACCTTTTTTTAGCTGTATCAGGTAATCGCCGGTATTGGGTTCGGTTATAAAAAAACCCATTTGCGTGCCTGTTCTGCGTGAATAGGCTGCCACCTCGGGATCTTTGATGATAATCTTCTCAATGTCGCGCAGCATGCGGTCGGTTTCTTCGAGCGATGTACCGGGAGGTGAAGTATAATCCAGTACGATACTGCCCTCATCCATGTCTGGTAAAAAGCCTGTTTTTAAGCCGGCTGGTATAAAAATAATTACAGCGGCAAGTACCAGCATCATCATGATACTCAGGTAAGGGCGCAGAATGAAAAAGGATACCCAGCGCTGTTTTTTTACACCGTGTGCCTCTTTAACCTGCACACTGTTGGTTTGTTGGTTGCGGGTAAGCAGCAGATATATGACCGGTAAGCCTATCCATGTTACAAAAAAGGAGCAAACCAGCGTAATGATCATCGTGTTGGTCATTACCTTAAAATAAGCACCGGCAACACCGCTCATCATGATGAACGGGATAAAAATAACAATGGTGCTGATAGAAGAACCCACCATGGCCGGAAAAAGGTAGTCAACCGCCCGTTGAAGCAATGTCAGTGTTGGTTCTTCGGGATGCTCCTCGTGCGTGCGGTGGATCTGCTCTACAACAACAATGGCATCATCAATGATGAGTCCTATGGCGGCCGCTATGGCGCCCAGTGTCATGATATTAAAGGTATAACCCAATGCGTACAGAACAATCAGGGTGAGGCAGAGCGTAACCGGGATGGTGATCAGGATAGTGGCGCTGGCCTTTATCGACCATAAAAAAATAATGGCCACAATAATAGCGAGCGCCAGTCCGATCCATAAGCTATCGCCTACGCTTTTTACAGAAGCGTTTACAAAATCAGCCTGAACATAATATGGTTTGATGGTTACACCGGCTGGAAGTAACTTCTGCAGGTCGGCCACCTTTTGGGTCATCGCATCAGAAAGGTCAATCAAATTAGCGTTAGGCTGTTTGATCACGGCTATCAAAACACCCTCGTGGCCATTGGCGTTTACCTTAGTATACTCAATGCCGGGATTGATTTGTATGCTGCCAATATCCTTGAGCTGTATTACTCGTTTACGGTTATTGCTGATCACCATGTTTTCCAGTTGCTCACGGGTATTTACAGAGGCATCCGTAACGGTTAGGTACAGCATTTTATAATCAGACAGATAACCCTCTGATTTGATAAAGCCTGTTTGGGCGAGGGTATTGGTGATAATGTCTGGTGTGAGCCCCAGGGATCCCATCTTTTGTGTGTTCAGCACCAACCAGTATTCCTTGGTTTTACCACCGATGACCCTGATCTCGGATACACCATCCACCTGCGAAAGGAATGGTTTCACAGTATAGGTAGCCAGCTGCTTTAGCTCAATAGGTGATTTACTATGGCTCTCCAGCGTATACCCGCTTACCGGCAAGATAGAGGGGTTCATTTTTTCGACACTGATATTCACATCTGGGGGGAGGTCGTTTTTGATCTGGTCAATACGTGATTGAATCTGTTGCTGGCTTAGGTCGATATCCGCGTCCCAGTTCATGAAGGCAGATATTTCGCAGCTTCCTCTGCTGGTAGTACTGCGTACATATTGTAGGTTAGGCACCTGCTTAACGGCATTCTCTAACGGTTTGGTCACCGTGATCATCATTTTATTTACCGGTTGTAAACCGGCATCGGCTATAATTTTGATCTTAGGGAAAGTGATCTCGGGGAACAAGGAGGTTTGTAAGCGTGAATAGGCGAAACCACCACCCAGCAATATGATGAACAGCATCAGGCTGATAGGCTTTTTATGCGTAATGAAAAAGTTGTTCAGATTCTTCATGGCTTCACAATTTTCACTTTGGCGGTATCAGCCAATCCATAATTACCTGTAACCACAATTCTATCAGTCGGGCTAAATTTTGGCGAGAGGACTTCTACCTGGCTTGTGGTTTCAATACCTTTTTGCACCGGTACCTTGATGGCGGTGGTATCATTAATGAGTTTCATTACCCAAAAATCGGTTTGTGTTTCATTGGCTAACACGGCTGATTTCGGGAGAGAGGGTACATTGCTTTTGGCGGATTTAATGATGTGCGCACGGGCCACCAGGTTTTCAGGGATAGGGTCAACGCTGTTTACCCTGATCACCACGCCCTGTGTTTGTGATAAAGTATCAACCGAAGGTAAAACCGACGCTACACGACCGCTGAGCGTACGACCACCAGGTAAGGTGAGGGTAATATCCTGGTTGTTGTGTAAAGTGCTTTGAAGCTCGTAAGGCAGCTGCATCACAAAGGCAAAGCTTTCCTTATCACTTATGGCTGCCAGTTGTTCACCATCCTGCACGTAATCCCCAACCTGGTGCAGCAGTTGGGTAATATAACCGCTGCTTGCTGCCTTGATGCGATTTATGCCCGAAAACTTGAAGGTAGTATCCAGCACATTGATGGTATTGCCAATGCTTTGCGCCTCCTTGGTTTTAATAGTGAACAGTAATTGCCCCGCATTTACATACTGACCGGGTTTTATATATACCTTTTGTATATAACCAATGGAATTAGCCTTTACATAGCTCTTTTGCATAAATGACGAAGTGGCATTTAGCGTTATAGAATCGGCCATTGTTCCATTGTTGATGGAAGTAACCGTAACCGGGGTTTGTGATTTTACGGCAGCATCCTCGTCGGTAGCAGCGGTATCATGATTGCAGGCGGATACCGCCAATACAACACATGTGCACATAAGCACTAAAAATTTAAAATATGGCGATGATAAATTTTTCATATTATCGGTTCCAGTAGTTGAGTTGGTTAATGAGCAGCAATCTGCTGATGGTGTTTTGCGTAAGCAGGTTACGGATAGTGAGATAATTATTGATAGCCAGTATCAGATCGGCCATTCGGAGGTCACCGGTTTGCAGCAGTTGGGTATCTACCTTTATTAAGGTTTCTGAGTATTTGAACTGGCTATTGATATCGGCTATCAGGGTATCGTACCCATCTATCTGCTGGTTCAGCTGGATGATCTGCTGGCTGTACTGCTGAGCAAAAAAGCTCTTATAATTTTTGCGCGATTCTTCTTCCAGCGAAAGTTTTTTGTACGATAACTTACGCTGCCCGCCATCGTAAATAGGTACGGTAAGACTAAAGCCGACACTGGTGCCAAAATGTTTATAGTAAAGCGCAGTAAGGTCCGAGTTATAACCGCCATCGGCAAAGGCTTTTATTTGGGGTTTGTAACTATAGTCGGTCAGTTTGCGGGTATTGAGTAATCGTAAACTGTCAAGGGCATATTGCCTAAAAAATATACTATTGGTTTTGTCGGCCGTAATGGCTCTTTGCAGTTCGGGCTTTTGTAACTCAGTGATGGTAGTATCCGTAACGCCCGTAAGGTAATTCAACGTAGCAAAATCTGTTTTATACTGCAATGTGGCCTGCGAAAGTTGTAGCTGAGCCTGCTTTAAGGTAACCAGGAAGGTGAGGTAATCACTTTGATGGTACACATTGTTGCGGGTGAGTTTTTTAAGCAAGTCCTCTTCGCCACTCAGTAGGGTTACCACTTCTTTATTGAATTTTACCTGCTGCAGGCTCCCATAAGCGGCTATGTATTGCGCGGCAATTGTACGGCGCAGGTCCTGCTCAGAGAGTTTAATGTTATTGCGTAAAGAATCGCGCTGAAGCCCTATGCCGTTATATTGCGCTTTCAGGTAACCATTGCTAATGAACGATTTATTTACCGATAGCAGCGCATCAAGTGTTTGCCCGTTGGTAATAGCCTGGGAATAGCCATAACCATGAATAACAGGAGCATATAAACCGGCGCTCCCAACGCTTACCTGTGGTTTTAAGCCGGCCTTTATACGGACGCTATCCAGTTGTGCCGATAGTATTTGGTTGTTGAGGTCCTTGAGCAGGGGGCTATTTTTTACAGCTATCTGTAAGTAATTGTCCAATGTTTTTTGCTGCGCGAAGCAAAAAGAACTCATCATTAAGCATAGGAGTGATACGAACAGATGTTTCATAATTCAAGATACCCATACCGGTTACTCAGATGGGGTTGAGCTTAGCGACCGATAGTTTAAATCTAAGCTTTATAATTATTAATTGTAAACAGTTTGTGTACAATACTTATCAAAGGTCTGTTTTTTCAATTTGTTGATTTGGAGCTAAATTTCAACTTTGATTCTGTAGAAAACTTGTAAAAAACCGGCTGGTATAATGTGCTGCTCTAAAAACTTTTTAAACCTTGAATTTTAACACTTTTCTGATCGGAAACGACATGAAAACCGCTAAAAACACTCGGGAGAAAATCTATTTTAACACTTTTTAACAAATTTCAACGCGATTTTGATGTGTTTAGAAAAGTTTAAAAAGTATTAATAATTGACTGCCAAATAAGCATGTCAAACGGCCGGTTTGTGGACTTGTTTTGGTCTTAACATAACAGCCCTGTTTCTTTCAAAAAAAAACAGGGATGTTGTATAGACAAATATTTTTTTCTGTTGTCCGGGCTTGTCGGGTATATATGCTTAGCGCAATACGAATCGTTAGCAGGTTGGGGTGGGATCGGTTACACCAGGTTCGCTTTTTCACCGGGTGTTAAAATCCGTAGTCTATCGGCAATTCCCAGGGCGGCAAACGATTGCTGAAGGATCTCTCCGCCCTCAGTGTAATGCGACCATCCTTCAAAATGCACCGGGATAATGGTGGCGTTCGGAAAAGCGAAGGCAGTATCAATAGCATCATTGCTTCCCATGGTTACGTTGAACGGCCCACGGGGTTTAGCGGCGCCTGCAAAAATAAAAACATATTGCGGATTGTATCTGGAGGCTATTTCCCTGATCCCTTCGTAAAAAACGGTATCGCCGGTGATATAGATCTGCAGTCCTGCACTTTCTACAATAAACCCGGTCACATCTCCAGTCAGTTTCTCGCTGCCGGCGGGCCCGTGCCTTGCCGGTGTACTGGTTATGGTAACCCGGTCATTTAAGCGGACGGTTTCCCATGGCGATAAACCGGTGGCATTAAGTCCCAGGCGCTCCGCACCAATGGGCGTTGTGAATGTTTTGCCAACAGCCTCCAACAACCGGCGGCCGGTATGATCAAGGTTATCGCCATGTTGATCATGGCTGAGTAAAACGGCATCAATATGCCCGACATCCGTGGTGGCTGGTCCCGCAGTTTTCCAGTAGCCTGGTTTATCACCTATCATAAATGTTTCACCTGCGGGGTCAAGCGTTGGGTCGGTCATTAATCTTAGTCCTCCTATTTCCAGGATGATGGTTGGGCCGCCCAGATAGGTTACGTTAATTATGTCTTTCATGTTTTTAATATCGTGATGTGTCGTAAACGATTTTTGATTGGTGTATCTTAAAACAAATCTATCATACCGCAGTCTGAAAACTGTGTGAGATGTGTCACAATTTTTACCTGGGAAAAAGGAATGATCCATTGAGGGTTAGGGAATCTATACTAATTGGCCACATCATTATTTTCGATAGATTTCCGGCTCTTATTAACACCATCATTAAGCCCGCCAAATTTATAATTAAGGCTGATGCCGAACGAGCGGTAATAATCACGGGAGGTGTACAACTGGTTAAAATCGGGTCCGAAGGTACGGTTAATATTATTCCTGTAGCCGGTGAATGGGTTATTCACACGCACAGCAAAGCCCAGTTTATTTTTGATCAGCTCTTTATTTACACTGAAAGCAGTACCAACAAATCCGTTCGAATAGCCTTGCAAGCCTGTAGGGTTGCGGTTAACTACATTCAGATCGGCATTTACTGCCCATCCTTTATTGAAACGGAATCCATTTGAAAGGGAGAAGGAATACATCAGCTGGTCGTTATGTACAATACTCCTGTCCGCGGTTCCCTGCAGCCACAGGTACATCAGGTTGCCATTCAGGCTTATATTGTACAGCTTACTAACCGGGTAGGAGAGTGACAGGTTACCGCCAAAGCTGCTTGCTTTGCCTGTATTTGCATAACTTGTACGTGTAATTTGTGTTGATGGGTCAAAGTCGGCTACCTGCAAGTCCAGGTTGTTCATAAAGGAA
This sequence comes from Mucilaginibacter sp. RCC_168, assembly GCF_041355315.1. Lineage (NCBI taxonomy): Bacteria > Pseudomonadati > Bacteroidota > Sphingobacteriia > Sphingobacteriales > Sphingobacteriaceae > Mucilaginibacter > Mucilaginibacter sp. RCC_168. Next base: position 44,975 of record NZ_JBFUPN010000027.1, read on the forward strand.
TAGTCCAGGCCTATGTTTAGGGAGAGTTTTTTATTGCTGCTATATCCTGCCTGCACATCGTTCAGCAGTACCGGGCGCAGGTTGGGGTTTCCGGTCGATTCAAAATTAGGATTGGAGCGGTCGATGTAGGGGTTAAGCCTGTTGATACCCGGTCTGCGGATGCGTTGTGAAAACCCAAAGTTAAGCGCGGTTTGATCACTGAAATTTTTACTTACGGCGATGGATGGCAGTACATTAAAATAATTTTGTTTGGCAACTGTTGTTGTACTGATAAAATCAGCCCTGATCACAGTTTCTTCTACCCGGATCCCGGCGCTGATGTTCCAGCTTTTTAAATTAACCTGGTAAGCATTGTACGCGCTAAACACGTCCTGGTTGTTAGTGTATTGGTTAGATAATGCCGCATCCGCATCAAACTGGCCTGTAGCACTGTTAAAACTATTGTAGCCAAAATTGCTGTTGCTGGTACGCAGGATGCCTTTTACACCAGCCTCAATGTTCACATTTTTAACCGGGGTTACAAAATCAACTTGTAAGGTATGCTCATTGAATTGTTGGCGGTCATTTTGGGTATAGCCTGGGGTGTTAAAATTTACCGGGTTGGTGATGGTTACGTCCCCATTACGGTTATTCCAGTTATCGGAATATTGATAAGAGAAGGTCAGTAACCTGTTTTTAACCGTTTTAAAACCAATTTGGTAATTTAGGGCGGCATCCCAGCCATAGCCTGTTCCTTTATTATTATTCAGCAGATCATAAGCTTCGTTTATCCCGGAGGTGCCGTTCAGGCCGGATACCTGGGTCATATGAGCGCTTGCACGACTGCCGTTTAGGTTAAACTGCCCCGAGAGCAGGTGAAGCGAATCGATTTCGTAGCTCATTTCGGTGCCAAAGTAGGCTGTTTTATTGTTCGACCGGCGATCTCCTGTTTGCAGCAAGTTGGTTGAGGCTGTGCCAAATGTTTCCCTGCTATTAGTAAAGGTGGTTTTAGGGTTGTTAGCGATACTTGCGCCGCCAAAAGCAGCTATAACAAAACGGCCGCTTTTAGCAGTGAAAGATCCCCCGGCTCCGGGACCGCCAACCGGGAAACTTTCATTGACATTTACTGATCCGCTGTACCCGTTATTTATTTTTTTTACGGTAATAATGTTGATGATGCCTGCCAGGCCATCGCCGTCGTATTTAGATGGCGGAATGGTAATCACCTCTATTTTTTCAATAGTTGATGCCGGCATGCTTTTCAGTATGGCGTTTAAATTGTTTTCTATACTGGGCGATGGCTTTCCGTTTATAAGAATTTTAAAGCTGGAATTACCTTTTAACAGGATGTTATCCTGGCCATCAAGCGTAATGTACGGTATCTTGTGCATCATCCCCAAAACATTGTTGGATTTGCTTTCTGGATCGGCCTGCAGATCGTAAATGATGCGATCCGCTTTTTGTTTGATGATAGGCCTTGTGCCGGTTATAGCAACCTCTTTTAAACGGTTAAACTGCTGTTTCAGACCGATAGAACCCATATCCGTGTCTTTTTGCAAATCAAGCAGGCATGTTTTTGGCGCGTAACCTATAGTTACCATCACCACATGATAAGTTGCGGGTGCCAGCATTGAAAAAGCAAATGAGCCGTCCTCACGGGTTACACCGGCCCTGATGGTTTGGCCTTTGTCATCGTTTATTTTTACCGTTACAAAAGCCAGTTTATCGTGTGTGGTCGAATCAGACAGGATTCCTTTTAATATCAACTTACCACTGTTGGTTTGGGCAAGGATACTACCGGGTTGCATGATCAGCAAAGCAAGCAGTAAAATTATGCTAAAGGTATGTTGTTTAGTTTTCATGGTGATTAAGATTTGGGGGTTGGAATTTTTTGGACAAAGCAATCCCCGTAAAGACTAACAGCCTTTAAAATTTGCAGTATTTACCGGGAATGCTTTTTAGGGTAAACTACCCGATGATTGAATTAAAGCGGATGCTTATCGCGATGATTGCGGATGAAAAGATAGTACAGGAAGAACCCGGCAGCCACAAATAACATTTCTACCCCGTACGGAAGCGGTGAATCTTCGGCGCTGTAAGGGATAAACTGCATAACGATGAGCCCCAAACCTGTAGTTGACAGGATGATAGCCCATTTCATGGCTTCGGTGCCAAAGCCCGAAAGCTGCTGTAAAAATTTAAGACCGATCTCATCTAATGGGCCTGCATCAATAATGCGTTTCTTTAAGCGGTAGTTATACAGGGCAAGTATGAATATGGCGATGAGGATAAAGAATATGATAAGAATGATAAAAGGCATTAACTGTTTCATGATGTTTTAATTTAAATGATTTGATACAGTAGTCTTTAAAAATAACAGAACGGTTGCAAATATTTTTCTTTAATTTTTGCAACCGTTAGCTGGCCGAAACAGACTACTATAATATGTTTAATGAAAAGGAAGTTGTTTCCAGGATATTAAAGGGAGATTTCCACGCTTTTGAATTATTGGTTAAACAATATGAGAAGCTGGTTTTCTTTGTAGTGAATCGCCTGGTGCAACACCTGCAGGATAAGGAGGACATTTGCCAGGAAGTTTTTATTAAAGTACATCAAAGCCTCCCTAAATTCCGTTTCCAATCCAAGTTAGCCACCTGGATTGCACGGATAGCCTATTTAACTGCTGTTGATCATGTAAAAAAAAGCAAGGCAGCCCGGCAGGCTGATTATCCGGAAAATATAGATCATTATCATTTTAGTGAAGATAGCCCTGAGTCTGAACTGGTGAAAAAAGACACAGCGGCTTATGTTAACCTGCTGATAGCGCAAATGCCGCTGCAATACCGCACAGTTTTAACCTTATACCATTTAAACGAGTTTAGCTGCCCCGAAATTGAACAGATCACCGGCATTCCCGAAGGAACGGTTAAAAGCCACCTTTTCAGGGCCCGCAAATTATTGAAAGAAAAAATTGAACACGATCTTAAAAATTAAATCATGAAAAAGCTGACCGATGAACAGATCCAGGCACTGCTGGATAGTGAGTTAAAGCCATCCGGCGATATGTTATCTGCTTCAGAAAAACAGCAGATGGAAAGCTATCAGTCTTTATTTCAAAAATTAAATACAGAACCAGAACAGGGTTTGCCTTTTAATTTTGTCTCAAAAGTTAGTCGTCAGCTCCAAATAAAACTGAAAAGACGAAGCGATATTCGCTTTAATTTACTGGCCTTGTTTGGCATAATAGCAGGCTTGGGCATGGCTTACGGTATTTTAACCCTGATAGATCTTAATTCCGGAAACCAATTTTTATTGGCTATGCTTAGATATAAATGGCTGCTTATTTTCGGCTCGTTGATACTGGTAGGTACTTTGATGTTTGAGCAGAGGGTTGTTGAAGAGAACTGAGAGTTTATATGTTAAAAATTAAAAACCAGCGAAGCGCAGACCGGGTGAGTTGGTTATGCGACAATCCTATTTTTTAAAAATATACCACAAGGAAATAATAACCGACACATGTTTAAAACAAACCCGCAGATGTTTAAGCGCCATGGTGATTTGGTTTTCGACCGTTCGCTTAGAGATACCCAGGCGACCGGCTATTTCCTGGTTGGAAAGATGATCGATACGGCTCATCTGAAAAATCTCCTGGCAGCGTTTGGGTAATTGCTCCAGGTACTGTCCTAATTCATACAGCAACTCCTGATCGCTGATCCGGCTTTCGCCTTTGTTGTGATCCAATAACTCGCTGATCCCATCATCGGAAATACTTAAAACAACCGGCGATTTTACCGCCCGCAACCGGTTATAAACCTGGTAACGGATAGCGGTCAATAAAAAATTGGGAAATGATTCAATCTCGAGTTCATGCCTTCGGTTCCAAATATTCAGGAATACATCATGTACAGCTTCTTCACTGGCTTCGCGGTCTTTCAGGTAGCGCAGAGCCGTTTTATACAGCCGTAACCAGTACCTGTCAAAAAGCACGGCAAAAGCCTGTTCGTCATCACTACGGATGGCAAGCCACAGCTCAGCGTCATTAATCGGGGAATTGTACATACAACTGGTTGGATAAAATTAGAAAAAGCCTGCCAAATAATTCGACAATTAATGATTAACCGAAAAAAAAATTAAAAATTGATGTGTGTGTCTATATAAAATTTACACTAACAAAGTATAAACCTGCTATTACAGCCTAATGATAACCAAAGAAGAATTCCTTGCTTTGTATGAAAAGTACATGAGCGGACAATGTACAGCCGATGAAAAAAAGTTGCTGGGTACATACCGCGATGAAATGACATTGGCCGAAGAGGGCTGGGATGATGACCTGGTGAAGGAAGAAGATGTGCGTACACGCATATGGCAGCGATTAAACGATAACCGTAAAATAGTTCAATTGCCCTCACGTAAGGTTACCAAATACCGTTGGCTGCAGGTGGCCGCGGTTTTTGTGGCCGTGTTGTTGGCGGGGCTGTTTTTTATGCAGCGTAAAAAAAATCAGGAAACTGGTAGTGTAAAGCTGACAAATAAAGTACAGCCGCCCATATTACCTGGCGGCAACAAAGCATATTTAACCTTAGCCAATGGCTCGCGCATTGTGCTTGATGATGCCCAAAACGGCAAGCTGGCAACCAGGCCTGGTGTTACCGTAAGTAAAACCGGGAATGGTATGTTGGTATATCACTTCACCAATTCAAACAACAATACTGCCACCGCTACAACGCCCGAATTTAATACTATTACTACACCCAGGGGTGGGCAATACCAGGTTGTACTGGAAGACGGTACACGGGTTTGGCTTAACGCGGCTTCATCTATTAAGTTTCCGCAAGCCTTTACCGGTGCTACCCGCGAGGTTGAACTAAGCGGCGAGGCCTATTTCGAGGTAGCCAAAAACAAAGCTAAACCATTTATTGTACAGGCTAACGGCACAAAAGTGCAGGTGTTTGGTACCCACTTTAATATAAACGCTTACGGAGATAACAATAAGGTAACTACTACACTGCTGGAAGGCTCGGTGCGGATGAGCAGCGGCAGTTCGGCGGTAATGCTGGCGCCAGGCCAACAGGGTGATGCTGTTAATGGCGCCACCATCAAGGTAAGCCCGGCCGATATTCAGCAAATAATGGCCTGGAAAAACGGCCTCTTTATATTCCATGATCTGAATATTACCGAAGTAATGAAGCAAGTAAGCCGCTGGTATGATGTTGACGTGGAATATCGCGATGACGAAGTGAAAAACAATGAATTTGGCGGTACTGTATCCAAATATAAAAGCATAAATGAGTTGCTGGATGTGATGGTACTTACCCGCTCCATTCACTATAAGATAGAGGGAAGGAGGGTAATCATTATGAAGTAACTTTCCTTACCTATAGTTTACCTGTTTATAACCAGGAGCGTTCGCAGCGCCCCTGGTATAAAGCTTTGAATAGCTGTCAGGTATCAATTAATGATCATATTTCTCATAACCAATTATTTAACCTAACATTCAAATGTATAAAAAATCTGCTGCAATAAGATGCAGGGAATGGCCCTGCCTTAGATCTAAATTATTTCTGATTATGAAATTGTCGTTTTTTTTGTGCCTGGTCTCTATACTGCAAGTAAGCGCAGCCACGTTATTTGCACAAAAGATCAGCCTTGATAAAAATAACGCCTCCCTGGCCGAAACCCTGCAGGAAATTCACCTGCAAAGCGGCTTCAGTGTGTTTTATAACGCCAGGCTGCTTAAAAAGGCGGTACCGGTAAACGTGCACCTGCAAAACGCCGACCTGAGCGACGTGTTAAAACAATGCTTCCAGAATCAGCCGTTTAGTTATGTAGTGAATAACAATACTATTGTAGTTACTCCCAAACAGGCTGAAGCCCATACTGCCCAGGATATTGTGATTACCGGGCAGGTAACAGACGATAAAGGTGTGCCACTGCCGGGTGTAACCGTTAAGGTAAAAGGTACCGATGCCGGCGCCCAAACCAGCATTGATGGCCGTTATAAAGTATCGGTAAGCAATAACAGTGCTGTATTGGTTTTCAGCTTTGTAGGTTTCGCGTCAAGAGAGATCGCGGTAGGTACCCAAACCCAAATTGATGTGATGCTTAAAGAGCAACCATCGGCATTAAATGAAATTGTAGTGGTAGGCTACGGTACACAAAAGAAAGTGAACCTGACCGGGGCGGTATCAACAGTAAATGGTAATGACCTGAATAAACGTCCGATTGTTAACCCGGCCTCTATGCTGGAGGGCCTGGCTCCCGGTGTAGCGGTAAATACCGGCTCCGGCGAACCAGGTAATGAAAGCGTATCTATCCGTATCCGCGGTAACGGAACATTCAGCGGCGCCGGTTCAGATCCTTTGGTGTTAATTGATGGTGTGCCTGGCAACTTTAGTGACCTTAATCCAACCGATATAGACAACGTGTCTGTACTGAAAGACGCGGCTTCTGCATCTATATATGGATCAAGAGCCGCCAATGGTGTGGTGCTCATCACTACCAAACAAGGTAAGGCCGGACAAATGTCGGTAAGTTATGATGGCAATGTGGGTTTTTACAGCCCTACCAATATGTATAAACTGGTAACCAACTCTGCCCAGTATATGGAGTTGTTTAATCAAGCCCGTATCAACAGCGGTACAACAGATCCGGGTTCCCTTTATCCACAGGATCAGATCGATCTGTACCGTAACAGTACAGATAAGGTGAAATACCCTAATACCGATTGGCTAAGCCTGATATTCAGAACAGCGCCTACTCAAAATCATAACCTTACTTTTAGCGGTGGTAATGATAAAACCACCTATAATGTGTCGTTGGGTTATGTTAATCAGAATGGTATTGAGCGCGGCTTTGATTACAAACGTTATAGTGCCCGTATCAATTTAACCTCTAAGGTTAACAATCATATTAAATTCGGCACCAACGTATTATTAAAATCGGGTACAAGGGATGCTGTGGCCGGTACTCCTTCGTCACCCAGCCAATGGGATGGTTCTTCTATGGATCTTTTCCTTTCGGCCATGTCGCAGGCGCCTACTTATGGGCCTTACCTAACCGATGGCAGTGGACGTTACACCTTTAAAGCCTACGATTTTGAGTATAACAATAAGAACCCGATAGCCGAACTGAACCAAAACTTTACCAGGGTTACCAATGATTACGCGGTAAACGCGCAAGGCTGGGTTGAAGTGCAGTTCAATAAAGATTTTTCCTGGTATACCAAGGGAGCGGTGAACTTTAATATGGATAAATACAAGGATTTTAAAGCCACCCTTGATGAATACTATTTCAGGACTAATCAATTTGGAACTTCATTGGATCTGGGTAAAGGTTTAACCGAGCAGGATGAACAAACCGTTTATACCAACTTATATAGTTACCTGAATTATGCGCATGATTTTCACGGGCATAATATTAAGGCGCAATTTGGTTACAGTATTGAACAAAGTAAATACCAAAACCTTCAGGGTTACCGTCAAAATTTCGCCGATCTGGACCTGAGAGAACTAAATGCGGGTGGTTCCGATATACAAAAAGCTGGTGGTACCAGCAATCAATGGGCGCTGATGTCATACTTTGGTCGTTTAAATTATGATTACAAAGGCCGTTACCTGTTGGAGGGCAATATTCGTGATGATGGTAGCTCTAAATTTGATGGGGCAAACAAATGGGGGGTATTCCCTTCGTTTTCTGCAGGCTGGCGCGTTACCGAAGAGCCTTTTGTAAAAGCGATGAATTTAACCTGGCTGGATAACCTTAAGCTAAGAGGATCATGGGGAAAGCTGGGTAACCAAAATATAGTAATTAATGGATATGGCATAAACTATCCATATCAGGCTTTATTAAATCAGGGCTATAATTACTCGTTTGATAATTCAACACTAACAAATGGCGTTGCACAGCAAAACTTAAACAATCCAATAATTAAGTGGGAAACCACTACCATGACAGATGTGGGATTGGATATAGCGGTGTTTAAAAACTTTACGGTTACTGCCGATTGGTACAATAAAACAACCTCTGATATTTTAAGAGCAGCTCAGGTTACCGCCGTTGTGGGCTTGGGGCAACCAACTATTAATGATGGTGTTGTTAATAACAGGGGCATTGAATTGGGTTTGTCCTATAACAATGTAGTACGTGATGGCGCATTAGGGGGCTTAGCGTATAATGTAGGCGTTAATCTTGATCATAACAGTAATAAACTCGTAAAGTACGGTGAAACAGATATAGGCGGTTATACCATCAATCAAAATGGCCTGCCCTGGAACTCATTTTATATGCTGCAGGTGATCGGGATATTCCAATCAGCGGCTGAGGTAGCCAGTTCACCTAAGCAATTTTCTGATTCAACCGTACCCGGCGATCTGAAATACAAAGACGTTAATGGTGATGGTAAAATTGACCAGAATGACAAAACCGTTATAGGGGGTGTATATCCAAAGTTAAATTACTCTTTTAATCTATCAGCCAGTTTCAAAGGCTTTGACTTGTCGGCCATGATGCAGGGTGTATATGGCGTTAAATCATACGTATCTGGTTGGGGAACCATTCCATTTGTTCAGGGCGCTGCGCCAACTACAGATTGGTTAAATGCCTGGACATCCGAACATCCATCGGCCACTATGCCGCAAATTTACTTTGGACAAGGTGCTCCGGATAAGATCAGTCGCCCATCCACTTTCTTCCTGCAGAATGCATCTTATTTAAGGCTTAAAAACCTGGTATTTGGTTATACCATTCCTGCACAGGTAACCAAAAAGATAGGTATTAACAGGTTGAGGGTTTATTTTGCCGGTGATAATTTATTCACCATAACCAAATTCAAGGGTCTTGATCCTGAGCGTTATGGCAGCGGCGACGGGGTACAATACCCGCAAAATAAAATATACTCCTTTGGTTTAAATGTTACTTTATAATTAGCCCTACATGAAAAATCGAATTATAATAACCATCATATTAATTACATCGCTGTTTTTAGGCGCATGTAAAAAGGCGCTCGATCTAAACCCTACAGATCAGATAGCCACCCCGACCTTCTACAAAACAAAAGCTGATTTTGACCAGGCTCTCGCAGCGGTTTACGCTTCTTTACAGGCAGAGGAGTTTGCCGTTGGCATCGGCTTCAGGGATTGTTTTACGGATAATGGATATAATCAATTTAACTCGGGTAGTTCTAAAGATTTTGTTCAGGGTAATTTTAATCCCACTACAGGCGGTTACGAAACCAGTATTTATAATGACAGCTATACTGGCATCGCGCGGGGAAATCTATTCCTCCAAAATCTGGCTAATTACAAGGGAGGTGATATCTCTGATGCGCAAAGAAAAGTGTACGAAGGCGAAATCAGATTTATTCGCGCTTTTTACTATTTCCAGTTATACAGCATTTATGGCGATGTGCCACTGGTATTGCAGCCGCTTGATTTGAGTACCCAGAAACAGCCTAAAGTACCGGCTTCGCAAATCCTGACCCAGATCACTGCCGATTTGGATTATAGTATTGCCAATTTGAACACCGCGGCTTATTACGCTAATGGCGGCCATGCGGCTGCATCTTCGGCAAAAGCCTTAAAAGCAAGGGTGTTGTTATTTGCCGCTTTCGGTAATACCGGTACTCCAGATCCAGCTATACTTACCCAGGTAAGGGATCTGTGCAAGGACCTGATGGGACAGTATAAACTGAGCGCCAATTTTGAGGATATCTTTAGGGATGCCACACAAAAAAATAATACGGAGATCATCTTCTCTATTAATTTCCTGGCGCCAAACAATACTACACCCTGGGATATGTACTATGGCGACTGGGACGCTTGTGCTCCGCTGCAAAATATGGTTGATGCGTTTGAATGTACCGATGGTCAGCCTTATGGCACATCTCCGTTAACCGATACCAAAAACCAGTTCAATAACCGCGACCCAAGGCTGGCGAAAACCGTATATGCCGATTCTGTTAATTTTGGTCCGGGCAAAGTGTATCACCCATCCAACTTAAGGCCTACCGGTTACGGTACTATTAAATTCCTGGAGCCTAATAATATGCCTTATGGTTTCTCGACCCTGAGCCAGCAGGATGCCGTAGTATTACGTTTAGGCGAGGTAATGCTGATGTATGCCGAAGCCCAGAACGAGATCGCTGGTCCGGATGCCACCGTTTACCAGGCGATGACCGATCTGCGTGCCCGTGTAAATATGCCGCCATATCCGGCAGGCTACACCAAAGATCAAATGCGCGAAAGGATACGGCATGAACGCCGCGTTGAGCTTGCTTTTGAAGGCCTGCGTCATTATGATCTGTTAAGATGGCACATTGCCGGCCCGGTGCTTAACGCGGTAAAAAGCACCCTTATCAACTATCACTTCGAAGATAAGTTTTATCACTGGCCGCTGCCTCAAACAGAAATTGACAAGAGCGGAGGTGTATTGGTCCAAAATCCGGATTATAAATAATGGCTACTTAACTATTAATGGACAAAAACCGGCAGTGAAAGTTTTACTGCCGGTTTTTTTTATAAAAAGGGATCAGGAATGTTTCCCTTTAATTAAGTTATTTGTTCCGGTCTTTTCATATTAAGCAAATAGCTTATTAAATAATGATAAAATAATCAATTTTTATGGTTTTTATTGGCAGAAATCAAAATTCAATAACTTAGTTTTGTATCTATACCATGGAAAACCTTACCTATTTACAGCAACAGCTTGCACAGTATCAGCAACGTGAGGCCGAACTCGAAAAGAGTGAGGCCAGGTTACGCATGGCCATTGCTTCTGCTAATTTAGGCACATGGGATTACAAACCACTGACCGGTGAACTTACCTGGTCTGATGAATGTAAGCATCTGTACGGCTTACCGCCGGAAGCCGAAATAAATTTTGAACTGTTTACCGAACATATTTACCCGGCCGACAGGGACGCCCTGGAGCAGGCTATGAAAAAAGCTATGGATCCGCTTGGTGATCATAGCTATGATATGACCTATCGCATCATCAGGTTTGATAAGCCGGAGATAAGGTGGCTAAGGGCACAGGGGAAAGTCTATTTTAATAAGTTACAGGAGCCCGAACGATTTATAGGTACCATTGTTGACCAAACCGAGGCCAAACTGGCCGAAGAAAAAAGTGCCAAGCTCACGGCCATTGTGGAGTCGTCAGACGATGCCATCATCAGTAAAACACTGGAGGGCGTTATCACCAGCTGGAACCCGGCGGCAGAGCATTTGCTGGGTTATACCGAAAAGGACGTTATCGGGAAGCATATTACCATGCTGATCCCCGAGGACCGCTTGGAGGAAGAGGACCTTATTCTGGAAAGGATCCGGAGTAACAAAAAGGTGGAGCATTATGTAACTTTCCGGGTAACTAAAGCTGGCCTGGAGATCCCGGTTTCTATATCGGTTTCTCCTATCAGGGATAATACAGGCCGGGTTATCGGGGCGGCTAAGATCATTCGTAATAATGCCCATCAGAAAGAAACGGAGGCCAGGTTATTACGCTATGCGGAAAATCTGGAGGTATTGAATGCGTTGGGGAAAATTATTTCGGAGCGCATGGATGTAAGTGAGATCCTCCAAAAAGTAACCGACGCTACCACCCGGCTGATCGGCGCGGCATTTGGCGCATTTTTTTATAATGATGAGAGCGAGGCCGGAGAATCCTATATGTTGTTTGCATTATCGGGCGCGCCAAGAGAAGCCTTTGAGCGGTTCGGGATCCCCCGAAACACGGCCGTCTTTCATCCTACATTTACCGGGGAAGCTATTGTTCGTGCCGATGATATAACCAAAGATCCGAGGTATGGGCATAATAGTCCTTTCTTTGGAATGCCTGAAGGCCACTTACAGGTAGTGAGTTACCTGGCCGTGCCTGTAATCTCTAAGTCGGGTACTGTAATAGGCGGTCTGTTTTATGGGCATCCCGAAGCAGGTAAGTTTACCAGGGAACATGAACAGCTGGTATCGGGCGTTGCAACCCAGGCGGCTATTGCATTGGATAACACCAAACTGTACGAGGAAATTAGAAAGCTTAACGATAAAAAGGAAGAATTTATCGGTTTGGCAAGTCATGAGTTAAAAACACCGGTAACCAGTTTGAGTGGTTATTTACAAATATTGAACCGTACGCTTCCGGATACAGACCGTAATAAACCTTTTTTGCAGAAAGCCTTGTTACAGGTTAAAAAACTGTCAGAACTGATATCTGATTTGCTGGATGTTTCAAAAATAGAAACGGGGCAATTGCCCCTGTCTTTCAGCAATTTTAACATAACACAGATTGTGCAGGAAACTATTGAGCTGATCCAGTACTCAACCAAAACGCACCAGATCATATTGCAGCAGCCAGAACAGGAGATCATCATTTCGGCAGATAAACAACGGATTGAACAGGTTATTGTAAACCTGCTTTCCAACGCCATAAAATATTCACCCAACGAAAAATTAGTGAATGTGGCCATTGCTGTGACGCCCGACAAAGTTAGGGTATCAGTGGAGGACTATGGGATGGGGATTCAGAAAGAACACCAGGAGCGCATATTCTCGCGCTTTTACCGGGTAGAAGAACTGGCCTCCCATATATCGGGGCTTGGTATAGGTTTGTATATCAGCAAAGAGATCATCAGTCGCCATCATGGTAAGCTCTGGCTGAATAGCGAGCCGGAAAAGGGATCCACATTTTTCTTCGAGATACCGCTCAATATATAATACTTTACAAAAAGGCATTTGCAGAATTAACTCGTCCGGTCTACGCTTCACTAGACCACCCTTTCCCCAGCTTCGCCGCAAAGAGGGTTAAGAAAAAGAATTAAAGACCCCTCTTTGCCCAAAGGGCAGAGAAGGGTGACAAGCATAGCGATATCGGGGTGAGTCGATTCTGCGCCTTATGTTTTCCGTGGGTAGCCATAAAAAATAATTTTTAACTTTTTTTATTCTATAATGTCCAGTTTTCCTGATCTCATTCATCATTGGTATATAAATCAAATATTTCAATAATTATTAAAGATCAAGAAAATGGAACAACGACTTAATGTACATCAAAAAGGCCAGGCCGCAATGAAAGCTATATATGGTTTAGCTATTTACCTGGCCAAATCGCCGGTTGAGGAATCACTTTTACATTTAATTGAATTCCGCGTATCACAAATTAACGGTTGCGCTTTCTGTTTAGATATGCACTCCAAAGACCTCCGTGCAGAAGGCGAAACCGAACAGCGCTTATATCTGCTGAGCGCCTGGCGCGAAGTCCCTTTTTATACCGAACGAGAACGTGCCGCGCTGGCCTGGGCCGAAGCCTTAACCAAAGTTGCCGAAGGTTCAGTGTCTGATGAACTCTATCAGCAGGCCAGCAAGCATTTCTCAGAGCAGGAACTGATTGACCTGACTATGGCCATCATTACTATCAATAGTTATAACCGGCTTAATATCGCGTTTCCGGCAAAGGTTGGTACCTATCAGCCTGGGGCCTATAAGGTACAGGCATAAAAAATAGCCGCCTAATTTGCGTGGCTGTACCAACAGGTGCCGGGAAGATCGAAAAAAGCGGAAGGCTGCGCGATTCCCCTCTTGAGAGGGGTGAAGGGGTGTGTTATTTACTTCATTAACACACCCGCTGTTACTACACAACTCAACGGACCCCCCCTCAAGAGTAATAGCCCATGAAGAGGCATAATGAAAGAAAAACGCGAAAAAGGAGGGCTGTCACCCTGAGCTCCGTCGAAAGGTCGAGCGCAGAGGCCTGCCCGCCATGCTTCGACGAGCTCAGCATGACACCCTTTTTTGGACAGCTGTCTTTTCATGGGCTATTACTCTCTCAAGAGAGGAGTTTGATCGGAAACATACTATTCTTCCTGGTTCCTATGGGTACAGCCGGGCGCAAGTTTAGCACTGATAAATTCTCTTATTACTTCCTGGGGCGGTTGCTGCTAAAAGAATCCCTGAACATTTTCCATCCTTTTACTGTTTTTTTCCAAAGCACCAGGAATTTTCCATTATCAAAAAGCCGGTGTTTTGCATCGAATGATTGCCATAATCCTTCTTCGGTAACAAATGTCTTTCCGTCGCCATAAACGGCTGTGGTAATAAATTTACCATCGCGTAAGCCAAACTGCTCATATGCCATTTTGAAAAATTGACGTGCTCCGGCAGCTCCGTGCAGCGGCTCCATGTTGGGCGGCATAATCAGGCAGTCGTCTGCATACCGGTTAATAAAAATGGCCGGATCGTTTTTTACAAAAGCCTGGAAATAGATCTGATTGCTTGCAGCTATAGCTTTTTTAGCCTCAACTAAGTTTGATTGCGTTTCTATCTTCGGGTTTTGAATATGAAAACACATCGTAAATATAGCCCATATGGGCATCGCTCCTAAAAACTGGTTCATCTTTTTTTGAATTAATTTTTTATTGATCTGTTAAATAATCTGTTTCAAAAATAATGAGCCGCTAAACCGATAAATTGTACAAAACGGAACAGGTGCAGTAAGAGTTAAATATTTTGATCCTTAGCGTAATTGCAGTAATTGCCTCCTGTTTTTAAACAGCCGGGTTGTTAATTGACTCATCACATGCCAAAATGTTAATTATTGACCCCTCTTGACATATTTTGCGCTTTTTATTTACCTTCATATTTCCATTTATATTGACTGAGGCATGAGAAAAGCGCTTTTAACATTAGTACTGTTATTTGGTTTTTTATTAACATATTCCCAAAACCGTAGTCCCCGGCAATTATATCCGGGTTTGTTTGAGACGGTGCAGCTTACCGATATATTCCCGGATAATAAGATATTTGTTGATGCTATACCTAAGCGTAGCTCATGGAAAAATATAATGTGGTGGATACAGGATCAAAGGCCGGTGGAGGATGAGTATCTGCTTCAGGATGGTTTTGGGTGGACCAACGGCGTGCTGCTTAATTTATTAAATCATTACAGTTATAACAGTTTTTAAACAAATACCCTTTTTTTTGGTGTGTAATTAAATGATAACGCCGTTTTTTTTAATACAAATTTAAGCCATTGCAGTACGCCATATCAGTTAATCGATTTACTATGAGAGTTTATATACTAATTTTATTTCTTGTACTTTTTGGATCCATCACCACATTTGCATCATCGAAAACAGATAGCCTGCTGACCGTATTAAAGCAGGAACTTACAAGGAAAAAAATTTACGACGATAAAAAAGAGGCCGACATACAAAATCTCAGAACAGCGTTAGCGGCTACCCCTTTAACTGATCAAAACACCAGGTACAGGCTATGCAACAAAATATATGAAGCGTTCAAGGTTTATCAGTTCGATTCGGCTTTTGTTTATGTTCATAAAATGCAGGATATCAGCGAAGTGCTGAAAGATGCTTCGAAACAAAATGATTGCAAGATGAAGCTGGGTTTCATTTTGCTTTCGGCCGGGATGTTTAAAGAAGCCTTTGATTGTTTTAATGGTATCAACGTTCAATTATTAAATAATGAAGGCAAAATTGAATATTACTCGCTAAAAGCCAGGGCGCACTCAGACATCGCAGATTATGACGATAACGCGTTTTATAGCCAGTATAATAACTCTCTGTCCCTCAAATACCTCGATTCAACCATAGCGCTTTGTAAACCCAACTCCTATGAATGGTTAAGGAATCAGGGCGATAAGCAGGTAAGGTTAGGTGATACAAAAAGGCCATCGGTATATTATAGCCGTTTGCTTTACCATGCCCCATTAACCACACATCAGATAGCTATGATAGCTACCGCTTTAAGTAATTTTTACCGTGATCCTTCGCAAATAGAAGAACGCACCAATTTGCTGATTATCGGTGTTATCAATGACATCCGGTCATCAACAAAAGAAACCGTAGCCAGTTTTGAATTGGGCAACTTGCTGTACCGTACCGGTAATATTATAGATGGCTACACCTTTGTTGACCAGGCCATGAACGATGCGGAATATTATGGAGCCCGGCTCCGCAAAATAAAGATAGGCGCGGTATTACCTGTGGTAGCCGCCCAAAAGCTGGTTTTGATGGAAAAGGAAAAAAACAAGTTCCTGGTATATCTCTTATCTATTACCGCGGTTTCGCTTTTGGTGCTCATGGTAGCCTTTATCATATTTAACCAGCTCAAGCGCCTAAAAGCAAAAGAAAAGATCATCGAAGAAAAAAATCAGCAGCTGGAAAGCATCAACGATAAGCTGATTGAGGATACGCACATCAAAGAAGAGTACATTGGCTATTTTTTCAATGTGATATCGGGCTATATCCTCAAGCTCGAAAAATTGAAAAGAAATATTGACAGAAAGCTGCTGTCCAGAAAATATGACGATATACAGCTGGCTGTTAATGAAATAAATATTAAAAAAGAGCGCGAATTATTATTCTATACTTTCGATCATATTTTTTTAAAAATATTCCCCAACTTTATTACTGTTTTTAACTCCCTTTTTAAACAGGAAGACCAGATATGGCCCCGTGATCATGAAGTCTTGAATACCGACCTCAGGATATTTGCGCTGATACGCATGGGGATAAGCGATAATGAAACCATTGCCAATATTTTGGAATATTCTGTAAATACCATATACGTGTATAGAATGCGTATTAAGGCAAAATCCATACTTCCAGGTGATCAGTTCGATCAAAAAATAATGGCTATAAAAGCAGTAGAGGTATTAAGCAAAACATAGTCGGTAAATAACTGATTTAGGTATAAAATGCACTTAAAAACTGCTTAAAACTGCTTAAATTTTATTTATACTTTTTAAAAGGCTTGTTTTTTTAAGATTCTCATTATCAATTATTTGATTTTAAGAAAAGCCATATATTTTTATATTTTAACAAAAAAAATAGGTAATGCCCCCATCTGCATATTACTTTGTATGAGGTGATCTTATACCATGTAAAATAATTTAAATATTTTCATGATAAATGATCCATCCAGCTAATAAATATAAACCATAATAAATTAAATTTTCATGAGGTGGTTTACCACCAGCCTTGCAAAAGAGCACATCTCTTGCAGTAAATGGACTAAATGCTTTTGCCGGTTATTGGCATGGTGTATTGATGCAATTTTTGATTTGAAAACAAACCTGAATATGAATATTAAACCTACTAAAACATGCAGCCCTCCGTAATAATGAAACTGTAGCTCTCGCAATAAATTAATTGCCAGTTACTTAATATTTATTAGTACAAAATAACATTTACAGTTATTTTATTTTGATAAATTAATAGTTTACATTTATAACAAACCAATTAAACACTAAATCTAAATTTATGCAGCTAAAAAATTTACTTAAAGTAAGCTGTCTTGCCATTTTTTGCTTCTTTGCTGTGCCTGCATTGGCACAAAATAAGGTGATAACCGGCAAGGTTACAGACTCTCATGATGGTTCGCCGATGCCTGGCGTATCCATCGTAGCCAAAGGTTCAACCATTGGTACCAATACAGGCCCCGATGGTAGTTTTAAACTCTCATTACCGGCTACAAACAATACATTGGTGGTATCATTTATTGGCTACGCTAAACAGGAAGTTGACATTACCGGTAAAACAAGCATAAACATTGCGTTGGTAGGCAGTGCAACCGCCTTAAGCGAAGTGCAGATTGTGAGCGTGGGTTATGGGTCGCAGCGCAGGAAGGATGTGACGGGAGCTATATCAAGTATTAGTGCTAAGGATTTTAACCAGGGCGAAGCTACCAACCCCCTAACACAATTACAGGGTAAGGTGCCCGGACTTGTTATAACCAATGCGGGCAGCGATCCAACGAGTACGCCTACTGTACGTTTGCGAGGGCAAACCTCTATTACCGGCAACCAGAACCCTTTGGTTGTTCTTGATGGGGTTTTACTTGACGACCCTAATCAGCTTCGAAACATTCCTCCGGGTGATATAGCGTCTGTAGATGTTTTAAAAGATGCCTCTGCAGCATCTATCTATGGTGCCCGCGGTGCAAACGGGGTTTTATTAGTTACTACCAAGAAAGGCCGTGAAGGCGGCGTTTCCATTAGCTATGATGGCTATACAGGCATCGATAAACAAAGTAAATATTATGACCTGCTAAACAGATCTGAATATTTAAGCGCGATATCGGCATTGCCAAATGTAACGGTTAGCACTTATGATAAAGGTGGTAACACCGACTGGCAAAAAGCCGTATCGCGCACCGCTTATACCCAGAGCCATGCTGTAGCTATATCCGGTGGTGCCAATGGCTTTACTTACCGGGGCTCTGTATCATATCTGAACCAGCAGGGTGTGGCACTTAACAATGATAAAAATATGTTAGGCCTGCGTTTCAGTGCTGAGCAAAAAGCGCTGAATAATAAATTGGATATTAACATGGGGATTACCTATTCCAGAATAAAGCAGAATTTTAATAACGTAAATTATGATTGGATCTTCAATACGCCGCCAACTTATCCGGTTTATAACGCCGATGGCTCGTATTATTCTTATTCTTTAGAGTACAACGGACATAACCCTGTTCAGCATGCGGTAAAAACCTTAAATAACTCCTATGAGAACCTGGCTATACTATACGCCTCGGCCGATTATAGTATCATCCCCAGCTTAAAGATAGGCGTAACCGGATCTACCAATCCGGATCATACACAGAATAATTTATTTAATCCGTCTTTCCCTACAGAAGGCACGGTTAATAACGCTAAATCATCCAGTTACGATGCCAATTCCTATAAAGGTAATATCCATATTAACTATGATAAAACCTTTGGCAAACACTCCGTATCTGCAACAGCTGTTTATGAGTATAATGATTATTTTACCAATAACTTTACTGCTTACGGAGAGAACTATCTTGTTCCCGAAAACCAGACCGATAACCTGGGTGGCGGTAATCCTCAAAAATCAGCTATCACATCAAACAAAACAGAATATAAGTTAATTTCGTTTTTGGCCAGGGCGCAGTATAATTACGATTCACGTTTTTATGCCACCGCTTCTATTCGTCGTGACGGGTCAAGCAAATTCGGGCCAAATCATGAGTGGGGCTATTTTCCTGCAATGGATGTTGCTTACCGCCTGAAAAGAGACCTGGTAAAAAATGTGGAATGGATAGATGACCTGAAAATACGGGCTGGTTTTGGTGTTACAGGTAATGCCGATGCCATTACCCCATACAGCGCTATAGGCTTGTATGGTACCGGTAACACGTATTATAATCCATCAGATAATTCTTTTCCTTATAAGCCTTCATACCAACCGTCTCAAAACCCCAACCCTGATTTGAAATGGGAAAGACGGCAGGGCACAAACGTTGGTATTAATTTTTCATTATTTAATAACAGACTATCTGGAGATGTTGATTTTTATAATGATAAAACTAAGGACCTGCTTTATCTTTATCGCGTACCAACACCTCCTTTCTTGTTTAATACGATACTGGCCAATGTGGGCAGCTTAAGCAACAAGGGTGTGGATATTGGTTTAACCGGACAGCCAATAATCGGAAAAAGCTTTAACTGGACCGTATCCGGAAACATCACTTTTGTAAAAACCAGGATCACCAATTTAGCTGGAACATATAATGGCTTCAATCTGGCGGTAGATCAGATACCATTGGGTAATGCTTTAGGACGTGGCTTATCTGCTACTCCTATTACTTATCTGAAACCCGGTTATGCGCCATTTGTATTTTACCTGCCTCATTACACAGGTGTTGACGCAAACGGACAAGAGCAATTTGATGGGCAAACTGTTGACAAATACCCTGGAGGTATTCCGCCAAGCCATTATATTGATCCCTCTCCTAAATTCAATTACGGCATAACAAATTCATTTAATTACCATAACTGGAGCTTTAACTTTTTCCTGAGAGGTGTTTATGGGCAAAAAGCATTTAACAATACTTTTTTACAATATGAAACCAGTACCCGTTTACCAAGTAATAATACAACACGCGCAGCACTTACCAACGGTGTAAAAAGCGCACCTACAGCATCAGACAGATGGCTCGAAGGGGCGTCATATTTACGAATGGACAATGCTGCATTAGGCTATACCTTTAATAAAATTAAAGGTATAAATTCATTGCGGGTTTACGTGGCTACCAATAACCTGTTTGTTATCACAAAATACCGTGGGTTAGATCCTGAAATTTCCAATGCCATTTCATATAACCCTGATCCGAGCAATGCTACGCCTCAAAATCAATCCTATATTGATAACGTTCCATATCCAAAAACACGGTCTTTTGTAATTGGCGCTAATTTTTCTTTAAAGTAACAGGCGTTTATAATTGACAAATTATTAAAAACATGAAAAAGAAAATCAACATAAAGCATATAGTCGCACTATTGAGCATGTGTATACTTACGCAGGCTTGCACTAAGCTGGATAAAAATGTATATAGTAACGCTACATATGACAATTTTCCTAAAACTCCAGCACAGGTTGCCGCAGTTGTAGCTGGTAGCTATAACGCGATGACCGCTCTTGGCGGTCCGGGTAATACTTTCACCATGAATGAAACTACGACCGACGAAATGATCGTTCCGACCAGGGGAAATGACTGGTATGATAGCGGTAAATGGCAATCATACTGGACACACAACATCAGACCTGACGATAACACCATTAATGGGGCCTGGGGCGACCTTAGTGGTGGGATCACCAAATGTAATTTCGTGCTTAACCTGCTTGCAGGTCAGTCGAACATTCCTCCGGCTACCATAGCCGAAGTTAAAGTTTTAAGGGCGTATTACCTTTTGATGTTTATGGACATGTTTGGTAATATACCCCTGGTAACCGATTACAATGTTGACCCTTCAAAAGTTAAACAAACACCGCGCGCCGATGTTTACGCGTTTATTGAAAGCGAGTTAACCGCCAATGTTCCTTTATTATCAACTAATGGCCAGTCAACAGATGCTACTATTTATGGTCATATTAATCAATGGGGCGGTTATATGGTATTAGCTAAGCTTTATTTGAACGCGCAAGTATATACCGGCACCGCACAATGGACTAAGGCCGCTGCGGCTGCCGATAAGGTTATTCAATCAGGTAAATACAGCTTGCAGCCTGTTATGTTAGATAATTTTGCCGTAGTTAACGATGCTTCTGTTGAAAATATATTTGTAGTGCCTTTTGACAACACCTATATACATGGGATGACCATTGCATGGAATACGCTTAATTATAACAATAAATTAACTTATAACCTTCTGGGCAATCCAAATAATGGCTGGTGCGCACCTACGGCCTTCTACAAATCATTTACTGATCAGGACGCGCGTAAAAAAATGTGGGCGATAGGGCAGCAATACACCTCAACCGGTGATCCTATACCTGGGGTAGTTTTAAGCCCATATGTATTACAGTTAAGCAACCCTGCAGATAGTTTTAAATATGCAGGAGCCCGGAGTATAAAATATTATCCGCAAACCGGCTCTGGTGCAGATATGAGTAACGATGGGGTTATTTTTCGTTTAGCTGATGCTTACCTGATGAAGGCCGAGGCTGAAATAAGAGCAGGCTCACCCGGAGATGCACTTACTTTAGTTAATGCCATCAGAACAAGATCTGGCGTGCCAGCCTGGAGCGCAAGCAATTTAACATTGCCAAACCTATTGGCCGAACGTGGCCGTGAAATGGCCTGGGAAGGTTGGCGCCGCAATGACCTGATCCGGTTTGAGGTTGCTGATGGTATTAAGTATTATACAGGCCCCCGTGTACCCGGAAAAACACAGGATGCTTCAGACAATCATACTTTAATTTTACCCATCCCGTCACAACAAAAAATCTCAAATCCTAATCTGGTTCAAAACCCGGGCTACGGGCAATAAAAACAGATATAATATTTAATAAAAACAATGGAACAGCCTAAAACTGTTCCATTGTTTTTACTAAAATGCTGAACAAAACCAGGTATATGGCAGTAATAAAGGTTTTCAGCTTACGCATAACATGAAAACAACGGTAATTGCACTCGTATTACTTATCATCATAGGTTTTATCCCGTTTAGGCAACATGCCAGCATCGATATCCGGGCCAATTATTTCGATGTTTGTCAACAGTTTATATCAGCCAATAACTGGAAACGCTGGCAGCCCGATATCCGTAATGAATATAACCTTACTAAACAAGATAAATCAGTAGCAGATAGCTCAGGGTTTTTGATCAGTACACCGGAACAAACTTTTAAAGTTGAAATTATAAACGCCAATACCTTTAAGGTTATCAGAACATTAAACCACATTGATCATGAATATTTTTACACGGTGATTCCGGGGAGTAAGAATAATACTACCACGGTAATGGTTGATGTTAAAAACAATGTTGGTAAATGGTTTCTTTTAAAGTTGAGCTCATCGGGAAGTATTTTGAATATACCCGAAGAATTGAAAAGCTTTATAGAAAATGCCCGATTATATTACGGGTTTAACATCCGTGAGAAAAATGTTGATGAAAGCTATCTGGCTGTAAAAAAAGAAACTATCCCGGCTAAAAACAAATATCCCGATATGGCAAAAGCAGTAAAAGAACTGCATAGCTTTATAACACAAAACAATATACAAGCTTTACCGGGGCTATTTTCAGTTGGCTACCCACAAAAAACAGATTCATTACAACTATTGGTAGGGATCACTGTAGATAAAAAATTAAATTCAACTGGTGGCATTACCTTTATGCATATGCCAGGCGGAAAAGTACTGGTTGGCGATTATAAAGGCAAATACAGCGAAAGACAACAACTGTATAATGCCATGGAAAAATATATGCAGGATCATGCTTTATTAAAACAAATAGCCCCATTTGAAAGATATTTGGATAATAAACCCCCTGCCAGCGACGATGATATTATAAACATGCAGCTTAATTATCCGGTACTTTAACAGCGCTCAAACAATGCGGTACAGATCATTTTATTTTTTAGGCTCATTGTCTTTATGCCTGATAGCATGTAAACAGAAACCAACCATTCCGCCGCTTTTTGAGCAGTTATCATCCGCGCAAACTAATATCCATTTTGTAAACCGCATCAGCGATAACGAACGACCGGGTATTCTGGATTACCTGTATTATTATAATGGCGGTGGTGTTGCTGTTGGTGATATCAATAACGATGGGCTACCCGACTTGTTTTTTACGTCCAATCAAAAAGGTGGTAATAAACTATATCTCAATAAAGGTAATTTCAAGTTTGAAGATATTACCCAAAAGGCAGGTATCGCAGGTTCTGCCGATTGGAGCACCGGCGTTACCATGGCCGACGTGAATAACGATGGTTACCTGGATATTTATGTATGCGCAGTGGCCGGGAAGCTGGGTTTAAAGGGGCATAACCTGCTTTACATTAATAACCATAACGGCACATTTACCGAACGGTCGGCCGAGTATGGGCTTGATTTTTCGGGTTTCTCTACACAGGCTGTATTTTTTGATTATAACCACGATGGCAAATTGGATTGTTACCTGCTTAACCAGTCGGACCATTCCGTAGCGGTTTATGGGGATACGGCATCACGCAAAATCGAAAATAAACTGGCGGGAAGTAAATTATATATGAACACCGGCGGTCATTTTACAGATGTAACCAAAAAAGCGGGTATTTACAGCAGTGCGTTGGGTTATGGTTTAGGGGTAGCTATTGGCGACCTGAACAACGACGGTTGGGAGGATATTTACGTGGGTAATGATTTTCATGAGAATGATTATTACTACATCAATAACCACAACGGAACTTTCACCGAATCAGGAGCCAATCATTTTAATCATTACAGCCGCTTCAGCATGGGTAATGATATGGCCGATTTTAACAATGACGGTCAGTTGGATATTATCACCGCCGATATGCTTCCATCCGAAGAAACCGTGTTGAAAAGCTATGGCGGCGACGAGTCTTATGATCAGTATAAATTCAAGATCACCCGCAATGGTTTTCAGGATCAATATTCGCGCAACGCCCTGCAAAAAAATATGGGCAATGGCGAGGCTTTTAGCGACGTGGCCCTGATGGATGGCGTTTATGCTACCGACTGGAGCTGGAGCCCATTATTGGCCGATTTTGATAACGATGGCATCAAGGACCTGTTTATTGCTAATGGCATCAAACGCCGCGCATTGGATATGGATTACGTAACCTATGTTTCCAACGATCAGGTACAGGGAATGCTGAACAGTGGCCGGGGTTTTGATAGCACCGTACTGGATAAAATGCCAATAGGTGCCGTACACAGCTATTTATTTAAAGGAAACGCCAATGAAAAGTTTACCGATAAAAGTATAGACTGGGGAATGGGAAACCCCGGCTTAGCCAATGGCGCTATATACGCCGACCTGGACAACGATGGCCGGCTGGATCTGGTGACCAATAATGTAAACCACGAAGCCGGGATCTATAAAAATAATTCGCCCCAAACATCCTATCTCAGTCTCAAATTTACGGGTAGGTTTGATAATGATTTTGGTATAGGTGTAAAAGCTTATGTTTTTTGCGGCGGGCAAATGCAATATGAACAATTGATGCTTACCCGGGGCTTTGAGTCGGCGGTGGAACCAAGGCTGCATTTTGGTTTAGGTAAAAGCAAGAGTGTGGATAGTGTGCTGATCGTTTGGCCCAATCAGGCAATGCAGTTATTTAAAAATGTAAGAGCTAATCAGCAATTAACAATCGACCAGCGTAACGTGACAGGTCAGTTTGATTATAAACAGTTCTTCCCGTCGCCAAAACCATTGCTTCAGGAAATTACCAATACCATTCATACCAACTGGAAGCACCGGGAAGATGACTTTGTTGATTTTAACCAGCAGCCACTTATCCCGCATATGCTTTCGGCCGAAGGACCGCGGATAGCGGTTGCCGATGTAAACCATGATGGCCTGGACGATTTTTATGTATGTGGTGCCCGTAACCAGCCCGGCGCTTTGTTTATTCAAACAGCAGGCGGCGATTTTAAATCTTCGGTGCAACCGGCTTTTGTAACAGATTCGGCAAGTGAGGATGTGGATGCCGTTTTTCTGGATGCCAATCATGATGGCTTTCCCGATCTGTATGTAGCCAGCGGCGGCAACGAATTGCAGACCGGAGTACCGGAACTGGCCGACAGGCTGTATATGAATGACGGCAAAGGGAATTTTACGCGCTCAATCAATATCCCATCTATTAACGTAAATAAAGCAGCTGTAGCCGTTGCGGACGTGAACCATGATGGTTACCCCGATATTTTTGTGGGCGGCGCACCGGATAGTTTTGGTTTCGGTAAAACCCCCGAATCATACCTGTTGATGAATGATGGGCATGGGGTTTATCATCAGGTAGAAATTCCCGACGAATTGAAATATGCCGGAATGCTGCGCTCTGCCGCCTTTGCCGATCTGGATAACGATGGCTGGCCCGACCTGGTAGTGGCCGGCGAATGGATGCCCGTAAAAATATACCTCAACAAAAAAGGTAAACTGGTGCAGCAGCATCAAACCGAAATGGATCAGTTATCGGGCTGGTGGCAAAAAGTGGTATTAGCCGATGTGGATGGCGACGGCAAAATAGATATACTGGCCGGTAACTATGGCTGCAATTCCAAGCTGAAACCAACGCTTGATAATCCATTAAAACTCTACCTCTCGGATCTGGATAAGAACGGCACTATTGATCCAATAATCGCTTATGGTATCGATCAAAAATACTATACATTTTTAGGCAAAGGCGATATTGAAAAGCAGGTTCCGCTCATTAAAAAGAAGTTTTTATACTTTCATGATTTTGCAGGTAAAACGGTTGAACAGCTTTTTGGCGATTCATTAAATGACAGTAAGCCATTAAAAGCTGCATTTTTCCAGTCGGGCATTTTTTATAATAAAGGGCAGGGGCATTTTGAATTTAAAGCTTTCCCATCTTCGGCACAAGTAGCGCCGCTTTTTGGTCTCGCTGCATTTACAGCAGGAAACAATAAAGGGGTATTAGCCGGCGGTAATTTTAGCGGCGTATTACCCTATGAGGGCAAATACGATGCCGATTATGGTGATATAATGCTGCTGAATAATAAGAAGGAATTCATCAATAACTCTGTCGTATCCTCCGGATTTTTACTCCGTGGCGAGGTGCGGGATATTAAAACGATAAAAACGGCAAGGGGCGTCATATACGTAGTCGCGATTAATAACAAGCCGCTCCGGTTTTTTAAATGGAATAATTGATATGAATAAAAGCGACTCACCCGGTCTACGGCTTTGCCGCAAAGAGGGTAATGAAAAAAAGAATTAAAAATCCCCTCTATGCGCGAAGCGGAGAGAGGGGTGACGAGCGAAGCGATGTCGGGGTGAGTCGATACTGCATGCAGTTCTTACTGTAGTCTCTTGAAGGGTTATTACCCTCTCAGAGAAGACATAAAACAAATGATTGATATGAACAAAGTATATATTTTATTGATCGGCTTTTGTTGTTTAGGTGTGGTGGCAAAAGCCCAGGACGCCTGGAAGATAAAAGCCGATAAGATAGATCCGGCTAATTATTATGGTATTACGGTGGCTAATGGCATGATCGGTATAGTATCATCGCCCGAGCCATTTAAGGTGAAAAATGTGGTACTTGCGGGGGCGTATGACTTGTACGGTCGTGGAAGGGTAAGCAATTTCCTGAACAGCTTTAACCTGTTGAACAGTTACCTGGAAATAGGCGGTAAACGCATTGATGTTAAAAACATCAGCAATTTTAAGCAGGAACTGGACATGCAGCATGCGGCCTTTACTACCTCTTTTGATTATGGCGATGTTGCTTCTGTTAAATACACCTATTACTCCCTAAGGCAACTTCCGTTTACCGT
The DNA here is from genome assembly GCF_041355315.1 of Mucilaginibacter sp. RCC_168. Lineage (NCBI taxonomy): Bacteria > Pseudomonadati > Bacteroidota > Sphingobacteriia > Sphingobacteriales > Sphingobacteriaceae > Mucilaginibacter > Mucilaginibacter sp. RCC_168. Next base: position 71,727 of record NZ_JBFUPN010000027.1, read on the forward strand.
ATTAATGGATATCAGCATTACGGCTAAAAAGGCTATCAATATCACTGCTGCCAGCGTGATGGAAGCACCAGATGCCTTGAAGGAAGTGCAAAACTATTATAACGAGATAGACAGGCCGCATGTAACCATCAGTCTGCTCACATCAACCGCTAAAAGTCCGACAGGTAAATTACAGCTTTGCGCCTCTAATACATTTTTGTTTAACGAGCAGCACGGCCAGGAACCTCGGGTGATCCACGAGATGTGGGATAACAATATGCACCTGATGAAGTTTAGCAAGAGTATTGCCGCCGGGCAAACCTATCAGTACGCCCTGGCTGGTTCTTCCATCACATCAGCACATGATGCCGACCCCTTGAACCAGGCCGAGCGACTCACCATGTTTGCCAAACTGGAAGGCCGGGATCGCCTGATCAAATATCATGAGCAAACCTGGGATGAGCTCTGGAAAAGCGACATCAAAATTGAAGGCGACGCGCAAGCACAGCAGGATGTGCACAGCATGTTGTATCACCTATACTCGTTTTCGCGAGCGGGTACGGCTTACTCACCATCGCCGATGGGGCTGTCTGGCTTAGGCTATAATGGTCACGTTTTTTGGGATGCCGATCTGTGGATTTATCCGGCATTGCTGGTAATGCACCCGGATATTGCCAAGTCACTGGTCGAGTATCGTTTTCAGCGATTAGCAGCCGCAAAACAAAATGCCTTTTCGCATGGTTACAAGGGCGCGATGTTCCCCTGGGAAAGTGCCGACAGCGGCGTAGAGGAAACCCCCGTTTGGGCACTAAGCGGCCCGTTTGAACATCATATTACCGCCGATGTAGCCCTGGCTGCCTGGAATTACTATTGTGTTACCCAGGATAAACAATGGCTGCAGGAAAAAGGATGGCCGATCCTGTCGGCAACAGCCGACTTCTGGTCAAGCCGGGTAGAGCGTAACGGCGAGGGACACTATGATATTAAAGATGTAGTAGCCGCCGATGAATGGGCCGAAAATGTAGATAACAACGCCTACACCAATGCCGCGGCCAAAGCCAATCTGCAGGCAGCAACAACCGCAGCCAAAATACTGGGCATCACTGCCGATCCGGATTGGCAGCAGGTAGCGCAAAATATACCAGTGCTGCAATTCCCGGATGGTGTTACCAAAGAGTTTGCCAGCTATAAAGGCGAAGGTATTAAACAGGCCGATGTAAACCTGCTGGCCTATCCGCTGAAAACCATAACTGATCCGGCACAGATCAAAAAAGATCTGGAATATTACGAAACCCGTGTGCCAAACGAAGGTACACCTGCCATGACACAAGGCATATTTACTTTACTATATGCCCGTTTAGGCAACGGAGATAAGGCTTATCATTTTTTTAAAGATGCTTATGAGCCCAACCTGTTACCACCGTTCCGGGTTATTGCCGAAACAAAGGGCGGTACCAATCCGTATTTCGCAACCGGGGCCGGAGGTATTATTCAAAGTTTACTGATGGGTTTTGGCGGCCTGGATATTACACCCGAAGGTATTGTGCAGATCAAAAGTAAACTACCCAAAAACTGGAAATCGTTAACCATAACCGGTGTGGGTATCGATAAAAAAACGTATGTTGTAAAGTGATAGATGGAACCAAGTTGATGCTCAAAAAGGAGAAAATCACTAATTCACTAAATCATTAATTCAATAATTAACGAATGAAACCATTACTGTTTTTTATAGCCGCTACGCTGTTATTTACCTCCTGCAAAAAATCAGATTATAAAACTGTTTTGCATGATCCGGCATTGTTTAGCCGAACGGTGCATGAGCTTAACCGGGTGGTGATGGGTAATAACTTTACGCCGGTGGTAGCCTCACGTAATTATGCCTATGCTACCGTGGCTGCTTATGAGGTAGTTGCGGCTGGTAACCCTAAACAATACCGTTCACTGGTTGGGCAGCTGAACGGCCTGCAAACCGTAGCTAAAGCATCTGCCAACCAAACTATTGATTATGAGTACGCCGCCCTGTTGGCCTTTTGCAAAGTAGGCGAGGCGGTTACTTTTCCTGAAGGGAGTTTAAAATATTATACCGATAGCCTGCACAATATGGCAGTACTGCATGGGATGCCACCGGAGGTGGTAAACAATTCCGAGGCTTTCGCAAAAGCGGTGGCAGGCTCCATTATGGCCTGGAGCAAAAAGGATAATTACCTGAAAACCCGCAGTGCCCCCAAGTTTGCCATCAACAATATACCCGGCCGGTGGACACCTACGCCTCCTTTGTACGGTGAAGCCGTTGAACCGCACTGGAGCGAGATCCGTACCATGGTAATGCACAATGCCAAAGAATACAGCGTACCCCCGCCTCCACCGTTTAACCTGACCGACAAAAACAGCAAATACTATCAGGAGGTTATGTACATCAAACATGCGGGCGACAGTCTGAATCACGACCAGGTACACATGGCTGATTTTTGGGACGATAATCCCGGTAAGCTCAATGTAAGCGGGCACCTGATGTTTGTGACCAAGAAATTCTCGCCGCCGGGGCATTGGCTCAGTATTGTAGGTATCGGTGCCAAACAGGTCAAGGCCGATTTTAATACAACCGTGTATGCTTATGCCAAAACCGCCATCGCGCTGTTTGATGCTTTTATAGAATCATGGACAGCCAAATACACCTACGCTACGGCTCGCCCCGAAACGGTGATCAACAAATACATCGATCATGAATGGCGGCCACACTTGCAAACACCGCCTTTCCCCGAATATACCTGTGGACATTGCACCATATCTGCCGCCGCTGCCGAAGCGCTGACCAGTGCATTGGGCGATAACGTAGCTTATACCGATACCTCCGAACTGGAATTTGGTATCAAAAGCCGCTCTTACAAATCATTCCGTGATGCAGCGAATGAAAACGTTTGGGCCCGGTTTTATGGCGGTATCCATTTTCATAATTCCTGCATCGTATCTAATCAATATGGTAAAATAGTGGGCGATTCGGTGGCGATAAAACTGGTGATGAAAAAGGGGAGTCAGGAATCAAGAGACAAGAATCAAGACAAATAATTTTAATAACAAAAAGACTTATCAAATCAAGAACTTTATGATTAGACTTTTTGTTTATTATCTTGACTCCTGATTCTAATATCTTGATTCTTATCCACTATGAAGCTGAATTTTATTGTCATTTCATGTATCGCGGCTGCCCTAACTCTGGGCGGTTGCCAAAGCAATCAAAAGAAAGTCGCGGTTAAGGTTGATACTACCGATAACTGGGCTATTTTACCTTTCACCAAATTGGATAGTGTTAACCCGGTTTTAGGTCCGGGCAGGGGTAACTTTATCGATCCGATATTAAAAACGAAAGTTTTGTGGGAATCGAAAGATGTGTTTAATCCGGCCATCGTGAACCGTGGCAGCAAGATCTGGATGCTTTACCGGGCGCAGGATAGCACGGGCAAACCAGCGGGTACCTCGCGTATAGGCCTGGCAGTGAGTACCGACGCCACACATTTTGTACGTAAGCCAACACCGGTATTATATCCTGATAAAGACGATTACCAAAAACTGGAATGGCAGGGTGGCTGCGAAGATCCGCGGGTGGTAGAAGATGGTCGCGGAACGTATTACATGACCTATACCGCTTTTGACGGCACCACAGCCCGCCTGCTCATAGCTACTTCAACTGATCTCATCAACTGGAAAAAACATGGCAGCGTGTTTGCCAAAGCCGATAGCGGTAAGTATGCCGCTAAGTGGAGCAAATCGGGCTCTATCGTATCTACTTATAAAAAAAGTGGAAAAGTGATCGCCACCAAAATTAATGGCAAGTATTGGATGTATTGGGGCGATACCCAGATCTGGGCGGCCACTTCAACAGATCTGATCAACTGGACACCGGTAAAAATGCAGGCCGGCGAAAAGCCTCCCGTAAAATTACGGTCGCAGGCCCTTAACATGCCCGAACTCAAAATAGCCCTGCCCACGCGCGAAGGCAAGTTCGACAGTGATTTGGTGGAATCCGGTCCTCCGGCTATTCTGACGGATAGGGGTATTGTATTGATCTACAACAGCCGGAACGTGCCATCCTTCGGTGATAAAACACTGGCCGAGGGTACTTATACCGCCTCCCAGGCTTTGTTTGATAAGAACGATCCTACTAAGCTCATCAAACGCCTGGATCATTATTTTATGAAGCCCGAAAAGCCATACGAGCGCTCAGGCCAGGTAAACCAGGTTTGTTTTGTGGAGGGTTTGGCTATATTCGACAATCATTGGTACCTGTATTATGGCACCGCCGATTCCAAAATAGCCGTGGCCGTGAGTCCCGTTAAATAATTATTGAATTAGTGATTTAGTGAATTATTGAGTTTTTTCTGAACCTTGATCCATCGGATTGAAGAATTCTATAATTTTTACCCATCCAACCCTATTCCTTATTCCCGTCAGCAGATAAGCTTCGGACGAAAGCGGGCAGAACAATGTGGGCCTGTGCGGCTGCAGGGCATAGCAAGTTTTTGCTGAGGTAAGGGGCTGTGGCGAACGAAGTGGGGCAAAATAATTGCAGCCGTGGTTCTGTCCGGTTTGTGGGGTAAGGGCCTTGTGCGGCAAAGAAGCATTTCTGCTGACTTGATTTTTGGTTACTTTTCATCAAGGAAAAGTGACTGGCCCTCCCGCGGCCAAGAGCGGGTATGCGGCATACAAAACCATGATAGATCCTTCACTTCGCTCAGGATGACAAACCTAAAAAGCGGCCTACTCACCATGCTTCGACTGGCTCCGGCACAACATCTGTTAAAACCTAATTTGCCTTCTTCAGCACATCCTGTATATCCCTGATAGCCCAATGGTCGGTATAGATGCCGTCTTTTAAATAGATAATATCCATAGTAGGTATCACAACTTGCTTTCCGCTGCCTTTTATTCCCATAAATTCACCGGTGTGTGTGCCATGCAATAGTTTGTGGGTAAATACCTTATTGCCTTCAGCTACCATGTTTTTGATCTCTATGCGGAGATCCGGAAATGCCTTTCTAACTACTTGTTCTATAAAATCAAAAGTGGCCTGGAAACCATTGTCCGTACCGGCAGGAGCAGTATGATTAATAAAATCCCGGCTTACAATTTCCTGGTAAGCAGTAAATTCGCCTTGTTCTAAAACCTCCCGGTTAAAGCGGGTTACTACAGCTTTATTTAATTCCTGTTCTGTCATGTTTTTATTTTTATGTAGCGGCAAAATTATCCTGCAACGTTTAAAGGATATGGTACAAAACCATGCATTAACGGTAAATTTCGAGGATGGATCTGCGGTATTCCGTAGGGGTTGAATTTTCCAGACGCTTAAAGAAACGGTTAAAGTAGGCATCATCTTCAAAACCCAGTTCAAAGGCAATTTCTTTTACAGAGTGCCCGGTATGAAAAAGCAAACGTTTGGCTTCGACCACCAGGCGCTCATGGATATGCCGAATGGGCGTTTTGCCGCTTTGGGCTTTTACGACTGCGGTTAAATGCCCTGTTGAAATATGCAGCAATTGGGCATAAGCAGCTACTTCATGCAACTGGGGGTAATGTTCTGCTATCAACGTGGTAAACTGGCGGAGTAATTGCCGGTCGGTATTTTGCTCCGTGGCGGTAAACTGCTGCTCATAAAGCCGACTAAGATAAATGAGCAGGTTATGGAGGTAAGCTTGTAAAGCGGCATTCTTCCAGCTTTGGTGCTGATGTTGTTCATCCAGCATGAGGCCAATGATGCGGCGTATAAAATCACGGTCGGCAGGTTGTAGTTTCAGCTCATGACCGTTTTGCGGATTGGTGATGATAGGCAAATCCCTGAATACCCGGTTATTTTCCAGCTCAATAAATTCGCGGGTAAAGCAAATGTTTACACCCATAAAGGGTTTGGCCTGTTCCTTAATATGAACCTGCTGCGGTGTAGAAAAATAGAAACAATTGGGATTGAGCTGATACAAGGCAGAATCGACCCAATGCCGTCCATCACCTTCATCAACCAGGCCCAATTGGTAATAATCGCGCCGGTGCGGCACCAGGAACATCGCCCTGTGCTTGTTGAACTGACCATTGGCTTCAATCAGCTCCAACATGCCATTACCCGCCGGAAACATTTCCTGAAAGGAGTATTGCGGTATGATATGATCTTTTGCTGATAGTGTCATAATGCTTGAAATGGAACAGCAAACTTACTTTTTATGCAATTCATATACTGTACCTGCATCCTCAACAAATAGTTGCTTTCCGTCCTGGTCAAAATAAAAGAAGAAGCCAAAAGGAGCGTTCCAAAACTCCTGCTCAGAGATAGCATCCAGTTTAAACGGTTGTCCTTTAAGCGATAGTACTAATTGCCCCTCATCAAGTGTATTGGTTACTTCCAAGCCCGAATTGCCACTATAAGTGCCCGTATAGGTTTCCAACAGTTTTGTATTTAAGTGCCTGATCTTAAAATCCGGGATTGTGTCTGGAAGATTAAAACAGCTTTTAAATACATGGTCCAGGATATTACTCTTGGGATAAACCTCGCCGCTGGTGCAATAGGTTATAGCCAGTTTGTTCTCCGGGTAATATTGCATAGATGATCCGAAGCCTTCCGTTTTTCCGTTATGCCCAAAACCCTGATGCTGTTTGTCCCCGTAAGGAAACATACCCATGCCGTAGCCATCCACTATGGTCTTCATGCGGTCAACACTTTGCTGGCCAATGAGCTTATAGGCAAAAAGGGCATTGATAAATTTACACAGATCTGCCGGGGTGGAAATGATGGCTCCGGCTCCACCAAAATTATCCAGGTACACCGCCTTATCGGGTTTCCATTCGTTATTAAAATATTTATAAGAAATGGCTTCGCCCGGTTGGAAGCCCGGCTTTACCCCATAATAGGTCTGGTTAAGCGATAGCTTTCTGATGATCCTTTCGGTGATTATATCTTTATAAGGCTTTTGATAGATCTTCTCCATAATATAGCCCAGGAGCAGGTAATTGGAATTGTTATAGTCGGCTTTGGCGCCCGGTTCAAAATCGGGCTTTTGATTTTTAATGAAGGCCAGCAATTCATCATGCGTTTTAGGTTGCTCTTTCCAGTTGTCAAAGCCGGTATTATTGGTAAAATTGGCCAACCCGCTCCGATGGCCTAATAACTCGGCAATCGTGATTTTCTCTGCATTGGGTAACTCGGGATAATAAGCAGCGAGTTTAGTATCAAGGGTTAGCTTTTTCGCCTCAATTAATTGATAGATCATTACCGCAGTGAATACTTTCGTAATAGAGCCGATGCGGTATTCGGTTTGGTCGGTCTGATCTTTCCCAAAGGAACGTTGATACACCGATTTCCCGGCAGAAGTGATCATTATGCTACCAATAGCCAGGTGATGTGTATCCAGCGCATTAAAGAAACTGTCTAACTGGGCGCGGTTTACGGATTGACTGAAAGTTGTGAGACTAATAAACAGCAAGACCGATAAAGAAGCAAGTCGTTTCATGTGGGATATGTTACTGTATGATGCAATAGATCACACTAAAGGTACAATCCAAAATAGGTTTTTTCGGTATGATTAACAAGCCAGATGTTAAATGTCATATCAAATAATTTTCAGCCCATAGTAAGGGTAAAAGCACTTTCTCGTGTTGTATATACAAAGGTTTAATTTTTTAATTTGTGTGTTGCAGGCAGTTCGGCTCCTAAAAGGTTGGGCTCCTGCTTTTTTACGTACAGTTAAATCCAGCCCGAAGTGTAAGCTATTTAGCCCTTGTATTTTTGCATTAAATAATAATGCAATATGAATAGCCAGAAAATTATTTGTTTAAATTTTAATGAAATAAGACGCCGGAGTATCAAAGTATGGCTCGGCATACCCCAGGATAAATATGATTGGAAGCCCGATGCCGGAGCGATGAGCTGTATCGAAACTATCCGCCATGTTATCGAAAGCCAGTATATTTATCAGCAGATCGTTATTAACCGGGGAGATCCGGGAGCATTCATTACACCATGGCAGGACAAACCATATATGAGCATTGAGGAGGAAATTGCGTTTGCAGCGCCTCATCATGCGGCTTTTATAGAAGTGATCAGCGGGTTTTCGGAAAAACAATTGGAGGAGATAGAGATTTTAAGACCTAAAGCCAACCTGAGGCGTAAGCTGGGCGACTATTTACAAAGAATAGCCTATCACGAAGCTATACATACCGGACAACTGCTATCTTACTTAAGAACAATGAATGTTGACCGTCCCCAAATTTGGGATTAAACCATGAAAGATGAGTAACCTGAGTAGTTTTAAACAAGCGGCGGCTTTGTTTGGCGAACCGGCCCGCGCCGCCATGATATGGGAGCTGTTTGATGGCAAACCGGTATCTGCAGGCGATTTGGCCATTGCGGCAAACATTACGCCGCAGTCGGCCAGCAGCCATCTCAAAAAGCTGGTAGAGGCGGGGGTATTGAAGGTGCAGAAGCAAGGAAAACATAAATACTTTGTATACGCTAATTCCGAGATTGCGGTAGCTGTTGAAACGCTTAGTAATGTTTTTTCGGTACCAAAAGAGCTTAACCATGCCCAACGGGAAGTGCGTGCGGCACGCAGTTGTTACGATCACCTGGCGGGACTGGCGGGGGTAAAGGTAACCGAAGCGCTGCTGAGGAAGGGATTGATCACCGATCACCCGGATCATCTCAAACAATTCAGCGTTACTCCGCAGGGCCTCAGTTGGTTTAAAGAGTTGGAGATAGACATCCCACAGCTAACCCTTGCCAAAAGACCGCTCACTTTGAAATGCATCGACTGGACAGAGAAAACCCCGCACCTGGCGGGTGGTCTCGGTGCTGCCATGCTGCAATATTTCCTAAAAGAGGGCTGGTTCCGGAAAGTTTATCAAAAAAGAAGCCTCCTCATCACTTCCAAAGGAGAGTTTGAACTGAAGCAACGATTGAACATTGATTTAAAGGGGTAATAAGCTTAATTTCTTGATATGCTCCGCCGCATTGTTATTTTTAGGGTTGAGCTCCAGTGAATGTTTGTAATTTTTAACGGCGAGTTCCCGTTCGCCCAAAGCTTCATATGCTTCGGCCAGGCTGTCGTAAGTATTGGCGCTGTTTGGATACAAACTAACGTTGAGTTTAAATACTTCTGCTGCTTCCCGCTGTTTGTTATCAGACATCAGTATATACCCCAGGCTGTTTAAATCATCTTCGGGCAGTTGATAGGCTGGATTGTTCTTCTTTTCTTTTTCTACTATTTCAATAGCGTGACTGTAGCCACGTTTGGCCAGTTTGGCGCGCAAAGCTTTAATTGCTTTGGGCGATTTAAATCCATAATCGAGCCATTGGGCCTGCCACCAGGTTTGCTTGCCAAAAAATGTATTCAATATATCGGCGGTGATATTTAAGCCGTAAGGATTATGGGTAAAATATACCAGGATCTCCTGCCGATCTGGAAAAGCGATAAAGAAACCTTTAAAGTTACCGTTGTCGCCCCAATGCCAGATTGATTTTCCCAGTTCATTTTGTTGTAAGCCTACACCAAGTCCCCAGTCAATATGCTGGTTTGCTTCGATGATGGGATGATTAAAGCGCGCTCCCGAACTTGATTTTTCAAACATCAACTGGCGGGTAGCCGGTTTTAATCCCTGCCCGGCTAATAAAGCCTGTAAAAAGAGCGTATAATCATGGGCGGTGGTGAGCAGGCTATAAGCCGCGTTGGCATTTTTATGCCGGTTGATAGCTTCGGGGCTATTGCCAAATGCAGATACAGTATCAAATTTACTTTCCCACACATAACTGCTGCTGGTCATTTTAAAAGGGGTAAACACTTCTTCCTGCGCCAGGTCGTTCAGTGATTTCCGCGTTAGTTTTTCAACCGCTTTTTGTAAAAACACATACCCTTCGCCGGAGTAGGAGAAACAACTATCGGGAGTAAATAATAGCCGGGCGCCTTTGTCGTCGCCCCAGTTGGGTAAACCTGTGGTATGCCTTAATACCATCCTCGCGGTTATTTTGGCGTACCGGGCATCTTTAGGATCAAATCGTTCATAACTCCCTGTATAATGCAATAGCGGTGTATCCAGGCTAATGATGCCTCTGTCATACAAGCGCATTACCGTGTAGGCGAACACACATTTGCTTAATGAGGCAGCCTCAAAAATGGTATTCGAGCTTACTTTTTTATCAGAACCCTTGTTTACCGTGCCGATATTGTAGGCCTGGGTCTTGTTGCCCTTCACATAAACCAGTTGTAAACCCTGGATGCCGTATTCAGCGGCGAAGGTTCTTATTTTTTTCTCCTGTGAAAATGCATGGATGGAAGCCAGGAGTAAAATAACAGCACAGCTTATCTTTTTCATGTAATGAGGATTAGTACAGGAACTAATTAAAAGACGCCGCGATTTCAAATTCGTTACAGGTGATGGAGCGCAGATCAAATAAATTTTATATCCCAGTAGGGGTAAATTGTTCTGGAAGTGTTTTAGTGGAAATAAGCATCAATAGAAACTATGAATGATATAAGCCATTGCACGCCAGATAGTTTTGCTGAATTAAAGTATGAAAGTAATAACCCTATGAAAATAATTGAAGACCATATAGACAAGGCCTTAAAGGTGCTTTATTTTAAATTGGTTGACGATTTGCCCATGATCATTTGGTACGTAACCAGCAGCTTATAATTTGCCGATATGAACACGATGGACAGATTATTAACCAAATATATGCTGGGCGAAGCCAGGCTGACCGAGATAGAAACGATTGACAAATGGATAGCCGCCAGTAAGCAGAATTTAAAATATTTTACACAGTTTAAACTGGTATGGGAGATCTGCGAGCTGGTAAAACCCGAAAGCACTATTGATATAGAAGAGGCCTGGGAAAAGTTTAAAAAGATGGCCAAAAGAGGCAAGGGTCCTGCGGCGATCATCAACATGATCTGCCAAATCGTGAAGGCCCCTACTTTAATTATCTAAACTGGCGGGTTACAGCCGGCGGTCCGCTTCATTAATGAGCACATCGTTAATGCTGGCGTATCTTTTTTGCATCAGGCCATGCTCATTAAATTCCCAGTTCTCGTTACCGTAGGCGCGGTACCATTGCCCGGCGGCATCGTGATACTCATATTCAAAGCGTACGGCTATCCGGTTGCCGGTAAATGCCCAAAGCTTCTTTTTTAGTTTATAGTCGAGCTCTTTTTGCCATTTGGCTGTGAGGAATTGTACGATCTCGGCCCGGCCATTGATAAACTGGGAACGGTTGCGCCATTCGCTGTCGATGGTGTAAGCTAAGGATACCCGTTCAGGATCCTGACTGTTCCAGGCATCTTCTGCCAGCTGTACTTTTTGGGTGGCCGTTTCAAAGGTGAATGGCGGTAATGGTAGTTTTTGTTCCATGGTGCAACAAATATAGGCAGGGTAATAGCAATCCTAATGGTATCATTTACTGATTGTGTGGTGCAGATGATGGAAAATATAAAACCTTACGCTCATTTGTACCACTGATGTTATATAGTGTCGATTAAGCGCCCCTCTTGAGAGGGTAATAGCCCATGAAAAGGCATAAGTGAAAATTAAGCATCTATCGACTCACCCCGATGTCGCTGCGCTCGTCACCCCTCTCTCCGCTTCGCGCATAGAGGGGATTTTTAATTCTTTTTTTCTTTATCCTCTTTGCGGCAAAGCCGCAGAGAGGGTGATCCAGCGAAGCGTAGACCGGATGAGTTGGCTATGCGATTTGTTTTTAACCTTGTAAGTTTAAACTCCGCCTTTTCATGAGCTATTACTCTCAAGAGGGGAATCGCATTGCCTCCCGCTTTTTTAATTCTTCCCAACACTTATGATTACAAGTGAGCACAAGTAGAAACCATCTCAAACCTGGGATGGCGCTACGCCGAAAGTTTTCTTAAAGGCGTAGGAGAAATGAGAAAGATCTTCAAAGCCCAGGTCCAGGTAAACATCGGATGGTGCTTTGCCCTGTTCCTTGATCTGATAGTGAGCCTCCTGCAATCTTTTTTGCTGTAACCAACGGCTGGGCGTAATATGAAATATCTTTTCAAAATCGCGCTTAAAAGTAGCCAGGCTGCGGCCGGTTAAATAAGCGAATCTTTTGAGCTGTACATTGAAATGAAAGTTTTTGTTCATAAAACCTTCCAGGTCAATTTTGCCCGGCTCGCTAAAATCAAACAGCACATCTTTGAGCTCGGGGTTGCCTTGCAATAGTATCAGGATAGCTTCACGCAATTTGAGCGACAGCAGATTTTTATCCGTTGGTTGCTGCAAATGCTCGTAGGGCTGCAGCGAATCCATAAAGCTTTTATAAAGCGGGTTGGGTTTTAGAATGATGATGCTGTCGCCTTCATATTGCCTTTGTGCGGTGTAACCATACTCCATACTAAAATTACGGAGCGTTTGCTGATCCAGGAATACCGAAACCGATTTAAATTCGCCGCCGGGTGGGGGCTGTTTCAGGAATTTAACCAGCTGGTTCCTGCGGCTCAGCCTGAAATCGCCGGGGCCGGAAAGGTATACTTTATCCGCATCGGTAAGTGTAAGATCGCCTGAGATCTGGAAGCTGAAGGCATGCTCCGGAATAAACTGTTCGCCGCCACGGCTCCTGGTATAGTAGCAGGAGTAATGTATCTCTGATTGCGGACTAAGCTCGTTCTCTTTAAGCATATTGATCAAATTTAAATAATTAAAACAGGATCATTCGCAATTGGCAAATGATCCTGTTTGGGGATAAGCTGTATAACGGTTAATTACTCTTACGGTTGATCAGATTTTTACCCATTTCTGATTCCAGGAAATTTTCCGCCTCGTGGTGATCTGTAGAAAGGCTCACCGGCATCCATTTTTCCATTTCGGCAGCGCGCAGGCTATCGGCATTTTTTAGCAAGGCAATAGCTTCACTGCCCAATACCAGGTGAGTTGGCGGCTCGGGATGATCAACCAGTTCAACCATTACTTTAGCGGCTTTATCCGGGTCACCTACGGGTACAAATTTACCGCTTTTGAAATAATCTACACGGGCACCAACAGTTGATTCATAACCCTCAACAGGCTCGGCGTAGCTCATGGAATCGCCGGCCCAATCGGTACGGAAGCCGCCTGGTTCCACGCTGGTTACATGGATGCCCAGATCGGCTACCTCTTTGGATAACGCTTCACTGAAACCGCCAAGGCCAAATTTGGCAGTCTGGTATATACTTAGCCCGGCATTACCTACACGGCCGCCAACCGAACTGATCTGTAAAATTCGGCCTGAACGCTGTTTGCGCATATATGGCAATACCACACGGGTAATCTCGATAGGCGCGTACAGGTTGGTTTCCAACTGGCTGCGTACCTGCTCATCCGTAAAAGCTTCGGCGGCGCCGATGATGCCAAAACCGGCATTGTTCACCAGTACATCTATACGGCCAAAATGCGCGATGGTGCCTGCTACAGCCGCAATGATCTGCGCTTTGTTGGTTACATCCAGTTGTACCGGCAATAGCTGCCCTGGATATTTGTTGGCCAGATCTTTTAATTGTTCGGGTTTGCGTGCTGTGGCGGCAACTTTATCGCCTTTGGCCAGCACTGCTTCTGTTAGGCTGCGCCCCAATCCGCGGGAGCTGCCTGTTATAAACCAAATCTTTGTCATTGTCTTTTACTTTAATTTGTATAACAAAGGTCGGCAGTATTTAGGCAGGCAGCTTTGTTGAAACGTTCAAGTTGCTTTGTTGAAACGTTCATGCCTCACCTAAATCCTCTCCAAAGGCGAGGACTTTTACTTGTCACCGCTTATAACCACGAGAGAAAAATAGATGTGCTTAGTCAAGTCCTCTCCTTTGGAGAGGATTTAGGTGAGGCTTTCCCTCGGGTTAGTTCTTTTTTAATATTTTATATAACAAGCGAAGCAACGACCGGTGAACCAGCTCCCGTATCCTTCCTGATATAATCACATTGCACTTTGAATGTGAACTGTTTTTATTGTAATTTAGCCAGTGCCGGCAGCTAAATAGGTAATATTTTTTGGCCAGATTATAAATACAATACGGGTACTTAAGTCCTAATAGTAAGTACTGATCAACATGAGATTTTTTGTTTCAGGAATAATTTCGGTTATTTTTTTAAATATACTATGGATACCGCCTGTTCATGCGCAATCATACGGGCTTGGTTTTTATAGTCATGAGGTAGTACAGGATAAACGCACCACCTTAAACCTGGGCATCAGCAATGTTGCGGCAAAAGATAATCTCGAGGTATCCTTTGATCTGTCGTTCATTCCTAACCGGCAAATATACTTTGGCTATATGCTCCGGCTGGTGGGCGACGATAAACAAAACATCGACCTGGTGTATGATAACCAGTATAATACCAAACATTTCAAGATCATCATTGGCGAAAAGCTTTCCAAAATATCATTCAATATTGATGATAAGCAGCTGTTTGATAACTGGAGCAAGCTCAAAATTTTTATCGATTTTAAGAACAGCAAGCTTACCGTATCTGCCGGCAAAGCTTCCTACAGCGAGGTAGGGGTGCACTTAAAGCAAAGCGCGAACTATAAATTATTGTTCGGGGCCAATGCCTACCGGCAATATCAAACCACCGATCTGCCGCCGTTTAAGCTGCGCGATGTAAAGGTAGCGCAGCAGGATAAGTTGCTATCCTGGTGGCCGCTGAACGAATGGCAGGGCGATATAGTGCACGAAACCGTAAATCAGAATAACGGCACAGTCAGCAATCCACTATGGATCAAGGCGCGTCACCGTAACTGGCAAATGGAAAAAGAGTTTAGTATTGCCGGTGATGCCAGCCTGGCTTTTGACCCGGCTACCGAAACGATTTACATGATCACAGCCGACTCATTGCTTTCTTATTCCATCAACAAAATAAGTCCTTTAAAGAGCGAGGTTTACAAAACCGGCAAGCAACAACTTATCCCCGGCGATCAGGCCCTGTTTAATAATGGTAAGCTGTATTATCTTTTTATCGACCAAAAAGTTATCGCCACTTATAATATCCGCGACCGGCAATGGGATAAAAGCTTTAAAAATATGCCCCAGGAAACCAATACCGGGCACTTGAATAAGTTTTTCTGTAAGGCAGATACATCGGTATACACTATTGGCGGTTACGGGCAGCTGATTTATAAAGACAGCGTGAAACGATATAACGTAAACACCGGTACCTGGCAGGAGATAAAAACTAACGGCGATGTATTTACGCCCCGCTACATGGCTGGATTAGGAGCCAGCGCTGCAGGCGATACCGTGTATGTGATAGGCGGTTACGGCAGTGCATCGGGCCAGCAGATTGTAAATCCGCGTAACCTGTATGATATGATGCGTTTTATCCCCGCGACTAAAACGTTTAAGAAATTATTTAGTATTAATGTTAAAAACGAGGACTTTGTATTTGCCAATTCGCTCATCATTAACAGTAAAAGCAAAACGTATTACGGGTTGATATTTCCGCAGCATAAGTTTAACTCCAACCTGCAGTTGATCAAAGGATCGCTGGATAAACCCATTTACCAACTGGTGGGCGATACCATTCCCTATTTATTTCATGACGCCCGTGCTTATGCCGATATTTACTACTGTCCGCACAGCAATAAATTTTTAACGGTTACCCTTTTTAAGGATAAAGAGCAAACCAGAATTAAGGTGTATTCGTTGCTGAGTCCGCCCGAGCCATTAGATAGCCCTGCACTCAGCGAAGCCGGCATTAACTATATTTTATGGATCGGCGGCCTGTTTGTGGCAGGCCTGGGTGTAGCGGTCGTGGTAATTGTTTATCGCAGGAAAAGCAAAGTACAGCCGCCGCCATTAGTAACAAAAGCTGTTACGGAACCTCTGCCCCATAATACCGAGCAGACCGGACTGTCCATTGAACCCGATCATGACAGCCGGGTGAATAATAACAAGAACGCCATATTTTTATTTGGCGATTTGCAATTGTTTACACCAGATGGCCACGAGATAACCAAATATTTTACACCACTGCTTAAAGAACTGTTCCTGGTTATTTTATTGTATTCGGTGAAGCTGGGCAGGGGGGTAAGTTCCGAAAAGCTGAACGAGATATTGTGGTTTGATAAATCAGAAAAAAGCGCCCGCAACAACCGCTCGGTTAATATAGCCAAGCTCAAATCCCTGTTGGATAAAATGGGAAATTGCCACCTGTCGAAAGATACAGGTTACTGGAAAATTGAGATCGATTATAACCAGATCATGGTTGATTATCATAACTATCTTAACATCGTATCCAACAAAAGTAAGCTCAACAAACAAAAGATCATCCAGCTTACATACATCACCCAGCGCGGCAACTTTTTATCAAACATCGAGTACGAATGGCTCGATGCCTTTAAATCTGAAGTATCCAACGAGATCATCGATTCCTATATCCAGTTTGCCGGATCGGTTCAGATTGCCGACGATGCCGAGTTCCTGATCAAGCTGGCCAATGATATTTTTTACTTCGATCCGGTAAACGAGGATGCCATGATACTGAAATGCAAGGCCCTCTCGTATCTGGGCAAACATTCGCTGGCTAAAAATACTTTCGAGAATTTCAGCAAAGAGTATAAAGTGATCTATGGCGAGGGCTTTGAACGCGATTTTCATTCGATACTGGAGTAAAGCTTAATTATTAAATTAGCGATTTAGTGAATTACTGAATTTTGTTTCCCATCAGCATAAGCTTTGGATGAAAACGGGCAGAACTATGTTGGCTTGTGCGGCTGCAGAGGGCATAGTAAGTTTTTGCTGATGCCGGACAGAAGCACAAGTTGCAATTATTTTGCCCTACTTCGTTCGCACAACCTGCGCTTTTAAGCAAAAAATGTTAAAATAAAGCTTTAAAAAGGTTTTATATAATGCGTGCCTTTGTTAAAGCCGGGTAATAATGGCGTTACCTGTAAGCGCCTTATGCTATATATTCCTGCAATCGCTAAACACATTAGAGGCGTTTTTTTATATTTGCACACTTGTTGGCGTCAGATGCCCAACCGGTTTACACCGCAGGCGATATCAGGAAGGTGGCTTACAGCCAGTAATTTTTTAATAACACCAGAATAATGCAAGCTCAAATTGACCAGTATACAGCCGAAATAAATGCTTTTTCGCCGGCTAATGCCGATGAACTGGAAATATTTCGTATCAAATTTTTAGGTACCAAGGGAATTATAAAAGACCTTTTTGAGCAATTTAAAGCCGTTGGCCCCGAAGAAAAACGCGTTTTTGGTAAAGTACTTAACCAGTTTAAACAACTGGCTGAAACCAAATACAATGAACTGAAGGAAAGTTTTGACTCCGGACTTAAAACTCAGGACTTAGGGCTTGACCTCACCTTGCCTGGTGAAGATTTTGCTGTTGGCTCACGCCATCCGCTTTCACTGGTACGTAATGAGATCATTGATATATTTAAGCGCCTGGGCTTTGTGGTTGCCGAAGGACCGGAAATTGAGGACGACTGGCATAACTTTTCGGCGCTAAACTTCCCCGAAGAGCACCCCGCGCGTGATATGCAGGATACTTTCTTTATCAAAAAGAACAGTGGTAAGGATGATATTGCTTTGCGAACCCATACCTCATCGGTTCAGGTGCGGATGATGGAGCATGGTAAACCACCGTTCCGGGCTATTATGCCGGGCAGGGTTTACCGTAACGAGGCTATATCGGCCCGTGCGCATTGCTTTTTTCACCAGGTTGAAGGTTTGTATGTGGATGAGAATGTATCCTTTGCCGATCTGAAACAAACGCTGTATCACTTTGTGCAGGAATTATACGGTGAGGGCACCAAAGTGCGTTTCCGTCCGTCGTATTTCCCGTTCACCGAACCATCGGCCGAGATGGATGTATCCTGTACCATTTGCGGCGGATCGGGTTGCAATATGTGTAAATACAGTGGTTGGGTTGAGATATTAGGCTGTGGTATGGTTGATCCTAACGTGCTGGAAAACTGCGGTATCGATAGTAAAAAGTATACCGGCTTTGCCTTTGGTATGGGTATGGAAAGGATAGCCAACCTGAAATATGTTATCCGTGATCTGCGTTTATTTTCTGAAAACGATGTGCGCTTTTTAAAACAGTTTCAAACCGAAATACTATGAAAAAGTTTATACTGGTTATACTAACAGGAGTTTGTTTATTTTCATGCGGTAAGGGCGACCCTGTTCCGAGTGTACCGGTAAACTTTCAATCGCCTATAAACCCCAAATATAGTGCGCTAAACAGCCCCGGTGGTGTTGTTACAATTAGCGGCTATGGTGTTTCGGGCTTAATTTTATATCATTCACAAACCCGTGGAATTGTGGCTTTCGACCGGTGCAGCAGCTATCAACCCGAAAAAAAGTGTGCTGTTACTATTGATGCTTCAGGTTTTACAGTGACTGATCCCTGCAGCGGATCAAAGTTTTCGTTGGAGGATGGTACTCCCGTAAAAGCACCTGCAACAAAAGCGTTAAGGTCATACCAGGTTATCACAACCGATTTTACAATCCAAGTTGTCAATTAAATTAATAAATGGAAGCCGATAAAATAAAAGATAGTATAAAGAGGGCGGCACAGGAGTTATTCCGCAAATTCGGTTACCATAAAACCAGTGTTAACGAGATAGCCAAAAAAGCTAAAATTGCCAAGGCTACTATTTACAAATATTTTGATAGTAAAGAGGCCGTTTTGCATGTATTGCTGATGGATTACATCAAAGCCAGTGTTGACGACTTGATACAGCACAATGCCCCTGATATTGACGAGGAAGAGTATTTGAATA
The DNA here is from genome assembly GCF_041355315.1 of Mucilaginibacter sp. RCC_168. Lineage (NCBI taxonomy): Bacteria > Pseudomonadati > Bacteroidota > Sphingobacteriia > Sphingobacteriales > Sphingobacteriaceae > Mucilaginibacter > Mucilaginibacter sp. RCC_168. Next base: position 90,462 of record NZ_JBFUPN010000027.1, read on the forward strand.
ACCTCATCATGAAAACCTGCCGCTTATCATACACCATATGTAATGAATTCATCGGCTGGGATTTTATCAGGGAGTCGACCAATTCACAGGATTTTTTGAAGAATCTTTCCAACGAACTGGAGGATTTGCTGATGGCCTCGTTTATACAATTACCCGGCATCCGTAAGCACGAAACCTACCAGCAAAGGCTGCGCTTTTTAATAAAATGCAGTAAGAGCATTGTGTTTAGCTTTGCTTTTACCTCGGTAAGCGACTCAGACGTACGCAAGAATTTTGTTTCTTTTCAAAAGGAGATCCTTCCTTACCTGGTGAAGGCGGCTATTTCGGTTTAATTTTTTTAAAAGAAATTATTTGGATTGTTTAATTCTTCTTTGTTACTTTGAGTTTCAAAGTACTATTATATTAATAGAAAATGCGATAAGGCTCTCAGGGCCTTCTTTTTGATCTTAATACTTTGAATTGCAAAGTACTTTATAATAAAAAATGACATGACCGAAAACGAATCACTAAAACAAGGAATAATGGACGGACTCAAGGAGTCGATAACCATTAAATTGCTCTTTATTTGTACGCTGATCCTGGTATTGTTGGTACCATCATCACTGGTTAATAACCTGATTGATGAACGGGCCAGCCGGCAGGATGAAATGATGCGCGATGTATCCGACAAATGGTCGGGCAGCCAGGTGATCAAAGGTCCTGTGTTGATCATCCCTTACAAACAACAGATTAAAGAAACGGATGCATTAAACAAGGAAGTTATCAGAGAGCATACAGGGAATTTATACATTTTGCCTGATAATCTGCATATTAAAGCCGGGTTAAGCACCCAGATTCTGCACCGGGGCATATTTGATGTGGCTGTTTATAATTCGCAGGTAAAGGTATCGGGTAATTTCTCCAAAGCCGACCTGGGTAGCCTATCCCTGACTCCCGATCAGCTTTTATTGAATAAGGCACGGATCGTATTTAGCATCAGCGATTTAAAAGGCCTGAAAAACAACCCGGTGATCAAAGCCAATGATCAAACACTAACCGCCGAACCTGTATTTGATAACGCATCTGTATTTGGCGGGGGCTTACAGGTAGCTGTGGATATTTCAGGCGCTAAAGATGGGAATGCACCTTTTGAATACGCCCTGGACTTGAAAGGAAGTCAGAACTTAAGCTTTTTGCATCTAGGTAAAACTACCGATGTGGAAGCAAGCGGAACCTGGAGCAGCCCAAGCTTTGACGGCCGCTACCTGCCCGACGAACGCACCGTAAACAAAGATGGCTTTAAGGCCCGTTGGCGCATGTTGTATTATAACCGCCCTTTTCCACAACAATGGATAGACAATGATAGGCTCCTCAGCAACGATAAAAAGCTTACTGATGCTACATTTGGTGTAAAATTGCGCCTGCCGGTTGATCAGTATCAAAAAACAATGCGCACCAGCAAGTATGCGCTGCTTATCATTGCGTTAACATTCATATCACTGTTTTTAACCGAGGTGATCCGCAAGCAAAGGATCCATATATTTAATTATGTACTCATTGGCATAGCCATGATCATTTATTATTCCCTGCTGCTTTCCTTTTCGGAGCAGGTGGGTTATAATTACGCCTATCTCATTGCCTCGGTTTCAACCATAGCATTGGTGTCGGTGTTTATCGCATCCTTGTTAAAAAATAAAATGGCGGCCTTGTTATTTGCCTTTATTCTGTCGGTTTTTTACGCGTTCATTTTTGTGATCATCCAGTTGGAAGATTTTGCTCTCATCATAGGCAGTGTGGCTTTATTTATAGTGGTGGCCATATTGATGTATTTCTCGCGTAAAATAAACTGGGAGAAGCATTAATAAAAAAAGGGGATGGTAGAAAATCTGTCCCCTTTTTTATAAAATACTATATACCGATTTGGTTTTTAGTATAATATTTACTATGTTAGCATAACAAATATTTTATCATGAGTCCCGAGCTAACAGAATTTTCAGACCTGATTGATGAGCAATTTGACATAGCCGATATGGATACCGATGATTTTGTATCCTATATTTTGAGCTTGTTCGCCTGATTGCCTCTTCTATTCCTGGTAGTCCGCTTTTAAGCGGGATGGATATTCTTTTGTCTGGTAATTCATGAATTCGAACTTATAACACCTAAATCTTAATCAAAAAGCGAGTCGGGGAATTAGCTACTTTCTTATTTCCCGGCTCTTATCGCTTTAGCCAGATGCGTTTACCTTGGGTTAACATGTAAAGCCACTTTGTGCTTATCTCTAACCTCCTGTTTTTATCCTAAATAAATACGGTTAACTTTGCAGCCTGATGAATAAAGTTGCCAAACAGAAGTTTTTTGAGGATGTCCGGATCATTGATATTGCCGAAGAAGGCAAAGGCGTAGGTAAAACCGACGATTTTGTGCTTTTTGTAGATAAAGTCATCCCCGGCGATATAGCCGATGTACAGGTTTACAAAAGCAAAAAGAATTTTGGCGAGGGCCGTATAGTCGCGCTTAAACAACCATCCGAATACCGGGTTGAACCCTTTTGCGAACACTTTGGCACCTGTGGAGGCTGCAAATGGCAGCACATGGATTATACCGGCCAGCTCAAATTCAAACAAAAATCGGTAGCCGACGCTTTGGGTCGGATAGCCAAAATTGACGTGGAGGGTATCATGGATATTGTGCCATCACCGGCCGACCGTTATTATCGTAATAAATTAGAATATACATTTTCTGATAAACGCTGGCTGTACGACGGTGAAAACAAGGAAGATGAAACCCTGAACATGAACGCGCTGGGATTTCATATCCCCGGTAGGTTTGATAAGATACTGGATGTAAAGCATTGCTATCTACAAGCCGAACCGTCAAACTCACTGCGTAACAGCATCCGCGATTTTGTGATAGCACAGGGTTATACTTTTTATAACCTGCGTAACCACGAAGGTGCCTTGCGTAACCTCATCGTTCGCACCTCATCAACCGGCGAGGTAATGGTTATTGTGGTATTTGCTTATGTAAGCGAAGAGGACGTCAACAAGCTGATGAACTTTATTGATGCCGGTTTCCCGGAGATCACTTCGCTGTTGTACATCATCAACCAAAAAAAGAACGATACCATTTTTGATCAGGATGTGATCGCCTTTAAAGGACCTGAATACATCCATGAGGAAATGAATGGCATTAAATTCCGCATTGGGCCAAAATCTTTTTACCAAACCAACAGTATCCAGGCCCTACGGCTGTATGAAATAGCCCGCGATTTCGCTGGTTTTACGGGCGATGAGCTGGTATATGATCTGTACACTGGCGCCGGTACCATCGCTAATTTTATTGCCGGTCATGTAAAAGAAGTAGTGGGGGTGGAATATGTGCCTACTGCCATTGAAGATGCTAAAGTGAACTCAGCCATCAATAATATCACCAATACCAAGTTTTACGCGGGTGACATGAAAGATGTGCTGGTTGCCGATTTTGTGGCCGAACACGGTAAACCCGATGTGATCATCACCGATCCGCCGCGCGCCGGCATGCACCCTGATGTGGTAAACCGCCTGATGGAAATTGAGGCTCCGAAAATTGTGTATGTAAGCTGCAATGCCGCTACCCAGGCCCGCGACCTGCTGGTACTCAAAGAGAAATACGATACGGTAAAAATACAACCTGTTGATATGTTCCCCCACACACAGCATGTGGAAAATGTAGTGTTGATGGTGTTACGGGGGAATTAGTTCGTAGATCATGGTTCATAGTAAAAAGAGTAAAAACCAAAAGAGAAAAATTTAGGTAATACTTTAATACAACGGATCAAGGTTCGGACGAAAGAGGTATCAACGAAATCAATATAATCAAATAAATCAACGGTCAATATGCAACCCGAAGATCTGTTAAACGAAGGTAATGAAAGCCCTAAACCAGCTCCGGACAGCCCATTGCTGAGCCTGGAACGTGAGCTTAAAATTTTTAAAGACTCAATCCATGAAGTGGCTGTTGAAATTATGATGGAGGGATTATCCTCGTATCCTATTTTTATAGCTCATCAGCACGAACTGAAACTGGGCGAGGTTATCCTGGACAGAAATGATCTGAATACCGATTGGAGCATCCACGCTTCAACCCTCGAAGAATTTGAGGAGCGGGGTGTTATTAAACCCGAGCTGAAAGACCGTTTTATCAACAGCTACAAAAATCCCAACGATTTTATGTGCGTTTTTGTGGTGGTACCCGAGGGTGCGAATTTTGTTTATTTCCCGTATGGGAAGTAGTAATTAAGGCTTTTGTTGGATAGTTAATTTTCTATATTTACATCAGTATTTTATTATTCGCCCGATGTCTGAAAAGAAACTCCTGATACTAAATCAGCACCAGATAGAGCAAAAGCTCGACCGTATTGCTTACCAGATACTGGAAGATAACTTTGACGAACAGGAAATACTGATAGCAGGCATACTGCCCCGTGGTAATCATATTGCCGAAAGGATCAAAACTATTTTAGACGGTATAGCGCCTTTCTCCAGCAAACTACTTACCATTGAGCTGGAAAAGCAAAGCAGTACCCTGCAGGCTAAAGTTAATTTTGATGTTCAGGAATGCAGCAATAAAGTAGTGATACTGGTTGATGATGTACTGAACAGCGGTAAAACACTGGCTTATGGCCTGGCTGTGTTTTTAGATGTACCCCTCAAAAAACTACGTACTGCCGTACTGATCGACCGTAATCATAAAAGCTTCCCCGTAACTACCGACTTTGCCGGTGTAGCCCTTTCAACCGTGATCAAAGAACATGTGGATGTGGTATTGGACGAAGATGGTGAGGAAGACGCGGTTTATTTGAGGTAATTAGCTCTCAATTCCCAGCGCCGCTTCCAGCTTTTCTACAGACATGTCAATGCCTTCTACAATGTGGCTGGCCTGTAAATAAAAACCTTCACGCTCGGCTAGTTTGCCGGTTATAAACTCCACCAGTTCATCGCCTTGTTTACCCTGCAATACCGGGCGCACAGTTTTGCTGTTGCTAAGCCTGTCGGCCAGTGTTTTGGGCGATAGTTTGATGTACAGGGTTTTGCCATTGGCATTCATCCATTGCATGTGATCAAAAAAGCAGGGTAAGCCGCCGCCTGTTGATACCACCACGTTTTTAGGGTATTCGGTTTTTTTCAGTACTTCTGATTCCAGCTTGCGGAAGGCATCTTCGCCAAAACTCGAAAAATATTCGGCAATGCTCATGCCTGCCTTTGCTTCAAGTACATGGTCGAGATCAATAAATTCATAGCCTAATTTGGCTGCCAGTTTACGGCTCCAGGTGGTTTTGCCACAGCCCATAAAACCAACTAAAAAATATTTCATAAATAGTATCAGCTTAATTTTACCCGCGGATCGATCCAAACATAAATAATATCGATCAGAATACTGATCACCACAAAAATAAAGGCGATGAAAAGGATAGAGCCCATCACCACCGGAAAATCCGACATCTCCAGGGCATCAACCGTAGCCTTACCCAGGCCATTGTATCCAAAAATATATTCTACAAAAAATGAACCTGCCAGCAATGAGGCAAACCAGTTGGCTATAGCGGTGATCACAGGGTTCAATGCGTTTTTTAAGGCATGACGATAAATAATAGCCCGGTTGCCAAGGCCCTTTGCCCTCGCGGTGCGGATATAATCCTGACCCAATACATCCAGCATGGCGTTGCGGGTAAGCTGTACAATAATAGCCAGGGGGCGCAAGCCCAGGGTAATCATGGGTAATATTAAATTGCGGATGCTGATCACTTCGCCCCTGAATGGATCATAGCTATATAAACTGCCCGACATGTTGAGACCTGTATATTTGCTGAGTTCAAATCCAAAGATCCAGGCAATAATAATCCCCGCGAAAAATGATGGCGCTGATATGCCCAGTGTCGAGAAACTGATGGCCAGTTTATCTATCCACGTATCTTTATTCACCGCGCTTAGTACCCCCAGAAACACGCCTATAATAATGGCAAATATCATCGCCGTGGTTGCCAGTACCAATGTATTGGGTATTACATCCATCAGCAAGCCAGCTACATCCTTACGGGTTTGGTACGACCGACGTAGATAAGGCCATTTGATGGCCAATACTTTAGTATCACTTACCGCGAACAATTTGGCATAATGATAGCGCTGCTGCTCTTCGGCATTATTTAGATGGATACCTACCGGCGAAAGATCATTCAGATAATAGGCAAATTGTACGGGTATGGGTTTATCCAGACCAAATTCCTTGCGTACCGCTTGTAATGATTGTACATCGGCACGCTGGCCCTGTGTCATCCGTGCCGGGTCTACAGGTAAAATATTAAACAGGAAAAAAACCACCAGCACCACACCCAGCATTACCGCCAGTCCGTAAAATAATTTGCGGATGAGGTAACGGATCATGGCTATTGTTGCTGAAAGTATTTTTTTACTAAACCATCATAAGTTGGTACCGTATGGTAATGCCATTTATTAATAATGGTACCGTTTTTAAGCAGCAGCACACCCGGATTGGCCCGTACCATTTCTTTTAGCGGAACGCCGTCGGCATAAAAAATTTCGGTAACCAGTTTATGGGCTTTGGCAAATGCCTCAGCGCTTTGTGCCGAGTTGGACGTCAGCAATATGGTACGGATATTATAATTTTCGGTGGCGTTTATGGCCAACGCGTTTAAACGGTTGATAGCCTCGGGATTGGTTTTATCCAGATCATGAGCAACGATAACCAGGCTGTAAAACGGGTTTGATAATAGCTCTTTGGTATAATCATTACCCTGCCCATCTTGTATAGATAAGTCGCGAATTTTAGGTTCGAAACCTTTTTTCACCAGGCGGCTTTCCGGGTTACCTACAACTTCCCAATTAGCATCCTTCCAGATATTGGTTTTCAGGTATTCCTTATCGCTCATGGTTTTGGTTTCGCCGGTCTTTTTGTTTTTGAGATTGTAGGTTACCTCAAACTCATCCAGCTGTACTCCCGGTGGAATTTTCATTTCATCGGGGATATTAGCACCTATTTTATAAGGCAAAAAGTCGATGACCGGCATAAAATTATAAGTATATATGCCAAAACCTAATGCGATAACGGCGGCTCCGATAAGCCATTTATCGGCTGTTTTTGGCTTAAATATGGGCTGTATTTTTTTGCGGTTGATAAAAGGCACCAATACCAGCAAAAGCAGGATCATATCCTTACTAAAGGATTGCCATGGCGTAAGCGGAATAGCATCACCAAAGCAACCGCAGGTTTGTACTACTTTAAAGAACGCCGAATAGAAAGTTAAAAAGCCAAAAAATATAATGAGCAACAATAAGCCCCAGGCCACTTTTACCGCACGAACACCAATAAGCAGGGCAAAACCCAAAAGCATTTCCAATGTACATAGCAATATAGCTATAGTAAGAGCAAAGTTGTTGAGGAACATGATATGAAAAACCTCAAAATACTCTTCCAGCTTGTACGAAAAACCCAGCGGATCATTGGCTTTGATCAATCCTGAAAATATAAATAACAAGCCAACCGCTATCCTGCAAAACCAAATAAAGCTGTTTTTCATAGTTTTTCTTTATGAGAACAAAGATTTTGGGAGTAAGGAGCAAAGACTTTTTCTTTGCTCTTTGTTCTAAAAATCCTTGCTCTTTGTTCCTTTTATCCTTGCTCCAAAATCCTTGTTCCCAAAGTCCTATTGTACCCCTAATTTTATTAAAGCAAACACCGAATAATTGAGCATGTCCTGGTAATTGGCTTTTACGCCTTCAGATGCTTCGGTAAGGCCCTGGTTATCTTCAATTTGTTTAACACGCAGCAATTTCATCAGTATCAGATCGGTTAGTGAACTGATACGCATATCGCGCCAGGCTTCGCCATAATCGTGGTTCTTGGCAAACATGAGTTCCTTGGTTTCCTTTACCCTATCGTCAAACAGGCGTTCCACATGATCGGGAGTGAGCTCCATGGCGGTTTCGGCACTACATTCCAGCTGCATCATAGCTATCACGCAGTAGTTTACTATCCCAATATATTCGCCGGTAATGTCTTCACCTACTTTTGATACTTTTTTTTCTTCCAGCGTGCGTATGCGCTGGGCTTTTATAAATATCTGATCGGTGATAGACTGCGGGCGCAGTATGCGCCATGCGGTTCCGTAGTCGCGGGTCTTTTTCATGAAAAGGCCCTTACATGTGTTAATTACTGCGTCGTACTCTGCTGATGTATTAGCCAAATTTGAAATATTTGAATGTTGAAACGTTTGAATATAGCGTGCTTACGCCAATGTTGCAAAGTTAAACTAAATTACAATATTTAAACTTTGTAAAAACGCATGACTAGAGATACATTTCATAAAAAAATTACCCTTAATGCGGGAGGTAAACTGATAGACCTATCCATTCCAAAGGTTATGGGAATCATTAATATTACACCCGACTCCTTTTACGCCGGTAGCCGTAAGCCTGGTGTGGACGAAGCCCTGCAGCAAGCCGAAAGAATGCTGGCCGAGGGCGCCGCTTTTCTAGATATCGGCGCGTATTCTTCGAGACCAAATGCTGAGGATATTTCCATTGCTGAGGAAACCGAACGCCTATTGCCTGTTGTTGAGGCTATTGTGGCTGCTTTTCCAGATGCGGTGCTGTCCATAGATACTTTTCGGGCGCAGGTTGCGGAAGCTGCTATCAAAGCCGGGGCACATATCATCAATGATATATCGGGCGGAGTTCTGGACGAAGGTATGTTTGCCACCGTTGCCCGTTTACAGGTTCCTTATATTTTGATGCATATGAAGGGCACACCGCAGACTATGACCCAATTGGCGCAATACGATGATGTTTTTACCGAGGTGCTGGACTATTTTGTGTCACGATACCAGCAGCTCAAGCAATTGGGTGTACATGATGTGATCATCGACCCTGGTTTTGGTTTTGCTAAAAAGAGCGAACATAATTACACCCTGATGAACCGCCTGCACGATTTTGATATTTTAGGCCTGCCCACTTTAGTAGGCATTTCCCGCAAACGGATGATCTACGGATTGCTCGAAACCACCGCCGCCGAAGCCCTGAATGGTACCACCGTTTTGAATACTATAGGCCTGATGAAGGGCGCTAATATCCTAAGAGTTCATGATGTTAAAGAAGCGGTGGAGACGGTGAAGATCTGGGAGGCGGTTAACAGCTCAAAAACTTTTTAAACCTCAAATTTTAACAAATTTCTGCTCAAAAACGGCCTGTTTTTCATCAAAAAGTACTCGAAAAGTGTCGATTTTAACACTTTTTAACAAATTTTAACGCTGTTTTTGACGTGATTTTTTTAGGTTTAAAAAGTAGGCAAAACATCACACTGGAATTCGTTTAAAAAAGTTAAATATTCTGGAAGAATAGAAAAATAAGAGCCCTCATAAAATAACTATATTTAATTTTCCAATATTCAATAAGCTTGTCATGAAAAATTTACTACTCCTGTTATTCGTATTACTCCTGTCGTTTAAAACCTTTGCCCAGCAAACGGATGAGGCCGGTGTAAAGCAAACTATCAATACCCTGTTTGATGCCATGCGCAAAGGGGATAGCACCCTGTTGCGGTCGACGTTTGATCAACATATTGTTTTTCAGAGTATCAATGATAGTAAGGCGGGAGCACCGGTATTGGTTAACGAAGACCCCAGTGGCTTTCTGAAATCGGTCGGTACCCCGCACAAAGAAGTGTATGACGAACGGATTGTTTTTAACAGCATCAAGATCGACGGTCCGCTGGCCAGTGTATGGGCGCCTTATAAATTTTACGTCGGCGATAAATTCAGTCATTGTGGCGTGGATGTTTTCCATCTGCTGAAAACCAAAGATGGCTGGAAGATCATTTATATTGTAGATACGCGGCGGAAGGATAACTGCCCGGAGTAGTATTGTGAGTGGTGAGTAGTGAGATCTGAGTTAGGAAAAAATATTCAGCCTGTGGTCGGTGTTTTCACCGTACCACTACTGCACATGCTTAATATTATATGTTTTCAAGTTCAGCTATGAGTGGTGCGGTGAGAATACCGACCACAGGCTAAAATGAATTTAATGAATGATAGTCATTCCATTTCGCTTTATTAATTTAATTTGGGTAGAGTCTTTATATTTTACAATCGAATCTCCTTTTTGTATATCTACTTTATTGCCCGAACTGTAACTCCATGCCCCATCTAAAACATATTCTTTTTGTTTAATAATAATTATCGCATCCCCTTTCTCTCCCTCTCTTACACTATCGATACGACCATTAAAATTAGATGATAAATAACTATAATGGCCCCAAATGCTAAACCCTATTAAAGCTATAGCTCCAATAACTCCAAATATTACAACCCTTTTTAAAATATCAGGTCTATAAATTATCATTTCCCTCATTGATTATAATAAAAATTTTGAAACGGTTTAAGCGAATGCAGAGAAAGCCCCGCTTGAGTGGGGCTTTAAAAGTTCTACAAAGCCCCCAGTTTCATCATGCCATAAAACAGCCCGGCGCAGTGCATGGCCTGGACTACTTTGTTTTCCAACAGGAGTTGTTTTACTTCGGGGATGGTATATTCTTCCACAATCAGTTCTTCATGAGTATCCAAGGCCTGGCCCTGAACTTTTTTGCCGCCTTTGGCCAGGTAAGTAAAAGTTTGATTGTTGGCCGTTGCAGGATTACCGTAAACAGTACAGATCAGCTCAAAATCATCAAACTGGTAGCCGGTTTCTTCCAGCAATTCACGGCGCAGGGCCTCCACAGGTTTTTCGTCGCCATCGATTACACCTCCGGGGATCTCCAGTGAGATAATTCCTGCCGCATGACGGTATTGTTTTACCATGAGTACTTTATTGTCTTCGGTTATGGCTACGCCGTTAACCCAGTTGTTGTACTCTAATACGTAGTAATCATCAACAATGCGGCCATCGGGCATTTCGCATTTATCGAGCCGTAAGGTAGCCCAAGGGCCTTTATGTATATAATGTGATGAAAGTAGTTTCCAGGTGAGATCCATTATTTAATTAGTGTATTATTGATTTAGTGAATTAGTGATTTGGGGGAATGCTTAATTAGTGAATTAGAGACTGGAGATTTAAATTAGCGAGTAAGAAAGTATTATTGATTTAGTAAATGAATGAAGATCTCCTCAAATCACTAATTCACTAAATCAATAACTCACTAATTGCTTCGCCTACCAGCTGCCGCTGGAGCCGCCACCGCCGAAATCACCGCCGCCGAAACCACCAAAGCCTCCGCTGTCGCCACCACTATCATTACCGCCACCGCTGAAACCTCCCCAGCCGCCACCACCGCCACTGCCGCGACCCAGCATATTGCCGGCCAGGAACCACCAGAACGGACTGGCTCCGCCACGACTGCCAATGATCTGGCGACCACCGCCACCACCCCGGTTACGGAAGATAAGTATGATGATCACAATAACGATGATGATGACAATGAGTACACTGCCACCGCCGCCGCCATTTTGTTTAGCCTGCGGTTTTTTATCGGCCTTGTATTCGCCTTTGGTATATTTAATGATCTGGTCTACGCCGGCGTTTAATCCGCCATAATAGTCGCCCTGTTTAAAACGTGGGTTAATATCATTCACCCTGATCTCCTGGGTTACAATATCGGGCAATGCACCTTCGGCACCATAGCCGGTTTGAATGGTAAGTTTCCGATCGGCAAGGGCTACCAGGATCAGTATGCCATTGTTTTTTCCTTTTTGCCCGATACCCCATTTACGCCCCAATGCAGCGCCGTATTCAGCGATGTCATAATTCCCTACCGATTTGATGATCACAATAGCGATCTGGGTAGAGGTAGAATCGTTAAAAGCCACCAGTTTACTTTCCAGCCGTTGTTTATCATCGGCCGATAGGGTATTGGTATAATCGGTAACCAGCGTGGTTGATCGTTCCGGGAAATCCTGTGCAAAGGCCACAAAGGCGCACAACACCAGGCTAAAGAACAATATGATTTTTTTGAACATGAGTTTTAGGGTTAATCGCCATCCATAAAGGCAATGTCATCGGGCAATTCATTGTTATTGTCCTGCGTATGCGGAAAATATTTCTGCAACTGTTCGCCGGCAATTTTTAAGCCGGTAACAATGCCCTCTATAATATCCCCATACTTAAAATGCTGCAGCATATCCTCCTTGGTAGTGTCCCAGAAATCGGCAGGTACTACAGAATTGATACCGGCATCGCCAATAATGGCAAACTTACGGTCGACAGTAGCTACATAAATCAATATGCCATGGCGCAGTTTGGTTTTGTGCATATTAAGCTGGTAAAAATATTTAGCGGCACGGTCAAGCACATCCTCGCTGCATTTTTTTTCGATGCATACCCGGATCTCGCCCGAGCTGCGGTTCTCGGCCTCCTGTATAGCTTTGCGTATCCGCAACTGCTCTTCATCGGTAAATACAGGCATCTTAATTAGTGATTTAGTGAATTAATGAATTAGTGAGGTGTTTGATTAGTAATTTAGTGAATTATTGAGTTAGTGAATATTTATTATTTGAACTTTTCTGAAGCTCGAATCACTAATTCACTAACTCAATAATTCACTAATTAAAATTGGACCTTTGGCGCTTTATCAGCTCCGGGTTCGGCGGTGAAATAGCCCTTTTCGCTAAAGCCAAACATTTTGGCAGTTATATTGGCCGGGAATGAGCGGATCTTGGTATTAAATTCCTGCACAGAAGTATTAAAATCCTGACGCGCTACCTGTATGCGGTTTTCGGTACCTTCTATCTGTGCCTGCAAGCCCAGGAAGTTTTCGTTGGTTTTTAAGTTCGGATAATTTTCGGTTACCGACAGTAAGCGGCCCAACGCGGTACTTAACTCACCCTGTGCTGCCTGAAAAGCTTTGATAGATTCAGGAGTTAGCTTGGTAGGGTCAACCTGTACGGATGTTGCTTTGGCGCGGGCTTCCACAACGGCGGTTAAAGTGCTTTTTTCAAAATTGGCAGCTCCTTTAACGGTATTTACCAGGTTAGGGATCAAGTCGCTGCGGCGCTGATACTGGCTTTGAACGGCCGCCCACTTGGTTTTTACGTTTTCGTCCATTTTAACCATGCTGTTATAACTGCATGAGCTTAATGACATAGCCGTCGCTATAATTAATATTACCGAGAATAACTTTTTCATTTAATGATGTTTTTAGTGATGTTTTGGATTTTAGATTACAAAAGGCGTACCGTTGTTACAACAGCTAATAGTTATGACAACATGACAAGATACGCATTGCTAAAGATAGTCAAAACATTTGTGGTACACGATTAAAGGACTGATATGATTTTATGATAGGGGATGTCTCGCCCCTCGGCATTTCGTTGATAGAAAAATAGATTTGTCATGCTGAACGGAGTGAAGCATCTATTATTGAACTTTTCAATTGTAGAATAGATCCTTCGTTCCTCAGGATGACAAACAAGTATGGTGATTATGAAATGAGCTTTTATTGTTACTGAGGATAAGTTCAGGCGGGTTGCCTGAACTGCGGCGGTGATAAGTGTATGGTTGAATAATCCAAAATTCAGAAGCAGGCAGGGTAAGGGGCTGATTACCCTGCCAGGCAATGCTGCTCACGCATGGTAAGCTGACTGATCATGTCTTTTAAAATATTGCGTGCACGATATAGGGTAGTGCGCGATAATAATTCTGTCATGCCCAATGAATTACCGATCTCCTGGTGCGAGTAGCCTTCAATAGCATACATGCTGAATACTGAACGGTAAGTTTTTGGTAATTTTTGAATCAGTTTCATCAGGTCCTTTGCTTCCAGCCCGTTATCATTGTATGATTTGGTCATGGGCATGCTGCTTTCGGCAGCAAAGTCGTCTACCAAAACCATGGGTTTTAATTTGCGGTAACGTGATATGGCGCAATGTACCATAATACGGCGGATCCATCCTTCGAGGCTGCCATCACCACGATAGTTGTTCATGTTTTTGAACATTTTTATAAAACCTTCTTGCAGTATATCCTGCGCTTCGTCCTTATCAGTTGCATAACGCATGCAAACTGCCAGCATTCTTGGGGCTAAGGCCCTGTATAATTGTTCCTGTTGCTTGCGGTCGTTTTTCAAACATCCTTCCCATAGGGTCATCAAGCGGTCTTCGGCGATATTCATTTTGTGTTGTAATTTTTATAACGAGCCTATGCCAATATGAATGCCATATCATAAATAATTGATTTTCAGAGAAATAAATTTTAATGACCATTTAAAACTGTTCGATAGCGGACGGTTAATGTGCACGGGCGGACAGTTTATTTTCTGGTGATTTAACGGATATCACCCTTTTGGGGGGAGAAGAATGCCCCGCGGTTTAGACTCACCCTGACATCGCTTCGCTCGTCATCCCTCTCTTCGCCTTCGGCGGAAAGAGGGAGAAAATGTAACTAATTCTGTTCCCCTCTATGCGTAGCAGGGAGGGGTGTCGAGCGGAGCGAAGACGGGGTGAGTCGACTCTTTTAGTGAGGCCTTTTTTCACTACCTTTGTTCCGATCCGGGATAAAAACCCGGCAATTATCATGATCAAAGAAGTAGAAATAGTATGCCCTCCCGGGCAGCAGGAAGACGAAGCCGTAATAACCCGCTTAGCGGCGGCTTCTTTAAATATTCAACCCCAAAAAGTTTCGGCGGTACAAGTTTTAAAAAGGTCTATCGATGCCCGTGGCCGCAAGGTGGTTTACCGGATGCAGGTGCAGGTGTTTTTAGATCAGCTTTATCAGCCCGAAATATTTACTGTTAATTATCCTCATGTGCAGTTTGGGCGACCGGTTATTATTGTAGGCGCTGGTCCGGCGGGGATCTTCGCTGCACTGCAATGTATCCAATCGGGATTAAAGCCCATTATTGTGGAACGCGGTAAAGATGTAAAACAGCGCCGCCGTGATCTGGCCAATATCAACAAACAAGGCCTGGTTAATCCCGAATCGAACTATTGTTTTGGCGAAGGGGGAGCGGGTACTTACTCCGATGGTAAATTATATACCCGGTCTACCAAGCGCGGTGATGTGAACCAGGTGTTGAAAATGTTTGTAGCACATGGCGCCGAAGAGAATATATTGATAGATGCCCGGCCGCACATCGGCACCAATAAGCTGCCACAGATCATTACCGCCATGCGCGAAACCATACTGAACGCTGGTGGAGAAATCTTATTTGATACCAAAGTGACCAGTTTACTGGTGGAATTTGGTAAAATAAAAGGTGTAAAACTGGCCAATGGCGAAAAGCTGACAGCCGACGCGGTGATACTGGCTACGGGTCACTCGGCACGTGATGTTTTTGAAATGCTGCATCATCAAAATATACTGATTGAGGCTAAACCTTTCGCTTTAGGGGTGAGGATAGAACATCCGCAGGAAATTATCGACCGTGCGCAATATCATTGCGAATACCGCGGTCCGGATCTGCCGCCATCCTATTATAACCTGGTGGAGCAGGTGGAGGATAGGGGGGTGTTCTCTTTTTGCATGTGCCCCGGTGGTATCATAGCACCTTGTGCTACAGAGCCTGATGAAATTGTAGTGAACGGCTGGAGCCCATCCAAACGGAACAATCCTTTCGCTAATTCCGGTACGGTAGTACAAATTAATATGGAAGATGTGGCCGGTGATGATGCGGATCCGTTCAAGATGCTGCGTTTTCAGCAGGAGATTGAGAAAGCAGCTTTTGTAGCTGGCGGCGGTAACCTGGTTGCGCCCGGGCAACGCATGGTTGATTTTGTAGAAGGACGGCTATCAAATGACCTGCCGGTAAACTCCTACCTGCCCGGAACCAAAAGTACGGAGCTGAAAGAAGTGTTACCTTTATGGATACACAAACGGTTGCAAAAAGCCTTGCCTGCATTTGGCCGCAAAATGAAAGGTTATTATACAAATGAAGCTATATTAGTAGGCGTGGAGTCGCGCACATCATCGCCGGTAAAAGTTCCGCGCGATAAAGAAACGCTGCAGCATCCGCAGGTTCAAGGTTTATTTCCCTGTGGTGAGGGGGCCGGTTACGCGGGTGGCATTATTTCTGCTGCTATTGATGGTATCAACTGCGCTTTGGCAACTTTAAAAATATTAGCATGAGCACCTCAGAAAATCTTTCGCACGAATTGCAAAACGTATTGTCGGGCGATCCCTGGTATGGTTCGCCGGTTTATGATATTCTAAAAAGCGTCAGTTTTGAAACCGCGTACGAAAAGCCGCCGGGCTCAGTACATAATATAGCCGCAATTGTGTTACACATGATTGCCTGGACAGAAGAGGTGATGGACAGGATGAATGGCCTGCCATCGGGCATACCCACCAGCGGCGATTGGCCCGATACCGGCAAGCCGGACGAGCAAAAATGGCAGAATTATGTTGAAGATTTGAAGCTGGTTAACGTAAATTTGATTGGTATCATCCAAAACTTCCCTCCGGATCAATGGAATGAGCCAACAAACGACGAAAGGAACCGCGAACAGGGAACCGGTGTTACCTATGAAGAACTGATCAACGGATTGATACAACATCATATATACCACTCGGCCCAGATAGCGCTATTAAAAAGGATAATTACTAATTAAACAGGATTTCACCGATTAAATAAGATTACACTGATTTTGGAAAGATTACACTGATTGTCGGTGTAATCAAAAAGCAATCAGTGAAATCACCTCAATTATATGGATAATAAAAAAACATTGGTATTGGGTGCTACACCTGATCCCAGCAGATACGCTTACCTGGCCTCGAACCGGCTGGTAAGCAAAGGACACACCATAGTAAACGTAGGGATAAAAACAGGTGAGGTAGCAGGGGTACCCATTGAAAAACCCGAAACCATCCATCACGATATTGATACGGTAACTTTATACGTTGGCCCGCAAAACCAACCGCCGCTGTATAATTATATATTAGATACCAATCCCAAACGCATCATATTTAACCCAGGCACCGAAAACTCCGAACTGCGCCGCCTGGCCAACGAGAAAGGTATCCAAACAGAGAATGCCTGTACGCTGGTGTTGTTATCTATAGGTGATTATTGAGTTGAGGATGTGCAGATGTGCAGATTATAGATGTGCAGATAAAATCTGTATACAAAAGATTTAACCCATTAAGCCAATTAAAAAACATTTGCACATCTATAATCTGCACATTTGCACATCTGAAATCTGCACATCATTTAAAAGGAGCCAGTATCCTAATCTCTTTCGGATAATAATTATTAATTCTGTTGGGTAACAACTTAGCCCAGCCCAGCGCATGACCTTCAAAGGTCATGAGGCTCCAGCCTTTTTGTGTAGAGTTCAAATCGATGTTATCCCGGCGCAGGTATTGGATAGCCTGATCATAGTTAAGTTCTGTTTGTAAAACCGCGTCCTTATTTATTATAGTACTTAGGGCAAGTTCATGATCGGGTATCAGATCTTTCCCCATCAGCTGACCAACGCGCACGCCGGATTTTTTAAGATACAGATGGCGCTGCAAAATATTCAGACTTTCTTTATGGATGCGGTTAATAGCCAGCCAGTCTTCATTCACCTTAAAATAATAAAAACTTTCGGGGTTATTAAGATAGGCCTTTACCTGGTCAATTTCCTTGCTGCTTATTTTTTGCTGCATGTTGTTTTTAAAATTGCCCAGTTCGCCGGTATTGTTTTTCTTGCGCAGGCAGGAGGCAAATAAACCTTCGCCTTTTACCTGGCCCGGATAAAAGCGATAACCCCATGCTTTTTGCAGGGGTGATTCGGTTTCAACAATACCCCAGTCCTTATATATAGGTATGCGAATGCTTTCGAGGTCAAATTCCTGGCAAAGCCAATCCAGTATATCCTCGTTTTCCTGGTGCGAGTAAGAGCAGGTACTATATATAAGGTAGCCATCCTCATTTAAGGCAGGTAATATATCGGCCAGAATACGTTCCTGCCGTTGATGACAAAGATTGACGTTGGCCTCAGACCATTCGTTCATCGCCTGCGGATCTTTCCGGAACATGCCCGAGCCGGAGCAGGGTGCATCAACCAGGATGATATCAAAAAAGCTTTTGAGTCGACCGATATCTTTCGGATCGTTATTACTAACAATAACATTGCTTTGACCCCATCTGCTCAGGTTATCGGTTAACACAGGTACGCGTGTTTTAATGATCTCATTAGCCAGCAGCAGATCGTCGGCCCCAATAGCCGAATTAAGCAGGGTGCTTTTACCGCCCGGCGCCGCGCAAAGATCGAGCACCTTAACAGGTTGCTGCTTGTTTTGCCTGATATGTTTGATGATATGATCAATAAACATGGATGATGCTTCCTGTACATAATAACATCCGGCATGAAAAAGCGGATCAAAAGTGAAGGACGGGCGGGTATCTAAATAAAAACCATCGGCGCACCAGGGCACTTGCGCGCCCGTTTTTAAGGCCGAAGGTTTAAAAGGATTTAACCTTATAGATGTAGGCGCATCAGAATTTTCATGAGCATTTATAAAATTTTGCTCATCAAATCCGTTTTCTGCGCTTAATGAGGCCAGGAAGTTTTCGGGAAATGGGTGCTTGTTCATATACTTTTCAAATATACAAATAAGGTAAATGCTATTATTATGGGCTGAAGTAAGGGTGTGGCGAATGAATTTAGGGTTAGTTTACAGGTAGTTGTAAAATAGTTTTAATTATTTCAAAATTTCTCTTGGAGCGTAAGTGTTTTTCTCTGTACATTTGTGGCCGCTCAAGGAAAAAGGGCGTTGTTTTTTGAAGATTTAGCGAATAAAAAAAAGTTTAAAAAAGTGAAAATTTCACTTGGTAAATTGAAATAAGATTCGCACCTTTGCAGCCCGCTGAGGAGGAAGAGAAAAGAGAGGAAAGGCGGTCAAAACTTTAGGATAAAAAAAAGAAAAAAA